>NZ_CP038436.1:611440-917160 GCF_004683965.1 Nocardioides seonyuensis
GTCAGCGGGAGCACCTCGAGCATGCCGCGGTCCATCACCTCGTCGATGACGTCCTTGCCGGCCAGCGCGCCGAGGGTGTCGAAGACCGCCTGGGCCCACGGCGACATCTTCTCGTTCTCGGAGCCGGGGAGGTAGCCGAGCTCCTGGCCGCCCACGGCGAAGAGGGGCCGGAAGACCACGACCTTCTTGTGCTGGCGGCGCTCCATGACGGCCTCGAGGCCGGCGCACAGCGCCATCGCGGACTTGCCCGTGCCCGCGCGGCCGCCGAGCGAGACGATGCCCACGTCAGGGTCGAGGAGCATCTCGAGCGCGACCCGCTGCTCCGCCGAGCGGCCGTGGATGCCGAACGCCTCACGGTCGCCACGCACCAGGTGGACCTGCTTGTCGGGACCGACCCGCCCCAGCGCCGTACCCCGGTCGGAGAGCAGGACCAGGCCGTTGTGGCAGGGCAGGTCACGGGCGAGGTCGAGGTCGAGGGTCCCGTCCTCGTAGAGCTCGTCGAGCTGGGCGGAGGTCACTTCGAGCTCGGCCATGCCGGTGTAGCCGGTGTCGGAGTCGCTGACCGCCTCGGCCCGGTACTCCTCGGCGTCGAGGCCGACGGCCGAGGCCTTGATGCGCAGCGGCAGGTCCTTGGAGACGAGGGTGACCCGGTGACCCTCGTCGGCGAGGTTCTTGGCGACGGCCAGGATCCTCGTGTCGTTGTCACCCAGGCGGAAGCCGCTCGGCAGCGACGTCGCGTCGGTGTGGTTGAGCTCGACGCGCAGCGTCCCGCCCTCTTCGCCGATCGGCACGGGCTCGTCGAGCCGGCCGTGGATGACGCGCAGCTCGTCGAGCGATCGAAGAGCCGTCCGGGCGAAGAAGCCCAGCTCCGGGTGGTGTCGCTTGCCCTCCAGCTCGGTGATCACCACGACGGGGAGCACCACCTCGTGCTCGGCGAAGCGTTTCAGCGCGCCCGGGTCGGCCAGCAGGACGCTGGTGTCGAGGACATAGGTGAGCCTTGCGGGCGTCTCGGTCTTGGCTGCCACGGACGTCTACCCCTCACGGACCGGCGCGACACACCTCGCCCGGTCCTGTTCAACACATGGACCGGCCGGCTCCCTGAAGTGGTGCGTGACTTCTCACTGCTGCCTCCCGGTTCGGCCGGCTTCCCCACCTGCCGATGAGCACGAAAGTACGCCCGTCCAGGACGATCCGGGCACGACACGCCCGAGCGGAGGGTGACGACGAGATGAACCGTTCAGGCGCCGAAGCGGCGCTCGCGCTCGGCGTAGGCGCGGATCGCGCGGAGGAAGTCCACGCGCCGGAAGTCGGGCCACAGGGCCTCGCAGAAGTAGAACTCCGACTGCGCGCTCTGCCACAGCAGGAACCCGCCGAGCCGCTGCTCGCCGGACGTGCGGATCACCAGGTCGGGGTCGGGCTGCCCCTTGGTGTAGAGGTGCTGGGCGATGTGCTCGACGTCGATGGTCTCGGCGAGCTCCTCGAGGGTGGCGCCACGGGCGCTGTGCTCGAGCATGAGGGAGCGTACGGCGTCGGCGATCTCGCGGCGGCCGCCGTAGCCCACCGCGATGTTGACCAGGACCCCGTCGATGTGGCGGGTCGCCTCCTCGGCGGCCTTGAGCCGTTCGGCCATGTCGGAGGGGAGCAGGTCGAGCGCACCGACCGGGTGGATACGCCACCGGCCCGCCTCGGCGAGCGACTGCACGGCTCCCTCGATGATGCCGAGAAGCCCGGAGAGCTGCTCGGGTGGCCGGCTGGTGAGGTTGTCGCTGGAGAGCAGCCACAGGGTCACCACCTGGACCCCGACCTCCTCGCACCAACCCAGGAGCGGGCGGATGTTGTCGGCGCCCGCCTGGTAGCCGTGTGCGGTGTCGGCACCGACGGCCTTGGCCCAGCGGCGGTTGCCGTCGAGCATGACGCCGACGTGCTTGGGGATGCGGCCCGACGGCAGCGACCTCACGACGCGCGACTCGTAGGCCGGGTAGAGCACCCGGCGCACAGCGTCCTTCCAGCCCGTCACCCGGCGATGGTAGCCCTGTCACAGGGTTCCGAGCGGGCGTCTCGGCGCGGCGGCATGCGTTCCGTGAGCGTCTGCAGCATGGTGACCGGGTGGAGAAGCATCCCCTGCTCGGTGAGGACAGCACGACCGCCCGGCTCAGCGACGACCCGTCCCGACGCGGCCAGTGGTGGAGGTGGGCCGGAGTCGCGCTCCTCGTCGCGATCTTGCTGGCCGCGACCGTCGGGCTGCTGGGCCCACGCACCGCGGAGACGTCCGCGACGGCCCGGGGCTACCAGCTCGACGTCACCTATCCCCAGGTCACGCGCGCGGGCCAGCCCGCTCCCCTCCATGTCCGGATCACCGCCGAGGCGGGCTTCGGGGAGACCGTGCAGGTGAGCGCGTGTGACGGCATCTTCGACAACTTCGACTTCCAGAACTGGTACCCCAACCCCTCCGCGGAGACCTCCACGCCGACCGAGGTCGTCTACGAGTTCGACGCACCGGTCTCCGGCAACACGCTCGAGGTCAGCCTCGACGCCCGCTCGGCCCCCGGCCAGTTCGGAGGGATCCGCGACTGCGAGATCTCGGTGCTCGAGGACGACCGGCCGGTCGTCTCGACGGCGTTCACGACCTGGAGGATGCCCTGATGGACATCTTGATCCGCTCCCTGGTCATCTTCGCCTTCCTGTGGCTCATCGTCCGGGTGGGCGGCAAGCGGGAGGTCGCCCAGCTCTCGGCCTTCGACATGATCCTGCTCATCACGGTGGGCGACCTGGTCAGCCAGGGCATCGTCCAGGAGGACTACTCCCTGACCGCAGCGGTCATCGCGGTGGCGACCTTCTCCATCGCCGGCATCACGCTCAGCTCGCTGGCCATCCACTTCCCGCCGTTCCGACCCTGGATCGAGGGCCGCGCCCGCATCGTCGTTCGCGACGGGGAGCCGCTTCTCGACATGCTCCGGGCCGAGCGGATCACGATCCAGGACATCCACGAGGCGGCTCGCGAGCAGGGCATCCGCCGGATGCGCCACATCGAGCTGTGCGTCCTGGAGACCGACGGCAGCTTCTCGTTCTTCACCCAGGGCGACGAGGACGAGCGCGACGGGGCACCCGACCGCGACAGCATCGCGTGACGAACCACTCCGTGAGCAGGGTCGCCCAGTCACCTGCCGTGCCGTAACTTTGGGGCCATGACCCGTCCCGTCACCAGCCCGCGCGATCGCGTCGAGCGTGCCGTCGACCGGGCCTCCGAGATCGTCGCCGACAAGATGGCCGAGGTGAAGCCTCACCTGCGCGGCTGGCTCCACGCCGGCACGGCTCCTGTCGCGCTCGCCGCCGGTGTCGTCCTGGTGATGTTGTCGCCCACGGCGGAGACACGCATCGGGTCTGCTGCCTTCGTGCTGTCGGCGCTCCTCGTGTTCACCGTGTCCGCGATCTATCACCGCGGCACGTGGTCCCCACGCACCTGGGCGTTCCTGCGCCGCTTCGACCACGCCAACATCTTCGTGCTCATCGCCGGCACCTACACCCCCTACGCCCTGCTGTTCCTCGAGGGGTCAGCCCGCACGACACTCCTGGTCGTGGTGTGGGTGGCCGCCCTCGCGGGGGTGGCCTTCCGGGTGCTGTGGATCGACGCCCCCCGCTGGCTCTACACCCCGATGTACTTCGCGCTCGGCTGGGCCGCGCTCTTCTTCATCCCCCAGTTCATCGAGGGAGCCGACCGCTTCAACAACGACGTCGCGATCGCGGTGCTGACCCTGGTCGCGGTCGGTGGGGTGTTCTACACCCTCGGCGGCGTGGTCTACGGCCTCAAGCGCCCCAACCCGTGGCCCCAGTGGTTCGGCTTCCACGAGCTGTTCCACTCCTTCACCGTGGTGGCCTTCGCCGCCCACTACGTCGGCGTCTCGCTGGCCACCTACTCCCTGCGCTGACGCGCTCGGCAGGCGGGGGCTCGGCAGGTAGCTGCGCTCACGCCAGGCTGAGCCAGCCGAAGGCGCCCAGGGCGGTCGCGACCGCGACCGCACACACCACCCACGCGACCAGGGGCGACCGGGTCGCGAGGTGCTCGACGCCGCGGTAGACCGCAGTCATGACCGCGAGGGCGACCGTGACGTGGAGGAGCACCGCCAGCACCACCCCGGCGATCGCCCCGGCTAGACGGAATCGCCCCCACAGCAGGCTGAGCGCCAGCGGGACGACGATCGCCCCGGCCAGGCCACCGGCCAGCTCACCCACCCACGGTCGGTCACCCATCCACGGCAGGGTCGGCGCCCACGAGAGGTCGAGCAGGTCGGCGGTCGCGACCCCGCCGAGGACGAGGACCACGACGATCGTCACGGCCGCCGCCGCTCGGTAGCCCCACGTCTGCACCCGTGTCCACGGCACCTCGCGCCCCACGAAGATCGTGGCGGTCGTGACCGCGGTCCAGACGAGCCAGCGCCGGACCACACCCGTCCCGGTGTCGGCCATCGCGTCGCGGAAGATCCGGTCAGCCTCGACCCGGTCGACCGCCGCGCCGCCCGGGATGTCGTACGACGCCTCGTCGGGCCCGGCGACCAGCGCGTCGTGCAGCAGGGCCGCAGGCAGGTGGGCCCCGGTCCTGGGCACCAGCCAGGTGAACAGCGAGGGGACCGAGGTCAGGTCGGTGCGGAAGCCGGCGTCGGCCGGCACCAGGATCTCGCCGAGGTGGCGGTCGAGGTAGGCGAGCCGGCGTCCCATGCGCCAGCGCTCGACATCCTCGCTGGTCTCGCGTTCGAGGACGATGCGCGGGTCGCTGCCGGGGTCGGGCGGCGACCCGGGGCGCCCGTCGGCGGGCAGGGTGCCGCCGTCGTAGAACCGCCGCGGCTGCTGCGGCACGTGCGTGGTGAGGTCCCGAGCCTTCATGCGGCCACTCTCCCACCGGCGGCTGACACCCACGCCCGGCTAGCAGCCGACCTCCCAGTGGTCCGGCCCGGTGCGCAGCAACGACGTCGTCTGCCAGACGTTCCAGAGACCCATCGGGTCACCGGAACCCTTGGCGTACGCGTAGCCACCGGCGACGTAGGCGCGCCCCTCGTCCACGTGGGCGTAGTTGCTCGTCGTGACGCACGTCGGCTCCGGCTCCGGCTCCGGCTCGGGCTCCGGCTCCGGCTCCGGCTCGGGCTCCGGGTCACCACCGGTCCCGTCCGCGATGCCGAACGAGGCCGCGTCGTACCCGGCCGAGCAGATGCTGTCGAGGAAGTAGTCCCCCTCGCGGCCGCATCCCGCACCCGGATCGACCGGCGTCCCGTGACGCATGCCGTCGACGAGGTACATGCGCACGGCCCCGCCGCCGTACTCGGTCAACGTCGTACCGCCGGACAGCCGCTCGGTGGCGGTGGGCTGCTCACCCACGCCTGCCACGTCGGTGAACTGGTCGCGGGTCTCCTGGGCCATCGCGGGACGCACCGTGGTGTCGGCGGTGCCGTGCCAGATGGACACGACCGGGCGTGGGCCGCCGTAACCCGGGTGGGCGGCACTGACGAGGTCACCCCAGGCGTCGGGCGTCCGGTCGGGCGGCGCGTACATGCAGGTGAACGCCTGCGACACGGACGTGGCGCACCCGTGCGCGATGCCGGCCACCACCGAGCCGCCCGCGAAGACGTCGGGATAGGTCGCCAGCATCGTCGCGGTCATCGCCCCACCCGCCGACAGCCCGGTGATGAACACACGGTCGGAGTCGAGCCCGTACGACGACACAGCGTGCGCGACCATCTGCCGGATCGAGAGAGCCTCGCCCTGCCCACGGGCGGTGTCCCCGGGCTCGAACCAGTTGAAGCACGAGTTGGCGTTGTTGGCCGAGCTCGTCTGCGGGTAGACCATGGCAAAGCCGTGCTCGTCGGCGAGCTCTGACCAGCCGGAGTGGGAGTGGTAGGCCGACGCGCTCTGCGTGCACCCGTGCAGGGCCACGACCAGCGGCGCATCGTCCGGCAGGTCGTCGGGGACGAAGGCGTGCATCGTCAGGATGCCGGGGTTGCTGCCGAACCCGGTGACCTGGTCGAGCGGGCCGGACGCTGCCTGGGCACCGCCGGTCGGCACGAGCAGTGCCACCGCGACGAGCCACGTCGCGAGGACGGACTGGGTGCTTCGAGAACGGATGAGCCTGGTGCGGACGTGCATGAAGGACTCCTCGAGCGACGACCGGCACCCGAGTGACGCCGGTCACATCGTCTCGACCGTGCTGGCTCGGCCACGCCGTCACAATGGCGCTTGCCTCCACACCGGCGGGCGCGCCGATGTCCTCCGGCCACACGCCGGCTTCTCGCAGCGAGCTATCCGGGAGGGGCGCCGGCCAGGTCGGCGGGGTCGGTGACGGGGGCGGCGCAGACGTGGTGGCGGCAGACGTAGGCCGCCGGCTGGCCGTCGACGGGCACGCGACCTGCCAGCAGCGGGATCCGGTCGTCCGGGCCGTCGGCGACGACCACCACGGCGTTGGGGTCGCGCCGGGCGGCGTCGGCGAGGGCGTCGCGGGGGCTGCCCGACGGGCCGACGACGGCGATCTCGCGTGGGCCCTCGAGCATCGACGCAGCCGCCGCCAGCGACCAGCCGGCGAAGCGCGGCGCCTGGGTGACCAGCGGGTGGACCGACGCGAGCGCGCGCTCGGCGGCATCGCGATGACCGTCGTCGCCCGTGAGCGCCGACGAGGTCACCAGCGCGTGGAGCGTCGCCGAGAGGCCTGAGGGAGCCGCGTTGTCGGAGGGGTCGCGGGGGCGTACGACGAGCGCCTCGGCGTCGTCGGCAGTGTCGAAGAAGCCGCCGCCATCCGCCACGAAGTGGGCCAGCGCGGTGTCGAGCAGCCCGGTCGCGGCGTCGAGCCAGCGCGCTTCCCCGGTGGCCTGCACCAGGTCGAGGAGCCCGGCGGCGACGCAGCCGTAGTCCTCCAGCACACCGGCCGGAGCACCCACGGCGCCGTCGCGGGAGACCCGCCGGAGGCGACCGTCGACCACGTGGACGCGCAGCAGGAGGTCGGCGGCCTGGGCAGCGGCGTCGACGTACTCCTGCTCGTCGAGCCACAGGCCCAGGCGGGCCAGGCCGCTGACGGCCAGGCCGTTCCATGCAGCGACCACCTTGTCGTCTCGCTCGGGGCGGACGCGCTGCTCGCGGGCCGCGAGCAGCCTTGCCTTCACGTCGCGCCAGCGGTCGAGGTCGTCGGGGTCCTCGCGGAGCTGGAGGGTCGAGGCGCCGTGCTCGAAGGTGCCGGCCTCGGTCACGGAGAAGAGCTCGGCGGCCCACCTGCCGTCGGCCTCGCCCAGGACGTCGACGAGCTGGGCGGGCGTCCAGACGTAGAAGCGTCCTTCCTCCCCCTCGCTGTCGGCGTCGAGGGCGGAGGCGAAGCCACCTTCGGGCGTGCGCAGCTCGCGTAGCAGGAAGTCGGCGATCCCCTCGCCGGCCCAGGCGGCCACAGGGGTGCGACGGTCGGCGCAGACGCGCAGCAGGAGCGCGTTGTCGTAGAGCATCTTCTCGAAGTGGGGCACGACCCAGTCGGCGTCGACGCTGTAGCGCGCGAAGCCCCCGCCGAGCTGGTCGTGGATGCCGCCGCGCGACATGGCGTCGAGCGTGTGGTCGACCATGGTGAGCGCGTCGGGCGAGCCGTGGCGCACGAGGAACTCCAGCACCATCGAGGGCGGGAACTTCGGTGCGCCGCCGAAGCCGCCACGCTGCGCGTCGTACTCCCGGTGCAGGGTGGTGACCGCCTTGTCGAGCACCTCCCGGTCGACCGGACCCGCGGTCATCGCCGCCTCGCGGCGCAGGTGGTCGCGCAGGTTGTCGGCCACGCGTCGTACGTCGTCACCTCGGTTGTGCCACGCGTCGACCAGCGCCTCGAGGACCTGACGGAACGACGGCTGGCCGTGCCGCGGCTCGTCGGGGAAGTAGGTGCCGGCGAAGAACGGGCTGCCGTCGTGGTCGAGCACGCAGGTCATCGGCCAGCCCCCGTGACCGGTCATGGCGGTGGTGGCCTGCATGTAGACCGCGTCGACGTCGGGGCGCTCCTCGCGGTCGACCTTCACGGCGACGAAGTGCTCGTTGAGGTAGGCGGCCGTCGCCTGGTCCTCGAACGACTCGTGCGCCATCACGTGGCACCAGTGGCAGGCGGCGTAGCCGACGCTCAGCAGGACCGGCACGTTTCGGCGGCGAGCCTCCTCGAAGGCGTCCTGGCCCCACTCCCACCAGTCGACCGGGTTGTCCTGGTGCTGCAGGAGGTACGGCGACGTGGCGGCGGCGAGTCGGTTGGCCATCTGCACGCTCCTCTTCCGGGGGAGGTGCCACACTGGTCGCCCGGCACCGTTGGCTTCGCGAAGGATGGTGGACGTGACCGCGCCCAGAGCCGATCTGCCGAGTCTCCTCCGCGTCCTCCCGCCCACGGTGCCACACCGGCTGCAGGACGTGCAGGCCACCCTGCTCGAGCGCGTCGTCGACGCGGCGCACGCGTCGTCGCAGCGGCAGGGCCGACCGCTCGACGGTGCCGCAGGACGCGGGATCCAGGCGGGGACGCGTGCCGCGGTCGAGGCGTTCGTCGCCCTGGTCGCCGACCCCGGGCACGAGCTGGGGCCGGTGAGGGAGGTCTTTCGCCAGCTCGGCCGCGAGGAGTTCCGCGACGGCAGGTTCATCGACGCCCTGCGGTCGACGTTGGTGGCCGGCACACAGGCGATGTGGTCGGTGCTCGTCGAGCTCGGTGAGGACTCGTCCATGGAGCCCCGGCACCTCCACGTCCTGGCGGGTGCACTGCTCCCCTTCCTCGACGAGCTCTCCGCGGCGGCCGCGGAGGGCTACCTCGAGGAGCAGACGCGGGCCTCGCTGGACCTGGGGATGACCCGTCGGGGCCTCGTCTCGGCCCTGGTCGGCTCCAACCCGGTCGACGAGACGCGGGTCAGGACTGCGGCCGAGGCGGCCCGGTGGCCGGTCCCCGAGCGCGTCGGCGTGCTGGTCGTCGAGGGCGCTGACGCCGACCAGCTGGCGCGCATGGTGAGCGCGGACAGCATCGGCGCCACCTTGGAGGACGTAGCCGTCGTGGTCGTCCCCCGCGCCGACTCGGCCGGTCGCCTGACGCGCGTGCGCCGCGCTGTGAAGGGACGCCGCGCAGCAGTGGGGGTCACCGTCCCCCTCGTCCATGCCCAGGAGTCCCACCGCCAGGCGGCCCGAGGACTGCGGCTCCTCCACGCCGGCGTGCTTCCCGACACGGACCTGGTGGTGTGCGCCGACCACCTGCTGACGCTGATCCTCGGCTGGGAGGAGGGGCTGGCCGATGAGTTCGCCACCAGCGCCCTGGCCCCGCTGCTCCAGGTCGAGCCGGGGCACCGACGGACCCTCGAGGCGACCCTGCTGACCTGGCTCAGGGAGCAGGGACGCGTCGTGGCGACCGCGGAGGCCATGCACGCGCACCCGCAGACCATCCGCTACCGCGTCCGCCAGCTCAAGGCCTTGTTCGGTCCCGCCTTGGAGGATTCGGACGAGCGGTACCGGCTGGAGTCGGCCCTGAGGTGGCGTGTCTTGTCACCGGGGTGACAAGACACGGCACCAACCTTGTGACGGTCGAGGCATCCCACCAGCCTCCGGAGCGACCTAGCGTCGAGCCATGACGCAGACTCCGAGCACCACCGGTCCCCTCTCCGAGGCCACGACACACCCGTCCGTCGAGCCGACCGCCCCATCCGGTGACGGGCCGACCGACGGGCACGCCGGCGACCACGCGGTGGCCGTGGCCGCCCTGCACGGTGTGGACACGATGTTCACCCTGTCGGGCGCCCACGTGTTCCCGATGTACGACGGTGCCGTCAACGCCGACCCGACGATGCGGATCCTCGACGTGCGCCACGAGCAGACGGCCGTGTTCGCCGCCGAGGCGGTCGGCAAGCTGACCCGCTCCCCCGGTCTCGCCGTGCTGACCGCGGGGCCCGGGGTGACCAACGGGTCCAGCGCCATCGCGCAGGCCCAGTTCTCCGGCTCTCCCCTGGTGGTCATCGGCGGCCGCGCGCCAGCGGGGCGCTGGGGGTCAGGGGCGCTCCAGGAGTTCGACCACCCACCGTTCCTCGCTCCGATCACCAAGATGGCCGCCACCGTCCACAACGCCGACGACATCGTCGACAAGGTCGACGAGGCCTTCCGGGTCGCCGCCGCGCCACACCGCGGCCCCGTGTTCCTCGACGTGCCGATGGACCAGTTCTTCGAGCGAGCCACCCTCGACCGACCCGCGCCCACCGCTCGCCAGCGGACCGAGCCCGACCCGGAGGCCCTCGACTCCGTCGCCGCCCTCCTCTCCGAGGCGCAGCGGCCCGTCCTCATCCTGGGCACCGACGTGTGGGCCGACGGCGCCGAGGAGGCCGCCCTGCGCTTCGTCGAGGAGGTGGGCCTCCCGGCGATCACCAACGGGATGGGCCGAGGGGTCGTGCCGAGCGGTCACCCCTTGCTGGTCACCAAGGCGCGCAGCTCGGCGCTGGGGAGGTGCGACCTCGCGATCGTCGTCGGCACTCCCCTCGACTTCCGGCTCGGGTACGGCGTCTTCGGCGTGAAGGGAGAGGCAGCCACGGCGAAGGTCGTCCACCTCGCCGACACCGAAGCCCAGCTCTCCCGGCATGCCCCCCTGGCGGGCAGCGCGCACGGCGACCTCACCCTGGTGCTCGACGGCCTCCGGGCCGCGCTCGAGCGCCAGCGCCGCAAGCCCGACTGGTCGGGATGGATCGAGGACCTCCAGATCCACGTGGCCGCGGCCGTCCAACGCGACAGCACCGTGCTCAGGGCAGAGACCGACCCGATCCACCCGGCGCGGATCTACGGCGAGCTGGTGCCCAGGCTCGCCGACGACGCCGTGGTCATCGGTGACGGTGGGGACTTCGTCTCGTTCGCAGGCAAGTACCTCGAGCCGAAGAAGCCCGGTGGCTGGCTGGATCCCGGCCCGTTCGGATGCCTGGGCGCCGGACTCGGCTCCGCGATCGCAGCCCGCCTCGCCCGGCCGTCGTCCCAGGTGGTGCTGCTGCTCGGCGACGGCGCGGCGGGGATGTCGTTGATGGACGTCGACACGCTGGTGCGGCACGACCTGCCCGTGGTGATGGTCGTCGGCAACAACTCGGCCTGGGGGCTCGAGAAGCAGCCGATGCAGATGCTCTACGGCTACGACGTCGCCGCGGACCTGGCTCCCCAGACCAGGTACGACGACATCGTCAGGACCCTGGGCGGTGGTGGGGAGACCGTCACCGATCCCGCGCACATCGGGCCAGCGCTCGACCGTGCGTTCGACGCCGGCGTGCCCTACCTGGTCAACGTGATCACCGACGTCGATCAGCCCTACCCGCGCAACACGTTCGGCATCTGAGCCGATGGCCGACTCCGCGCTCATCTCCGTCGGGCTGCCCCTCGCCCTGGCTGTCATCATGTTCGGCCTGGGCCTGTCCCTCACCACGGCCGACTTCCGGCAGGTGGCGCGCTCGCCCCGCGCCGTCGTGGTCGCCCTGGTCCTGCAGGTCCTGGTCCTGCCCGCAGTGGCCTTCGCGCTGGTTGTCACCTTCGACGTCGACCCGCTCCTCGCCGTCGGTGTGATGCTGCTGGCCGCGTCACCAGGTGGGACCACGGCCAACCTGTTCAGCCACCTGTTCCGGGGGGATGTCGCCCTCAACGTCACCCTGACCGCCATCAACTCCGTGCTCGCGGCCGTCACGCTTCCGCTGATCACCAACGCCGCCATCGCCTGGTTCGACGCCACCGGTGAGGTGGGCCTGCAGACGGGCAAGGTGGTCCAGGTGGTCGCCATCGTCCTGGTTCCCGTCGGCGTCGGGATGGTGGTGCGCAACCGCCGACGCGCGTTCGCAGTCCGCGCGGACCGGCCGGTGAGGATCTTCTCGGTCCTTGTGCTGGTCCTGGTGGCTGCCGGGGCGCTCCTGGGCGAGCGGGAGAACCTGGCCGACTACCTGCAACAGGTCGGGCTGCTCACCGGGATCTTCTGCCTGGTCAGTCTCAACCTGGGCTACGTCGGCGCCAGGCTGCTGCGACTCAGCCAGGCACAGGCCGTGGCCACCTCGATGGAGGTGGGCATCCACAACACGACCATCGCCCTCACCGTGGCGCTGGGTGTCATGAAGAGCACCGAGGTGGCGGTCCCGGCAGCGGTCTACTCGGTCCTCATGTACGTGCTGGCCACCAGCTTCGGGTTCGCCATCACCCGGCGTAGGCCGCGGTCCGAGGAAGCCAGGCGCGCCGTGCCGGGGCGAACTCGCGGCCATGCGGAGCCGAGTAGAAGAACGTCTGCACGTTGACCCGGACGGCGCGGACCCGGTCGTCGAGGCACTGCGGGTCGAACGTCACCAGGCCCCGCTGCTCCCCCAGTGCGAATCGCATGCGGCCGCTGCACATGGCACCGATCGGGTCGTCATTGTCGCGCCAGTGGTCGACGTCGTAGACCTCGTACTCGGACGAGGCCATGCCGGCGTACCAGACCTCGGGGTCAGGGTCCCGGTCGGTGCTGAAGTGCACCTCCAGGCTGTCTCCCGCCTCGATCCGCTCGGCGAAGCGGATGACCACCCGCATGCGCCTGCCGGGCTCCGCCGCCGCGACGCGGCGTACGGAGACGATGTCGAGCGCGGGTGGTGTGGTCTCGGGCTCGTCGTACCAGACGTGGTCCGTCGGGGGGGCGACGGCAGCCGTCGCCGGCAGCGAGGACGCGGCCATCGGCAGGACTAGCACCGCCGAGAGCGCGACGCCCAGCGCCTTGGCCTTCTGGGACTTCCTCATCACATCTCCTCGCGGTCGGCGGAGCACCCAGTCCACCACTCCGGGAGCTCCGCGAACAGGGTCTGAGGTCACCCAGGTCACGGCGAGTGGCCGAACCTTGCGCCCATGCCGTACCGTTGACCTTGTTGAAGGGATGGCTTGACCGCCGTCCTGGCCGCACTCGAGTTGCGGCTTGTATCTCTTACTCCTGGTTTTCGGTTCGCTGGACATCAGCACAGGTGGGTGTCTTCAGCAGCACGGGGCACAGTGCCCCGGCACGGAAACAAAGGAAAAAACTCATGGCTCAGGGAACTGTCAAGTGGTTCAACGCCGACAAGGGCTTCGGCTTCATCGCTCAGGACGGCGGCGGTGAGGACGTGTTCGTCCACTACTCCGCGATCCAGACCAACGGCTACAAGTCGCTCGACGAGAACCAGAAGGTCGAGTTCGACCTCGCCTCGGGCCCCAAGGGTCCCCAGGCCGAGAACGTCCGCATCGCCTGACGTCTTCTTCACGGGCCCCGACCGCTGCTGCGGTCGGGGCCCGTGGTGCATTTCGGGCCGGTCCTCGGGCTGGCGCGCTGACCGCTGGTGGCATCCTTTGCCGCATGCAGCCCGTCCACGTCTGGATCCGGTCCGAGTCCCGCAGCACCGAGCAGCGTGCTCCGGTCGTCCCCGCCGATGTCCCGCTGCTGCTGGACGCAGGGTTCGAGGTCACCGTCGAGGAGTCGCCCCAGCGCATCTTCAGCAGCGACGAGTACGCCGCGGCCGGGGCGTTCGTCGTGGACGAGGGCACCTGGACGGACGCGCCCGACGATGCCTACGTCCTCGGGATCAAGGAACTGCCCGACGCGCCCGACTCGCTGCGCCACCGGCACATCTTCTTCGCCCACGCCTTCAAGGGGCAGGAGGGCGCGCAAGACACCCTCAAGCGGTTCCGACGCGGCGAAGGTCGGCTGCTCGACATCGAGTACCTCACCGACGAGCAGGGCAAGCGGGTGGTCGCGTTCGGCTACTGGGCGGGCTACGTGGGTGCCGCCCTCGGCGTGCTGCACCTGGCCGACCGGCTCGTGGCACCGCTCGTGCCGATGGCCAAGCACGACCTCGACACCGAGCTGGAGAAGGCCGGACAGGCCGGGGCCGACCAGCTGCTGGCGCTGGTCACAGGAGCGCGAGGGCGGTCCGGTCGCGGCGCCCAACGAGCACTCATGACCGCCGGTCTGCCGATCACCCGGTGGGACCGCCAGGAGACGATCGACCTGCACAAGCAGGTGCTGCTCGGCCACGACATGCTGGTGAACTGCGTCTTCACCCCCACCCCGACCACTCCGTTCGTGGAGCAGGCCGACCTCGACCACGAGCGCCGGCTGAGCGTCCTCGCCGATGTGACCTGCGACGTCACCGGCCCCACCAACATGCTCCCGGTAAACACGGAGATCACCACCTGGCAGGAGCCGGTCCGTCGCCTGCACGACGGCGACCCCGAGCACGCCAGCGCGGCCCTGGACGTCATCGCCATCGACAACCTCCCCTCCCTGCTCCCGCGGGAGGCCAGCGAGGGCTTCAGCACGGACCTGGTCCCACACCTGCTCGGGTTGGCCGAGGAGGGCGGGTCGGGGCCGTGGCGAGCGGCCGGGCGTGCCTTCGACGAAGCGATGGCGCGGCCTGACTCACGGGACGGCTCCTAGCTCGCGGGCCGTGTCGGTCACACATCTGCTGCCGCACACGACATGGAGGTGACAGTGCGAAGTGGAAGGGTGACGACATGGACCAGACCGAGGGGTTCGAGGCAGAGCGCGCCAGGCTCGTGGGCCTGGCGAGCCGGGTGCTCGGAGACCACGCCGAGGCCGAGGACGTCGTACAGCAGGCGTGGCTGCGACTGCACGGCACCGAGGCGGAGATCGACAACCTGCCGGCCTGGCTGACGACCGTGACGACGCGGTTGTGCCTGGACCGGCTGCGATCGCGCACACCCGTTCCGTCCGATGACGTGGACACCGGGGAGAGCACGGCTGACCCCGCGGACGACGTGACGCTCGCCGACACCGTGGGCCTCGCGCTCCAGGTCGTGCTCGACCAGCTGTCCCCACGCGAGCGGGTGGCGTTCGTGCTCCACGACAGCTTCGGCTTCGACTTCCCGACGATCGCGGCCGTCCTCGACACCAGCCCGGTCGCAGCGCGCAAGCTCGCCTCGCGGGCCAGGGCCAAGGTGTCCCAGCCGAGACCCGAGGACCGCCTCGCCGACTGGCAGGTGGTCGACGCGTTCATGGCCGCCGCGAGGAACGGCGAGTTCGCCCAGCTGATCCGCATGCTGGCGCCGGACGCCACGGTGACGGCCGACGACGCCGCGATCCTCGCCGGCACCCCCCGGTCGATCGAGGGCCGCGAGCAGGTCGCCACCTTCTTCAACGGAAGCGCCCAGGCGGCGCTGCCGGTCTTCGTCGGCGAACGGCCCAGCAGCGCCTGGTTCCACCGGGGCGAGGCCAGGGTCGTCTTCGACTTCACCGTCCGGGACGGAGTCGTGCGTGCCATCACGTTCCGCGCCGCGCCCGAGGTGCTGTCACGCGTCGTACGACGTGACGGCGACCGCCGACGTGACTGAGCCGGTCACACCTGACCTGTCCCGATCGTCAACAGGACACACACCCCTCAACCACAGGAGAAGACCATGAAGACCATGACCTGCCGCGACCTCGGCGGACCTTGCGACCTCGCGCACCAGGGCAAGGACGCCGACGAGGTCATCAAGCTCCAGGACCGTCACCTCAAGGAGGCGGAGAAGGCGGGCGACACGACCCACCAGGAGGCTCGCGACGCCATGAAGTCCCGCTGGCGCCACCCCAAGCGGTCGCTGGGTTGGTACAACGACACCAAGAAGGCCTTCGCGGCGCTGCCCGAGAGCTGACCCGGCTGCTCTAGACCGGGGGCATCGCGGTTGACGCGCCAGTGGCCCGGGTCGAGCATGCCTAGCAGGACGCTTTCTCGAGGGGGGCGCATGCCCACAGCGCAGGCGGCAGCAGAGTCACCACGGTCACGGGCCGCGAAGGTCGCGAACGAGGTCGAGCGGCGCTGGCCCGGACCACTGGCAGGCGTGGAGCTCACCGGCCTGCGATCGCTTCCGGCCGCCCACGCGAGGGAGCTCGTCTCACGACTGAGCGCCGCGCTCCCCTCCTCGGCCGACGGGCCCACCGAGGCACAGCTGATCACCGACCTCAGACGCGTCATCGTGGCCACCGGCAGCCAGCCCGACCCGGCCGACATGGGCGCCCTGTCCCGTCGGTACGCCGACTGGCTGCAGCAGGGCTTCCCCGACCAGGAGCCGGTGGAAGAGGCGTTCCGCGAGATGGTCGAGGAGCTCGGGCCGCGAGTGATGGGCATGCCCATGGCACCGCCACCACCGGCCGAGTCCGTGCCGCCGCCGCCGGCCGAGTCCGCGCCGCCGCCGCCCGCTCCCGCCGCACCGGCTGCACCGCCTGCACCCGCACCGGCACCACGGGGCGCCGGGCGCGGTGGGCTCGGAGGCCTCGGAGACGCGTGGGAGCGGCTTCGCTGGAGGATGTCCGAGCGGAGAGAGTCCGACGCAGGAGCTGTTCCCGCCCCCGAGATCCTGCTCGGCGAGGCCGAGGCAGGGGCCGAGCCCGAGACCGAGGCTGAAGCAGGGGCGGGAGCCGAGCCGGGTGACGGGACCGGCGCCACCGACGGGCTGGAGGAGGCACCCCCAACCGTGCCGCAGGAGTCCGCACACGAGGGCGGGGTCGAGCGGAAGTGGCGGGCCGACGTGACGGGGCGCGCGGAGGGAGAGGCCTACCGCGTGGGCCAGGAGTACCACCTCGGCATCAGCGTCACCGGCGAGCTGCACGGTGCCACCGCTGTCGCCGACTTCGAGGGTGAGGAGGCGCTGCTCGACAGCGACCCGACCGCCGAGTCCTTCGCCCTGACCGTTCAGGTCGACACCGAGGACTTCGAGGTTCGCAGCCCGACGAGCCAGCAGCTGACGCTGCCCCGGACCGGGCCCAGCGACCCCGTCGACTTCGACGTCGTACCCCTCCACGCCGGGACGTGCTCACTCACCGGCACCGTCCACCTCGACGGCAACTTCGTGAGCCAGCTCCAGCTGGACATGCCCGTCGAGGACCCCACCGACACCGACGTCTCGATGACCAGCACCGGGCGGCCACCAGACTCCGCGGCCACGCTGGAGCCGCGTGACATCACGCTCATCCTCGAGCCGGCACCAGGTGGCGGCTACACGTGCACGTCCGTCGGCAGCATCTCCTCCCGGGTGCGCCTGCCCATCACCCGCGAGGAGCTCGAGCTGGCGACCGGTGCCGTCCAGCAGGCGATGCTCGACGTGGTCCTCAGCGTGGATGCCCAGGGACGCAAGCCGTTCGCGTCCGAGATCACCATCCCCGAGGACATGGCGACGAAGGCGCTGCACAGCCTCGCCCGCGCTGGGGCCCGGCTGTTCCAGCAGCTGTTCAACCACCCGGGAGCCGGCGCCGACGTGACGCGCGTCGGCGAGTGGCTGCGTCAGCAGGCGACCGACGACAAGGTGCGCCTCACCGTCCAGGTCGTCGCCCACGACGTGCCGGTCCCCTGGGCCCTGCTCTACCTCGGCCCGGTCGCGGAGGGCTCCGAGCTGAGCTGGGACCGGTTCCTGGGCGCCAGGCACGTCATCGAGCAGATCCCGTTCCAGATGTCGCTGTCGGTGCCCGACCAGCGCATCCTCAGCAGCCCGATCCTGTCGGTCGGGGTCAACGCCAACCGCGACATCGACGCGCAGTTCGGCGTCACCCTGGTCGCCGACCACCTCAAGCACTGGACCGACCTGCGTGACCAGCGGCGCACCATGAGCCTCCTGCAGCGGAGCACCCGCGCGTCGGTGGTGGCGGCACTCGGGGACGCGGCGACGGCCGACCAGATCCAGTACTTCTACTGCCACGCCACGAGCAAGGGCAAGGACGGCAACCCCGACGGCGCGGTCATCCAGATGGGTCGCCACGACGAGGTGACCCTCTCCGACCTCAACCTCGACGCGCCGCAGACGGTCCAACTCGAGAGCCACCCCCTGGTCTTCATCAACGCATGCGAGTCCGGTGACCTCTCGCCGCTCTTCTACGCCGGGTTCGTGCCGTACTTCATGGCCAAGGGCGCCCGGGGCGTCATCGGCACCGAGTGCCGCACGCCGGCCCTGTTCGCCGTGCGCTTCGCCGAGGCGTTCTTCGACCGGCTGCTCGACGGGCAGAGCGTCGGCGACAGCGTCCACGAGTCGCGCCGGGCCTTCCTCGAGCAGCACCGCAACCCGCTCGGCCTCCTCTACGCCGTCCACTGCGACGCCGACACCCGCGTCGATCCCGCCCTGGCCCGGCCATGACCACCCACCAGGTCCCCGGGACCAGCATCGACTACCACCTCGTGCGGTACGACGAGGACGGCACCGAGCTGCCCGACGGCGACGGCTCGCGGACGTCGGCCGGCGTGCTCACTGCCGCGAAGGACGGCGTCACCGACGTCTTCCTGCTCAGTCACGGGTGGAAGGGCGACGTGCCGGCCGCCATCCGCCAGTACGACACGTGGATCGGCGTCATGGTCCGACAGCAGGCCGACCGCGACCGCATCCGTGCCGTGGTGCCCGACTTCAAGGCGTTGCTCGTCGGGCTGCACTGGCCGAGCCTTCCCTTCGGCGACGAGAAGGCGCCAGCGGTGCTGCTCGGGGACTCGCCTGCGGAGGCACCGGAGTCGGAGGGAGCCGACGAGTTCGCGGACGAGGCCCGGATGGATGCCGGCGCGCTGATCGACGCCTACGTCACGCGGTTGACGGCGGCCGACTCGGACGCGGCCGACCGGGACGCCGTACGCACCGCGCTGGCGCGCATCGTCGCCGCCGCCGACGAGCCCGAGGTCGCGGAGCGGGTGGCCGAGGGTGACCTCCCGGACGACCTGGCGGAGTCCTACGCGACGCTCTACGAGCACACCTTGGTTGCCAGCGACGGCGCCACCGCAGCACCGGGTGCCGACAACGACGTCTTCGACCCCCGCCTCACGATCGAGCAGTGGGCGGGAGATGCTCCGGCGGCCGAGCCGGCTCCCGACCTCCTCCTCGGGCCGTTCGACGGGCTCGCCGACCTCGCCGCCAAGGCTCGCCAGGCCCTCCTCATGCCGGTGCGCCAGCTGTCGTTCTGGACGATGAAGCGCCGCGCCAGGGTCGTCGGCGAGTCCGGCATGCACGACTTCCTCGCGGCGATCCAGCGGGAGGCGCCCTCGGCCCGGGTCCACCTGATGGGGCACAGCTTCGGCTGCATCGTCGTCTCGGCGGCTGTCGCGGGTCCGGTGGCCGACGACGGCTCGCTCGCGTCTCCCCTGCCGAGGCCGGTGAGCTCGCTCTTCCTGGTCCAGGGCGCGATGTCGCTGTGGTCCTACGCCGACGACGTGCCGTTCGCCCCGGGCTCGTCGGGGTACTTCCGGGCCATCCGGGACAGCGGCCTCGTCACGGGTCCCATCGTCACGACTCGGTCCGAGCACGACACCGCCGTCGGCAGGCTCTACCCGCTCGGCGCGAGGGTCGCCGACGACGTGCTGCTGGGCGACGACCTCCCCAAGTTCGGAGGCATCGGCGCCTGGGGGATCCAGGGCACGGCGGGCCACGACACCGTGGTGCTGGCCGCGACGGAGGACTACGGCTTCACCCCGGGCGAGGTCTTCAACATCGAGGCCAGCCGGGTGATCTCCGCGGGCGGTGGTCCGTCCGGGGCGCACAGCGACATCGCCCACGACGAGATCGCCCACCTGATGTGGCAGGCGGTCACCGTCTCTGCGCTGGCATCGCCCGCACCCGACCGGTGAGCCCGACGCACCCTCGGCCGTAGTGTCGGAGGGATGAGGGACAAGGTGATGGACCGGGTCCACGACCCGGTGTGGTGGAACGACCTGATCCAGGTGGCCAAGACGGTGCTGGCAGGCGTCATCGCCTGGGTCATCGCCGCGGTCGTGCTCGACCTGCCGCAACCGTTCCTGGCTCCGTGGTCAGCGCTGCTGGTCGTGCACGCGACGGTCTACCGGACCTTCTCACGCGGTCTCCAGCAGATCGTCGCGACGGTGACCGCGGTGCTGCTCGCCGCCGGCGTCGGCCAGCTGCTCGGCCTGAACACTGCCGCCCTCGCGCTGCTGCTGACCGTGGCGCTGCTCGTCGGTCGGTTCAGGTGGTACGGCGCCGAGGCGCTCACCGTCGCGACCACCTCGATGATCGTGCTCACCACGGGCTACCACGACGACACGCTGCTCATCTCCCGCCTGCTCGACACCGGGATCGGCATCGCCGTGGGCCTGGTCGTGAACCTCCTCGTCTGGCCGCCGCTCCGTCGTCGTACCGCCGAGGCCGCGATGGAGCGGTTGGACGCCGACCTCGGCCAGCTCCTCGTCGACATCTCCGAGGGGATCGTCGAAGGCCGCGCGTCCAAGGACGTCGACGCCTGGGGTGAGCGCGCACGCGACATCCTCGTCGACATCGGCCGCGCCTGGGCCAACGTGCGCCAGGTCGAGGAGAGCGCGCGCCTCAACCCCAGGCGCTCGGCCAGGCTCGTCCGCGAGCCGGACCAGTGGCACGCCACGCTGCGCCGGCTGGAGCAGGCGGTCGCCGAGACACACAGCCTGGTGCGCACGCTCGGGAGCCAGGAGGACCACATGCAGGTCTGGGGCGAGGCCTTCGGCCGGCCATGGACCGAGATGCTCCGCGACGCGGGGCTGGCGGCGAGCTCGGCCGACCCGCGCGCCCACCTGGACGTCCGAGCGCGCCTCGTCGACTTCAACGAGGACCTCCGCACGACCGAGCGCTCCGAGGAGTGGCCGATCTACGGCGCCTTGATCATCAACCTCCGCAACATCATCGACGCGATGGACGTGGTCGCGGAGACCAAGTACGCCGGGCGCGCTCCTCTCCCCACCCAGCCGGACTGAGCGTCGGAGGCGCCGCTGACCCGATGGTCAGCCCTTCTCGGGGTCCTCGGTCCGCTCGACCGGCTCGTCGCCGTAGAGGCCGGCGTCCTTGGCCGACTGCGCCTTGCGGAGCTGACGCACGAGGCTGAAGCCGATCACCACCACGGCCAGGATCAGGAAGACGAACACGGCGGCACCGAGCGGCCCCGCCTTCACCTCGGTGTCGTCGGGGACCCCGTCGGCCAGGGGCAGCGCGCCCAGGTCGATGGAGCCCAGCGTGACGACCAGCAGTTCCAGCATGGGTCCATTCTCTCAGGTCGTCGGGGCTGCGGACACGGCGGTACGACGCGGTGGCCGGGCCGAGTGCGATGTCGGTGGTCCGCACTAGAATCGAACATGGATTCGAAGCATCGCTACATCCTGAAAGGACCCTCCAGGTGAGCATCTCCGCCAGCGACCCGCAGCACGGGTGGCGTGCGCCGGGCACCGAGCTGGTCGCTTCGCCGCACGTGGCTGGGGTGTTGGCGCGGGTGGGCGAGGCGCTGGACGAGCTCGGCTCGCTTTCGCTGGGCGCGCTGTCTGACCCGGACGTGACACGGGTGCTGGAGACGGCCACCTCGGCTGTCGGCCGGGTGACCGCGCAGGCTTGCCGGGTCTCAGCCGAGGCCGACCGGCGCCGCTTGGGTGATGAGATCGGGGCACGCCACACCCATCAGTGGTGGGCACGCCGCACGCGGCTCACCCGCGGCGAGGCCGCACGGCTGGTGCGACTCGGGAAGTCATTCGAGTCCGAGGTGCATGGTCCGGTCGGCGAGGCTCTGGCCGCAGGTGACCTGCGGGTGGACCAGGCGCAGGTGATCGTGGTTGCGGTCGAAGCGATCCCTGACGAGGTCGAGACCCTTGACGGGCAGGTGCGCCACATCGACGCGTCCGTGCGTGCCCAGGCGCGTGACCACCTCTTGAAGATCGCAGCCGACCACGACGCCAAGATGCTGCGCCGGGTCGGCAAGCGCATCCTCGACGTCGTCGCACCCGAGGTGGGTGAGGCGTTGGAGCAGCAGCTCCTCGAGAAGGAGGCGCAGAACGCTGCCGCGACCGCGTTCCTGAAGCTCCACGACGACGGCCACGGCAAGACCTGGGGCCGTTTCGCCCTCCCCACCCACCAGGGCGCCGCACTCAAGCTCGCGTTGCACGCGATCGCCAACCCCGCCCGCCACGACCACGACGACCTGAAGGACTCCAAGACCGGTGAATGGCGTCCGACTCCACAGCGACTCGGGCAGGCGTTCGGCGAGTTCATCGAGCGCTACCCGACCGGCCAGCTCCCCCAATCCGCGGGCGTGAACGCCACCGTCGTGGTCACCCTCGACCTCAAGGCCCTCCACACCGGCCTCGGCGTCGCGACGTTGGGCAACGGCGACCGGATCAGCGCCTCCACCGCCCGACGGCTGGCCTGCGAGGCCGGGATCATCCCGCTGGTGCTGGGCGGAAAGTCGATGCCGCTGGACGTCGGCCGCTCCAAGAGGTTCCACACCAGGTACCAGCGCATCGCACTGACCGTCCGTGACAAGGGCTGCACCGCCGAGGGCTGCGACATGCCACCGGATGCCTGCCACGCGCACCACGACCTCGAATGGTCAGCCGACCAGGGCCCCACCAACGTCGACACCGGGCGCCTGCTCTGCCCCCACCACCACAGACGAGCCCACGACGCCCGCTACGACACCCGGATCAGCCCCGACAACAAGGTGAGCTTCCACAGACGGACGTAGGCCGAACGCGGATTCGGCTTTCACCGCGCCCACTCGGACGGAATGGGGCACGCCCTGCCGCGCCGCACGCGGTCCTTGCTAGGCAGGTACGACGTCACGAAGGTCGCTCGGGTCGCGTCGTGCGGCAGACTCGGCGTCATGACTGCGAAGCCAGCACCACGCGAGGACGAGTGGTGGAACGCGCTGTGCTGGGTAGACGCCAAGCACATGCAGCTCGCGCGCTTCCAGGACGGCATCGACCGCGGCGTCCACGTCGAAGGCTGAGCATGCGTCCCTTCCTCTTTCTCGGCACCCGGGCTGAGGACCTCGTCGCCGAACAGGAGTACGACGCCATGCTCGCGGGGACCGGCCTGCGCCCTGACGAGCTGGTGCGTGTCCGGCTCGAGGCCGGCCCGCTCGGCGACATCGACCTTGACGACTGGTCCGGGGTCATCCTCGGCGGCGGGCCCTTCAACATGTCCGACCCCCAGGAGCTCAAGTCGTCGGTCCAGCGCCGCGTGGAGGCCGAGCTGCACGACCTCGCCGAGCGCGTCGTCGCGACCGACACTCCCTTCCTCGGGGCTTGCTACGGGATCGGCGTGCTCGGCACGCGGGCCGGCGGAGTCGTCGACCGGACGTACGGCGAAGCCATCGGCGCCCTCCCGGTCCGGCTGAGCGCCGACGGTCTGGCGGACCCGCTCTTCGGCGAGCTGCCCGAGGTGTTCAACGCCTACCTCGGGCACAAGGAGGCGGTGTCCCAGCTGCCCGAGGGCGCGGTGCTCCTGGCATCCACCGACACATGCCCGGTCCACGCGTTCCGCCTCGGTCGCAACGTCTACGCGACTCAGTTCCACCCCGAGCTGGACGCCGCCGCCCTGTGCGACAGGGTCGACGCCTACAGCGCCCACGGCTACTACGAGCTCCACGAGCAGGAATCGCTCAAGACGGCAGCTCGCGAGGCGCAGGTGACCGAGCCCGTCCGGCTGCTCGCCCGGTTCGTCGAGCTCTACGCCCGTGCCTGACCCCAGGACCCATGGGAAGGAAGCCATGACCGATCGCGTCGACGTACTCATTTCGTCGATGCCGGCCGCGGCGGCTCGAGAGCGCGAAAGCGTGGGGAGTGCCTACTCGGTGTAGACCCGTTCGTCGACCAGCTTCTCGGAGACGGCCTGGCCATTGGCGTCGAAGCGTCCACACTCGAGGTGCTTGCGGAACTCCACCTCGCCGCCGCTGTAGCCAGAGCGGTTCTTCTCGATGGTCACCACGGACCAGTCCTTGAAGTGCTCACCATTGTTGGCGCCATACATGAGGTGATGGCGCGCGACCACGTCGGCCTTGTTGCTCATGATCATCACGACGTCGGCCTCGTAGGCGAGAGCGGTGGATCCGCGCATGTTGCGGGCCCGCATCCTGGTGCCCGGCTCGAGGCCGGCGCGGTCGGAGGCGGAGATTGCAAGCACTGGGCACTCGAACTCGATGCTGAGGTCCTTCAACCCCTCGGTAATACGCGTGACCTTCTCCTCCTCGCCCCTGTGGTCGGGCGTACAGACCTTCTGCAGGTAGTCGATGACCACGAGGGGGGCGACGCCGTGCTCGACCAGCACGTCCTTCACAGCCCCCGCGATCACGTCGAGCGTCGTCTGGGTCGCTGTGGAACGGTAGATGTACAGCAAGCCGGCGTAGCGACTCACGGCGGTCAGCGCGTCGATGCCACCGATGTGCTCGCCAAGACGCTCGGGCAGGCCGCCCGCAACGGTGTCTGACGCCTCGAACGCGGCCCGCACCTGCCGCACGGTGAGAGGCGTCGAGAGACTCGAAACCTCGGTTGTCTCGGCGGCCTCGGCGGAGATGCACTTCTGCAACAATGTCTCGGCCTCGAGCTCGAAGGACACGAAGACGACCGGTCGTCCCGAACGTGCCGAGCTGCGAGCCATCTGCAGCACCAAGGTCGTCTTGCCCTCGCCCTGGGCGCCGGCCAGCAGGTTGAGCGTGCCGGCGCGGAGCCCGCCGTCGAGCGCCTCATCGAGCAGTGGGAACCCGGTCGGCCACAGCGGCGCGGCGGAGTCGGGGTCGAGCAAACGTCGGTCGACGCGCTCGAGCACGTCACTCGCGAGGGTCAACTTCGGGTCCACCACCGAACTTCAACACGGCCGCCGCCCTTCGCGAGGGGAAACGCGTGAATCGATCATCAGCTACTGCGCTCCCGAAGAGTTCGATCCTCAAGAAGTCTGTGTGGGAGCGTGAGCTCGTTGGTGGCGCCAGATAGAGGCCGGTTGTTCGGCCCGAAGGACCGCTCCGTCGTCTGACCCCGCAGGGTTCACCCAGCCGTCCTTCTCGCGGTGCCTGACGACGACACGGGATGGTCCGTCGCACCGCGGTGCCCCCCCACACGACATGTGCCGTGAGACCGGCCAGGAACTCGCTTGCGGTGACCGCAGAACTCTGGTCCGAGTTGACCACTCAAGGGCTCACACTGATCCGGACCTGCGGCGATGAGCTCACGCGGATTGCGGCAGATGCGGATGTTCGTAGCGGGGTGTGCGGGACGGTCGAGACAGCCGCCCGACTCTCGCAACCCGCGAATGCCGACAACAACTAATCATGAGGTCGGCGCGTCTTAGCAAGGACCGTCGCATGCGACGTACCGTCACCGACACGCTGCCCACCATCATCAGGCGACAGCGCTCACCCAAGGGGGAACCGTGCTTCAGCGTTCGACCACACTTGTTGTCACCGCGCTTGTTGCGGGGGCGCTGCTGAGCGCACCGTCGTCGGCGGCTTCGGCCACTGCTCAGACCTGCCAAGGCCGGCCGGCCACGATCGTCGGCACTGGCCCGGACATTCAGGGCACGCCGGGTGATGACGTCATCGTCACCGGCACCTCTCAGTTCACCTACGCTGTCGCTGGGAACGACCTGGTGTGCATCTCCTCAGGCTCGCCTGAGGACGTGTATGTGGAGGCGGGCGAGGGTGATGACGTGGTGGACGCGTCGGGGTCAAGCACGACGTCCGTGCTTGGGAACCGTGCTGATCTGGGGTCTGGGCTCGACCGCTACATCGGTGGTCCCAATCACGACGAGGTGCGTGCGGAGGGCTTCGATGACAGCGTTTCGGGTGCGGACGTTGTGATCGTCGAGGTCACCGCAACTCCAGCGGGCCAGCCCGGCACCTACACCGGTTCCCACCTCAGAGTCCGCAGCGCCGCACACGACGTGGAGATCGACTTGAAGGGAACCGTCCTGGTGGGCGGCATCCTTGCGGCCCACATCGCGGGATTCAGCCGTGCTGACGCATCCGCACCACGAGCAATCGTGCGTGGGAACGCCAAAGAGAACTCCCTGTCCGCCTACGGGTGCGACGTGCAGATCATCGGCAAGGGCGGAGACGACTACCTCCGCGGGGCCTCATTAGGGAACCGTCAACCCGTGTGTGACCTGTGGGCCGCGGAGGCCACCATGCGAGGCGGATCGGGCGACGATTACATAAAAGGTCTGTACGGACGCAACCGACTGATCGGAAACTCGGGCAACGACGAAATCCACGGTGGCCTCAAGGATGACCTCCTGCGCGGCGGCAGTGGCAACGACGACCTCTCCGGTTCGTACGGTTCGGACATCCTGTTGGGCAACCGTGGCAGGGACACGGCGGACGGCGGACGGTGGCTGAGCGGACGGGGGCGGGACCGCTGCAGGGCTGAGCGGGAACGCCGGTGCGAACGATGACGGCCTAGGAGCGCCGCACGCCGACAGGTGAGAACGACGCATCATGAGCGCGATCCTCTCGACCAGATCTCGGCATGAGCGGATGTTCGGGTCAGCCAATCGCGGCGGGTGCCGCATGGCTTGACGTGACCAGACCGGCTCAAGCCGTCAGCTGGGTCGCCGGACAACGCTTCAGGCGTCGGGTGTGATCCCGGCGAAGAGGTCGTCCTCGGGGAGCTCGGTGTCGACGTGGCTGACGACGAGCTCGAAGTCCTCGGTGGGCCACGTCTCGACCTGGATCTCGCGCGGGATCGAGAAGAACCAGCCGTCGGGGTCGATCTGGGTCGCGTGGGCGAGAAGCGCCTGGTCCCGGACGCCGAAGTAGTCCGAGCAGTGCACCTTGGTGGTGACGCGGGCGTCCCACTCGGGGTTCTCGGGCCAGGTCTCGAGGCGCTCGGCCCAGGGCGACTCCAGCCCGTGGGCCAGCATCGCCTCGTGCAGCGCCACCGCCTTGGGCCGGCTGTGGCCGTGGGAGTAGTAGAGCTTCAGCGGCTGCCACGGCTCCCCCGCCTCCGGGTAGCGCTCGGGGTCGCCCGCGGCGTGGAACGCCTCGACCGAGATCTTGTGGCACATGATGTGGTCGGGGTGGGGGTAGCCGCCGTTCTCGTCGTACGTCGTGAGGACGTGTGGCTTGAACTCGCGGATCAGCCTCACCAGGGGCTCAGCACCGACCTCGACGTCGACCAGGCCGAAGCAGCCCTCGGGCAGCGGCGGCTTGGGGTCGCCCTCCGGCCACCCGGAGTCGACGAAGCCGAGCCAGTCCTGCCGGATCCCCAGGATATCGCGGGCGCGCTCCATCTCCTGGCGGCGGATCTCGGTGATGTTCTCGAGGATGTCGGGGCGGTCCATCTTGGGGTTGAGGATGGAGCCGCGCTCGCCTCCGGTGCACGTGGCCACGTGGACGTCGACGCCCTGGGCGACGTACATCGCCGTCGACGCCGCGCCCTTGCTCGACTCGTCGTCGGGGTGAGCGTGGACGTGCATCAGACGCAGGCCGGCGCGCGAGGCATGGCCGGTGCGGGGAACCTGGGACATGGGCGCGAGTCTAGGGCGGATCGTCCGGCCCTCCCGCTCCGCCGTAGGCTTGCGGACGTGACGACCGACCTCGCCCAGCGGTACGGCGCCCCCTCCCCCTGGCGCCGCCGCACCGGCCTCGGGCTCGCGGTCGTCGTGGCCGTGGTGGGCCTCGGCTGGCTCGCCTGGGCCGCGTGGTTCCACAGCACCCCCTCCGTCGAGTCCGAGCTCGTGGGCTTCAACGTCGAGAGCGACCACGCCACCAGCGCCACCGTCCACGTCGACCTGTCCGACGACCTCGCCGACAGTGAGGACGCGACCTGCCGCCTGCGCGCCTACGCCGAGGACCACACGATGGTCGGCGAGCTCGCGTTCACCCCGGTCGACGGCGTCAACGAGGTCGTCGTACGCACCGAGCGGGGGGCGACCACAGTCGAGGGCGTCGGGTGCACCGCGCCGGGCCAGGACCGCCCCCGCTGATCGCCCGACCTGCGAGATCGCGGGTCAGTTGCTAACCTGTTGTCCTGCCCGTCCGGCAGCGCTGGCCCACGTCTGCGGCCGCGCCAGAGGAGCGGACGGAAGAACGCACCACTGACCACCCGTGGCCACGCTGACGCACATCCCGCGCCAGCCGCCCCACCACACGCACAGCACGACCCGCCAGGCACGACGCGGGCAACACCAGGAAGCAGGAGATGACATGACCGACCAGGGCACCATCTGGCTGACCCAGGAGGCCTACGACAAGCTGCGGGCCGAGCTCGAGGACCTCAAGGGCCCCAAGCGCCAGGAGATCATCGAGAAGATCTCCGCAGCCCGTGACGAGGGTGACCTCAAGGAGAACGGCGGCTACCACGCCGCCAAGGACGAGCAGGGCAAGCAGGAGGCCCGCATCCGCCAGCTCGAGGACATGCTGCGTCGTGCCGAGGTCGGCGAGACCCCGCCCAACGACGGCGTGGTCGAGCCCGGGATGGTCGTGGAGATCCAGTTCGACGGTGACGACGAGACCGAGAAGTTCCTCCTCGGCGCCCGTGAGAACCTCACCGAGGGCGACGACCTGACGGTCTACTCCCCCCAGTCGGCCATGGGCTCCTCGATCAACGGCAAGAGCAAGGGCGACACCGTCGCCTACACCGCGCCCAACGGCAAGGAGATCAAGGTCAAGATCGTTGACGCGGTCCCCTACCAGGCCTGAGCGTCACGACCTCGATCACTCGTAGACGCGGTAGCCACACTCGCGGAGCCGGGCCCTCACCTGCTCGGCATGCGTCTCGCTGCGCGTCTCGAGCTGGATCCGCACCTCGACCTCGTTGAGGTTGAGGGTGGGCGAGATGCGCTCGTGGGCGACCTCGAGCACGTTGGCTCCGGCATCCCCGACCTCGGTGAGCAGCGAGGCCAGGCCTCCCGGCAGGTCGGGGATGCACACCCGCAGGTAGAGGTAGCGCCCTGCGCTCGCGAGGCCGTGGCGGATGACCTTGCCGAGCAGGAGCGGGTCGATGTTGCCGCCCGAGAGCACGGCGACGGCGGGCGTCTCGAAGGCGTCGGGGTCGTCGAGCAGCGCAGCCACGGCCGCGACGCCGGCCGGCTCCACGACGAGCTTGGCACGCTCGACGACCGAGAGCAGGGCCCGGGAGAGCGACTCCTCCGAGACCGTGACGATGTCGTCGACGTGGTCGCGGATCGCGGCGAACGGGATGTCGCCGGGGCAGCCCACGGCGATGCCGTCGGCCATCGTGCTCATCGAGCCGAGTGCCACCGGGTGGCCGGCCTCGAGGGATCCGGGGTAGGCCGCGGCGCCCTCGGCCTGGATCCCGACGACCCTCACGTCGGGCCGCTGCGACTTGATCGCGAGCGCGACGCCGGCGAGGAGGCCGCCTCCTCCGGTGGGCACCAGGACGGTCTTGACGTCGGGCACCTCCTCGAGGACCTCGAGGCCCAGCGTGCCCTGCCCGGCCATGATGTCGGCGTGGTCGAAGGGGTGGATCAGCACGGCGCCGGTGCGCTCGGCGAACGCCCGGGCCGCCGCCAGGGAGTCCTCGAGGTAGCGGCCCTCGAACACCACGTCGGCGCCGTAGCCCCGGGTCGCCTTCTCCTTGGGGATCGGCGCGCCCTCGGGCATGAAGACCGTGGACTTGATGCCGAGCGTGCTGGCGGCCAGCGCGACCCCCTGGGCGTGGTTGCCGGCGCTCGCGGCCACGACACCGCGCGCCCGCTCCTCCTCGGAGAGGCGTGAGATGCGCAGGTAGGCGCCGCGGATCTTGAACGAGCCGGTCCGCTGGAGGTTCTCGCACTTGAGCCACACCGGCCCGCCCACCAGCGCCGAGAGCCAGCGCGACTCCTCCATCGGGGTCCGGACCGCGACGTCGGCGATCGCCTCGCGTGCGGTCCGGATGTCGTCCAGCGTCACGTCGTCGCTCACGTTCGACAGGCTACTCATCGGCCCGCCTGTCCGGCAGCAGCGCGCAGGCCATCGAGCAGACCGTGTGCGGCGGCTGGGTGAGGCCCGGCCAGGAGACCGGCGGCAGCGAGCACGTAGTCCTGGTCGACGACCACCCGCGGCTCCCGGGGCAGCTGCCAGCCACCGTCGACGTGGTCGCCGGTGGACGGCAGCAGCACGCGTCGTACGACACCCGCTCGACCGTTGCGAAGGGCGCCGCCCGAGCCCACCAGCAGGTCGACCTCTCGCAGGTCCTTGCCGGTCCGCTCGACGACGCGCCCCTCGGGGCTGAGCACGACCCTGCTGCGACCCGCGTGCCGCTTGAGCGCCAGGCCGACCGCCGCGCGGGCGATGGCCTCGTCGGCCTCCCACTCCGCCTCGTCCGTCGGCACCAGGTCGGGGTCGTCGCGGCGCGCGACCGCGGCGTCGTGGAGCCCATCGAGGCCGGCGGCCTCGACCGTGGAGACTGCCGACCAGCGCATCCCGAGGTCGCCCTCGACGGTGCGCGTGACGGCGCTGACGGCGACCACCTCGCGCGCGAGCTCGCTCTTCTCGGGGTCGATCTCGACGATGCTGTGGACGTCGGTCGTCGCCCCGCCCACGTCGACGACGACCACGTCACCGGCTCCGGGGTGCTCCTCGTCGAGGCCGCGCGCGAGCAGCTCGACGCCCGTGAGCACGACGTCGGGAGTGGCCCCCCTGACCATCCGCAGGAAGTCGTCGCCGCGCGAGCTCAGGTGCTTGCCGCCGATCACGTGCGCGAGGAACATCTCGCGGATCGCTGCCCGGGCGCTGTCGGGAGCGAGCACGCCGATGCGCGGCACGACGTTGTCGGCCAGGACGAACGGCGTGCCAGACGCCTCCAGGACGCTGCGGACCCGGTCCTGCGCCTCGACGTCGCCGGCCACCACGACCGGGCCCGCCCAGCCCCGGGCCGCGAGCAGCTCGGCGTCACCCACCAGCTGGGCGCTGTTGCCGCCGTCGGTGCCGCCCACGAGCAGGACGACGTCGGGCTCGGCGGCGACCAGGGCGTCGTACGACGCCGGGGTCAGGCCGCCGGACAGGACGGCCACGACCTTGCCGCCGCTGGACAGCGCGACCCGGCGACCTGCCTCGGCGGTGACGAGCTCCTCGTTGCCCACGACGGCGATCCGCAGTCCGCCGCCGGCGCTGGAGCAGGCGAGCACCGGCGCTCCGGCCGCTCGCGCGTCCTGCTCGACCAAGGCATCCAGGCAGGCGTCGAAGCCGTCGAGGACGTCACCTCCCGCCGCACCGGGCAGGGTCGTCGGGCTCTCGGCGCCCGCCAGGACCCGGCCGTCCGCGACGTCGACGAGCAGCGCCTTGGTGAAGGTCGAGCCGAAGTCGACGCAGACGACGGCTCCGGGGTTTCGTGACAGGCGCTGCGCGCCTTCCTCAACCAACGGTGCCGAGGGCACGGTCGAGGTCGGCGATCAGGTCGTCGGCGGTCTCGATGCCGACACTGAGCCGGATGAGGTCGGCCGGGACCTCCAGGTCGGTGCCGGCCACGCTGGCGTGCGTCATCCGACCCGGGTGCTCGATGAGGGACTCGACGCCGCCGAGGGACTCCCCGAGGGTGAAGACCTCGGCCCTGGCGCACACCTCGAGCGCGGCGTCGACGCCACCCTCGACGCGGAAGGACACCATGCCGCCGAACCGCTTCATCTGCTTGGCAGCCACCGTGTGCCCGGGGTGTTCCTTGAGGCCGGGGTAGACGACCTGGGTGACCTTGCCGTGACCGGTCAGGAAGTCGACGACCTTCTCGGCGTTGTCACAGTGGCGGTCCATGCGCACGCCGAGGGTCTTCAGGCCGCGGTGGGTGAGGAAGCAGTCGAAGGGGCCGGGGACGGCGCCCATGGAGTTCTGGTGGAAGGCGAGCCTGTCGGCGACCTCGAGGTCGCGCACGACCAGCGCCCCGCCGACGACGTCGCTGTGGCCGCCGACGTACTTGGTCGTGGAGTGCACGACGATGTCGGCGCCGAGCGTGAGCGGCTGCTGGAGGTAGGGCGAGGCGAAGGTGTTGTCGACCACGAGCAGCGCGCCGGCGTCGTGCGCGACGGCGGCGAGCGCCTCGATGTCGGCGATGTTGAGCATCGGGTTGGTGGGCGTCTCGACCCACACCAGCTTCGTCGTGCCGGGGCGGACGGCGGCCCGGACCGCGTCGACGTCGCTCACCGCCGCAGGGCTGTGCTCCAGGCCCCAGGCCTTCTCGACCTTGTCGAAGAGGCGGTAGGTGCCGCCGTAGGCGTCGTCGGGGATCACGGCGTGGTCACCGGGCCGCGTGAGCGCACGGATCAGGGTGTCCTCGGCGGCCAGGCCACTGGCGAAGGCGAAGCCCCGCTCACCCTCCTCGACCGCCGCCAGCGCCCCCTCGAGAGCGGTGCGCGTGGGGTTGGCCGAGCGGCTGTACTCGTAGCCGCCGCGCAGGCCGCCGACGCCGTCCTGCTTGTAGGTGCTGGTGGCGTAGATGGGCGGGATCACCGCTCCGGTCATCTCGTCGGGCTCGTAGCCGGCGTGGATCGCACGCGTCTCGAAACCGGACTTGTTGGTGTGTTCCTGGGTCACGCTCCCGACCCTAGCCCCGCCCTGCTGCGGGCCGTGACCGCGGCCTTGGGCCGAGGAGGACAATGGAGCCATGTTCGGCCGAGACAAGACCACGATCCCCACCCCCGACAAGGCACTGCCCGGGCGCGACTCCCGCCCCTGGCAGCTGGGCGAGCACGTCGTCCTGAAGACTCCGGTCGTCACCGACGAGGTGCCCGAGGGCCACGAGGTGGCGGTCTTCGGGCTCGGCTGCTTCTGGGGCGCCGAGGAGATCTACTGGCAGGTCCCCGGCGTCTGGTCGACGTCGGTCGGCTACGCCGGCGGCATCACCCCGCACCCGACCTACGAGGAGGTGTGCTCGGGGCAGACCGGCCACACCGAGGCGGTGCGCGTGGTCTTCGACCCCGAGCAGGTGTCGTACTCCGACCTGGTCAAGCGGTTCTTCGAGATCCACGACCCGACGCAGGGCATGCGGCAGGGCAACGACGTCGGCAGCCAGTACCGCTCGGCGATCTACTTCACCTCGCCGGAGCAGGAGACCACCGCGCACGAGCTGACCAAGCTGTACGGCGAGGAGCTCGCTCGCCGCGGCCTCGGCGACATCACCACCGAGATCCGCCCTGCCGAGGAGGCCGGCTACTACTACGCCGAGGACCCCCACCAGCAGTACCTCGCCAAGAACCCCTTCGGCTATCGCTGCCACGCCAACACGGGCGTGAAGTTCCCCGGCTGAGGGCCCCACGACTCTTGCCCACGCTCTCCTGAAGGCGTTTCATGGATCGGTGGAGGCGGACCTCGTGCTCAAGGTGGGCTCGGTCGTCGCCGTCCTGGCCTTCGTCTGGGCGGTGCTCGACTGGGACACCTACGCCCGTCGCGTACGACGAACCGCAGAGGCCCTGCACCTGAGGGCTCCCGCGCCACCCCGACCGTCCGGCCCGCCCGTCGAGCAGATCGCGGCAGACCTGTGGCGCATCCAGCGTGAGATCCAGCGGGCGCCCCACGACATGCCCGCTGCACGCCGGCGCGGCTGGGTCCGCGCCTACGACGACGTGCTCGTCGACGCATGTCGTGCCCTCGGCGAGGAGGAGCGGATCTACTCGCTTCCCGAGGGACCGCCGCGCGACCTGGAGCGGGAGCGCGTCGAGCGGGTGCTGCTGCGCGCCGGGTTCCAGGCGCGCGCGCCCCACTGAGGCTCCCTGAGGGTCACTGCTCGACCGTCATGCGGCGGACATGAGGTCCCACGAGCTCGAAGACGTGCGTCACCTCCGAGCGCTCCAGCACACTCCCGGCAGGGTCCCTGACGACCAGCCGGACGCGTGCCTCCACCGTCCCGTCTGGGCGCTCAGCAATGTTCCGCACGATCATGGTCGGCCGGATCGCCTGCCACTGGCGCACCCAGTACTTCCGCACCTCCTCACGCCCGAGAAGGCGCCCTCCTTCCCAGCCGTTGGGCCAGTCGACGTCGGGCGCCATGGCCGCGAGGACAGCGTCGAGGTCGCGCTCGTTGAACGACTCGTAGAGGGCTCGCAGGCTGGCCACGCGGTCACTGCTCATGGGGACCATCGAACCAGCCTCGCCGAGGGACAAGCCCCTTGACCGGGGGCGGAGCGAGGCAGAGTCTGGGCACTCCAGTCCGCACACCTCCGGGAGTTCGAATGCCACGTCGCCTGCTGCTCACCCTCTTCATGGCCCTCAGCGTCGTGCTGGGCGGCTTCCTCACTGGTCCGTCCGCGATGGCCATCACCAACGGCACCTACGACGGCGACCAGCACCCCAACGTGGGCGGCCTCGTGTCCCCGACGCAGTACTCCGACGGCACCTGGCTCTACTGCTCCGGCACCTTGATCTCGTCGACGGTGTTCCTCACGGCGGCCCACTGCGCCGAGGACGGCGAGCGCGTCGGCGTGACCTTCGACAGCGACTACGAGGACGGCGACACCGTCCACCACGGCACCTTCCACGCCGACCCGCTCTACCCCGGCAACCAGAGCAACAGCCACGACATCGCCGTGGTAGTCCTCGACGAGGCGGTCGAGGGCATCGAGCCGGCGCGGCTGCCCGAAGCAGGGTCGCTCTCCGCGCTCCCCAAGGACCAGCGCTTCACCTCCGTGGGCTACGGCGCCTACGAGGTGACCAACGAGCCCGGCGGCCACCGCTACCTCTACGACGACCGCCGGATGGTGTCCTCAGGCGAGCTCAACGCGATCAACAAGACGTGGCTGCGCATCTCCATGAACAAGAACACCGGCGACGGAGGCACCTGCTACGGCGACTCCGGTGGCCCGAACTTCCTCGGCTCGACCGACATCGTCGCGGCGATCACGATCACCGGCGACGCCATCTGCCGGGCCACCAACGTCGACTACCGTCTCGACACCGAGTCTGCGCGGGCGTTCCTCGGCGAGTTCGTCGAGCTCCCCTGACATGACTGTGGAGCCCGAGGCCGGACCTACCGGCCCCGGGCTCCACGGTCGCCTCGGCTACTGCGCCACCCAGTCGGTGAAGCTGCGAGGCTCACCGAGCCAGTCGACGAGCCGCTTGGTGCTGCCATCGGTGCGGCTGCCCCCGACCTTGACCGCCACCCGGACCTGCTCGGGCGAGTCGATCGCCGCCCGGTCGATCGTCATCCGCACGCGGTCGCGCTTGTAGTCGACCTTCATGTCGTAGTACCCGTCGACCGGGCCGACCCACTGCGAGCGGTGGAAGCCGTCGACCTCGACCAGCTGGTAGTCCGTGCCGCGGAAGTAGCCGCCCACGAAGGCGTACTCCGGGCCGGGGTCGGATGCGTCGGTGTCGAGGAAGACCCCGCCCGAGGACCCCGTCCGGAACGATGGCCGCAGATTGGTGTGGGTCGTCGTGACGACGAGCTCCTCGGCTCCGTGGTCGACGACCACCGACCGCAGGTCGACCCCGTGGTCCAGGTCGCGGGCGTCCTTCACCCCGATCCCGTCGGCGCTCGCCGAGGGAAGCGCGAAGAGGCTCAGGGCGACGGCCGACAGGGCGGCGGAGCTGAGGATGCTGGTCGTGCGCATGGTGGATCCCGTTTCTCGTGACGTGGTCTCCCCGCTGTGGGGATGCCTTGTAGACGCGGACGGGCGCCGGAAGGTTGCACACCTCCGGCGCCCGTTCTCCCCCGAGCTCGAGATCAGGTCAGCAGGTCACCTGACCGCCGTGGCCGCCGCCACGACGTCGACGAGGCCGAACCCCTTGTCGTACGACGTCCCGCCGACGTAGGCGGCGCCGTCACCGAACTGGTGGGCGGTGGACTTCAGCGCGGCCTCCACCTGGGCAGGCGTGGCGTTCGGGTTGGCCTGGAAGAGCTGCGCCACGATCCCAGCGACGTGGGGCGCGGCCATCGACGTTCCGCTGATGGTGTTGAAGGTGCCGATGTCGAGGGCACCGGGGCCGTTGCGGAAGTCCAGCCCGGTGGAGCAGATCGCCAGGTAGGGGCGGCAGGACGAGGTGATGTTCTCGCCCGGGGCGGAGATGTCCGGCCACGTCGAGGCGTCGGAGGCGTCGCCGCGCGAGGAGTACTCCGAGACGACACCGTCACGCGTGCCGGTGTCCTGGTCGTAGTAGGACGCCACCGAGAGGATGCCGCCGGTCGGGTCCTGGCCGGGAGGGTTGGTCAGGCTCTCGGAGCCGTCCCCGCCGTCGTTGCCGGCCGCCCACACGGTGACGACGCCCTCGGCCGCCAGCGCGCGCTGGAGCTTGACCGTCGCCGACTCGGGGTCGAACTCGCCGCCGCCGCTCGGGCCGTAGGAGTTGTTGGTGACCTTGATCGGCGGGCAGGTGCTGGCCGGGACGCCCTCGCCGCAGGGTGCCTCGTGGTTCTCGAGGACCCAGTTGAGGGCGGAGTCGGCGCCCAGGATCACGATGCCGGCGCCGGTGGAGATCGACACGAGCTTGGCCCCGGGAGCAGCACCCTGGAGCCTGCCACCGTCGCTCAACGTGGTCGGACGACCGGCCACGATGCCGCTCACGTGGGTGCCGTGCCCACCGACGGAGAGGGTGTCGGTGTCGATGCTGCCGGGCAGCCGCTGGACCGAGCAGGTCTCGGTCAGCGGCTCACACAGCGCCTTGAGGTTGGCGACCACGGCGCTGCTGCCGTCGGCCTCCTTGAAGTAGGGGTGGGTCGGGTCGACGCCGGAGTCGATCACGGCGACACTGACGCCCCGGCCCGTCAACGGCAACCCGTCGGCGCCGGTGAGCGTGGCGGCCGCCTCGGCACCACGCGTCGCGGTGTTGGAGGTCTCCTGGAAGAAGTCGATCTTCTGGGCACCGCCCTCGACGTAGGTCACGCCGGGCTGGCGGCGTACGGCCTCGATCTGGGCCTTGGTGCCGCGGGCGACGACCACGTCGATCTTGCGGAACTCACCCTTCTTCGTCAGTCCGGACGCCGTGACGGCGTCGCGCGCGGCGCCCAGGGACGTGCCGTGGACCATGACCGCCGTCCGGCCGGTCAGGCCGCCCAGCTGGTCGGCCAGGAACTCCGAGACGTCGGCCGGCTCGTCCGCCGCCGAGGACGCCTGGGGCGAGACGAGCGACGCCGAGGCCGCGAGGACGGCGGCGGCTGCAAGCAGGGGTGTTCTACGCACTGGATGCCTCCCGAGAAGTAGGGGTGTCACTACTCTCAACGTCCCGGGGCCGCCCAGGTCACGGCCTGCTCAGGTCCGATCCGCCACACTGGACCCATGAGCGAGCTCCCCCGCAAGGCGATAGCGCGCGGTGCCCGACTCGCCGCGCTGCCCCTGGGGTACGCCGGCCGTTCGGCCGTGGGCTTCGGCAAGCGGCTCGGCGGTGCTCCCGCGGAGATCGTGCTCAACGAGGTCCAGCAGCGCACCGCCGAGCAGCTCTTCCGGACCCTCGGCGAGCTCAAGGGCGGAGCCATGAAGTTCGGCCAGGCCCTCTCCGTGCTCGAGGCGGCGCTGCCCGACGAGCTCGTGGCGCCCTACCGCGAGAACCTCACCCGGCTGCAGGACGACGCGCCGCCGATGCCCACCCAGACCGTGCGCGACCAGATCGCCGCGGGTCTCGGCGACGACTGGCGCGAACAGCTCGTCTGGCTCGACGGCGCTCCCACGGCGGCGGCCAGCATCGGCCAGGTCCACAAGGGGCGCTGGCACGACGGCCGAGACGTCGCCGTGAAGGTGCAGTACCCCGGCGCCGGCCACGCGCTGATGAGCGACCTGCGCCAGCTCTCCCGGCTCGCCCGCGGCGTGGCCCCCGTCTTCCCCGGCATCGACATCAAGCCGCTGGTCGCCGAGCTTCAGGAGCGCGCCGCCGAAGAGCTCGACTACACGCTCGAGGCCGAGGCCCAGCGCGCCTTCGCCGCCGCCTTCACCGACGACCCGTCCTTCGTCGTCCCCGACGTCGTCGCGGTCGGGGGGCAGGTCCTCGTCACCGAGTGGATGGAGTCGCCCCACTCCCTCGCCCACGTCATCCGCGAGGGCTCCCAGGCCGAGCGCGACCACTACGGAGAGCTGCTGGCGCGGTTCCTCTTCGCCGGTCCCGCGCGCACCGGCATGCTCCACGCCGACCCGCACCCCGGCAACTTCCGCCTGCTCCCCGCCGTCGACGGCTCCCCAGGCCGCCTCGGGGTGCTCGACTTCGGCGCCGTGGCACGCCTGCCCCAGCGCTCACTGCCGGAGGCGATGGGACGACTCATCCGGACCGCGGCCGACAGCGACCGCGAGACCCTCGTCGCCGGACTGCGCGAGGAAGGCTTCATCCGGCCCAACGTCCGGGTCGACCCCCAGCTCGTGCTCGACTACCTCTCCCCGTTCATCGAGCCCACCCACACCGAGACGTTCAGGTTCACCCGCGAGTGGATGCGCACCCAGTTCGAGCGCATCAACAACCCCCGCGACCCGGCCTTCGCGATGGCGACCAAGCTCAACCTGCCGACGTCCTACCTCCTGATCCACCGCACCTGGCTGGGCGGCATCGGCCTGCTGAGCCAGCTCGAGGCCGAGGCGCCGTTCCGCGCGATCCTCGAGGAGTCACTGCCCGGCTTCGCGGCCTGAGAGTGGCAGAGGGTGCACACTCAACGGATGCAGACCCTGCAGCTCTCCGACGGTCGCGCCCTGGACTACGCCGTCGAGGGGAAAGCGGAGGACCCGGTCCTGCTCTTCCACCACGGGACCCCCGGTTCCGGCATCGTCCAGCGGACGCTCTCCCGCGCGGCGATCGACTCCCGCCTGCGGATCGCCTTCTACTCCCGGGCCGGCGCAGGCGGCTCGTCGCGCCTGCCCGGCCGCTCTGTGGCCGACGTGGTGCCCGACCTGGTCGAGCTCCTCGACCACCTGGGCGTGGAGCGCTGCGCGACCGCGGGGTGGTCCGGCGGCGGTCCCCACTGCCTTGCCCTGGGGGCTCTCGTCCCGGATCGGGTCACCGGGGTGCTGTGCGTCGCCGGGGTCGCGCCGTACGACGCAGAGGGCCTGGACTTCCTGGCCGGGATGGGCGAGGACAACGTCGAGGAGTTCACGGCCGCCGTCGCAGGGGAGGAGGCGCTGCGCGAGGTGCTCGACCCTGCCGTCCCGCGACTGCGCGACGCGGATGCCAAGGGGCTGCTGGAGAGCATGTCCGGGCTGCTGCCCGCCGTCGACCGTGCCCAGCTCACCGACGTGTTCGGTGAGGACATGTCCGCCAGCTTCCGCGAGGCCGTCCGACTGGGTCACGACGGCTGGGTCGACGACGACCTGGCCTTCGTGAAGGACTGGGGGTTCGACGTGGGCGACATCGCGGTGCCGACCACCGTGATCCAGGGCGCCCAGGACCTGATGGTGCCGTTCTCCCACGGCGAGTGGCTCGCCTCCCACATCCCGGGAGCCGTGGCACATCTGCTGCCCGGCGAGGGGCACCTCTCCGTGACGAGCGCGTTGCCGCAGGCCTTCACCGCCCTCCGGGCGACCCTGCCCCGATGACCCCTGTCACGATGACACCCATGGACTCCCACGCAGCCCTGGCCCGCTGGCACGCCGTCGTCGAGAGCCGCGACGCGGCGGGGCTCGAAGGGCTGGTCGCCGAGGACGCGGTGTTCCGCAGCCCTGCTGTCCACACGCCCCAGGAGGGCCGCGACACCGTCGTCGGCTACCTCACGGCCGCGTTCGTCGTCCTCGGGCCCGACCTCACCTACGAGCGCGAGTGGGTCGGCGAGGACAGCGCAGTCCTGCAGTTCCGCACGGTCGTCGGCGGCCTCGACGTCAGCGGCGTCGACATCATCACGTGGGACGAAGCCGGGCAGATCGTCGACTTCACCGTGATGATCCGCCCGGCGAAGGCGCTCAACGCCGTCATCGAGCACATGGGCGCCGAACTGCTGCGCATGCTCGAGGCAGCCGGCGGCTAGCCACCAACCCAGAAGCCGCGGCCGCCCCAGCCACCGAACTGCTGGGCGTACGACGACCCTGTCGCGCGCGAGCCAAGGTAGGACCCGACGACCGCGGCTCCGAGGTCGTCGAGCTCGGGGCTGACCATCCGGCCGTCCACGCGGCGTGCCATCGAGTCGATGAAGCGCGCCAGGCCGGGGTCCTCGCCCAGGCGGAAGAAGGTCACCTGCGCGCCCAGCCGGGCGGTGTTGTCGAGCTCGCTGACGGCGTGCGCGATCGTGAGCGGGTGGGGCGGGTAGTCGAAGAAGACCTCGCCGCTGGACTCCAGGTGGGCGGTCGGCTCACCGTCGGTGACGACGAGCAGCACCGGCTGCGCGTTGGGGTGCTTGCGGAAGAAGCGGTTGGCCAGCAGCAGGCCGTGGTGGAGGTTGGTGCCCTTGGCCCAGCGGGCGTCGAGCGCGGTGAGCTCCTCGATCTCCATCACCTGCGCGTGCCGGCCGAACGTCACCAGCTGCAGGTGGTCGCCGCGGAAGCGCGAGCTGATGAGCTGGTGGAGGGCCAGCGCCGTGCGCTTCATCGGCACCCAACGACCGTCCATCGCCATCGAGAAGGAGGTGTCGACGAGCAGGACCACCGCCGCCTGGGTGCGTGCCTCGGTCTCGACCACCTCGACGTCGTCGATGGCCAGCCGCATCGGGCGCTCCCCGCCCTGCCGCACCATCGCGTTCGTGAGCGTGCGCGGGACGTCCCACTGCTCGGTGTCGCCGAACTGCCACGGTCGCGACGAACCGGTCGGCTCGCCTGCCAGGCCCTTGGAGCGGGACTCGCGAGCGCCGGAGCGGCCGCTCATCCGGTCAGCCACGTCGCGCAGCAGCGCCTTCCCCAGCTGGCGCATCGCCTTGGGCGAAAGACGCAGGTCGCCGTCCGAACCGCGCTTGAGGTAGCCGCTGTCACGCAGCGCGCGCTCCAGCTCCTGCAGCGTCTTCGCCTCGACGGCGGCCTGGTCGCCGAGCTGGCGGGCGAGGGCGTCTAGGTCGACGTCCTCCATGCGGGCTCCGCCGTAGGACTGGGAGAGCTGGTCGGCCAGCGCGTCGAGCTCGGCGAGGTCCTGGAGCGCGCCGGTGCCGTCGCCCAGCCCCAACCCTTCCTCGCCGGAGAACTGCTCCGAGCCCGACCAGTCCTCGCCCGGCCGCAGCGCCTGGAGGTTGTCGTCCATCCGCGCGAGCTGCTGCATCAGCTCGGGCGACCCGAACGCCTGGGCCGAGAGCTCCATCAGCTCCTGGCGCTGCTCGGGCGACATCGAGTTGAGCATCCGCTGGGCGGCGGCCGCCCGCTGGGCGAGGCTGTCCATCAGCTCGTCGAGGTTCTGCGGATTCCCAGACGGACCTGCGAACTGATCTCCATGTTTTCCCATGAAGTCGCGGAAGTCGTCATCGGTGTCGACGCCCTGTCGGCGCTTCTCGAGCAGCTCGTTGAGGTCGGTCAACATCTCGTTGATCGCCGCGCGGTCCTGCTCCGTGGCTCCCTCGAGCGCCTGCTTCATCCCGTCGAAGCGCTGGTCGAGCAGCTCCCGGCCGAGCAGGTCCTTGATCTGCTCGTAGCGCTCGCGCGCCTCGCTCGACGCCCAGTCGTACGACGCCAGCTCGCTGACCGCGGCGGCCGTCGACGGCGACAGGTTGTCGAGCTGCATCTCGCGCAGGGCGCGGTCGCCGTCGTCCATCGTGATGTCGCGTGCGAGCTGTCCCCGCTCGGCGAGCACGGCCTGGTCGAGCAGCTCGCGCACCTCCTGCAAGGTGCCGTCGAGGTTGTGACGCTGGGTGATCTCCTGCCGACGCTCGGCGACCCGGCGCGCGAGGTCGTCGAGACCCGCCTGGTCCTTCCCCCCACGGCGCAGGAACTCCGCCATGGCCCGCTCGGGCGAGTAGCCGGCCATCACGTCCTCACCGATGGCGTCCAGCGCCTCGGCCAGGTCGACCGGGGGTGCGAGCGGGTCGCCACCGTCGTACTTCTTGTAGCGGCTCATCACACCTCCCCGATACCCAGGGACTTGCGCAGCCAGATGTCGTCGGGCCAGGGCGCATTGGCGGCCCGCTCGACCTCGGTGAAGCCCTGCGAGCGGTAGAAGCCGGCGGCCGCGTCGTTGCCATCGACCACCTCCAGCCACAGCGCGCCAGCCCGGACCTGCTGCTCGACCGCACCGAGCAGGCGGGTGCCGATGCCGCGGCCCTGGTGGTCGGGGTGGACGTAGAGCTTCCACATCACCTCCCGCTCCTCGCCACGGACCTGCGTCGGGCCGAGGTTGGCGACGCCGACCACCTCGTCGTCGGACTCAGCGACGACGTGGGGCATCCGGGCCAGCGACGCGGTGAAGAAGTCGGGCGTCCACCACTCGTCGAGCATGCGCTGGGCGTAGGCGGCGTCGATCGGCGCATAGGTCGTGGGTACGACGGCCTCGCCCAGGCGGCGGAGACCGGCGACGTCGTCGGGTGTGGCGGGCCGCAGCAGGACCTCAGCCATAGACGGTCTCGCTGCCGTCGCTGTCCTTGCCGACCTTCCGGGCGAGGTAGAGCCCCTCGAGGGCCAGCTCGATCGCCCCGGCCCGCGAGCCGTCATCGGTGGCGCCCAGGCGGTCGGTGATCTGGTCGTAGAGCTCGGACTCCCCCAGGACCGGCAGGCCGCCGAGGAAGTCGCGCGCGGACACCCGGGCACCCGTGGTCACCGTGGCCCCCTCCTCGAGCGCCTCGACCAGCAGCCGCAGGTCGAGGCCGCGCAGGTGCTCGCGGACGGTCTCGGCGATCGCGGTGCGCAGGAGGTGGGTGAGGATCTCGGTCTCCCGGCCCTCCTCGCCGGTCTCGAACTCGATCTTGCCGCCCAGCACGTCGACGGCAGTCTCGAGGTCGACCACCCGAGCGACGGCCGCGTCCTCGCCGAGGACGGTCGCTCGGTGCAGCGCGGCCGCCGCGACCGTCTCGGCGCCCGCGATGGCGAAGCGGGCGCTGACCCCCGAGCGCTGGTCGATCGACTGCGACTGGCGCAGGTTGCGGGTGAATCGCGCGAGGATCTCGAGCAGGTGGGCCGGTACGTCGGCGACCAGGTGGGCCTCCTGCTCGATGACGGCGATCTCCTCGACGATCTCGCGCGGGTAGTGCGTGCGGATCTCGGCGCCGAAGCGGTCCTTGAGCGGAGTGATGATGCGGCCGCGGTTGGTGTAGTCCTCGGGGTTGGCGCTCGCCACCACCAGCACGTCGAGGGGCAGCCGCAGCACGTAGCCGCGGATCTGGATGTCGCGCTCCTCCATCACGTTCAGCATCGCGACCTGGATGCGCTCGGCGAGGTCGGGCAGCTCGTTGATCGCGACGATGCCCCGGTGGCTGCGCGGGATCAGGCCGAAGTGGATCGTCTCGGGGTCGCCGAGCGTGCGCCCCTCCGCCACCTTCATCGGGTCGACGTCACCGATGAGGTCGGCGACGCTGGTGTCCGGGGTGGCGAGCTTCTCGGCGTACCGCTCGTCACGGTGGCGCCACGTCACCGGCAGCGCGTCGCCCAGCTCGGCGGCCCGGCGGATCGTCGCGGGTGCGATGGGTTCGTAGGGGTGCTCACCCAGCTCGGAACCCTCGATGACGGGTGACCACTCATCGAGGAGCCCGACGAGCGCGCGCAGCAGGCGGGTCTTGCCCTGGCCACGCTCCCCGAGGAGCACGACGTCGTGCCCGGCCAGGAGCGCCCGCTCGACCTGCGGCACGACCGTGTCGGCGAAGCCGTGGAGCCCGGGCCACGGGTCGACCCCGTCCCGCAGGCGCTGGAGCAGGTTGTCACGGATCTCCTGGCGCAGGGACTTGAGCTCGTGGCCGGAGGCGCGGAGCTCGGCCACGGTGCTGACGTCGGGGGGCGTGGTGGGTGCGAGTGCAGTCACGCGCTCCACGCTACTGCCGGGCTGGTGGGTTCAACCGCCCCCAAACAGGGAAGGATGCGCACATGCCGACGTTCACCGTGCTCCTGCTCGTCTTCGTGGGGGGAGCCATCGCCGTGGCCTTCTGGCTCGGGCGCATGACCGCCCCCGTGACCGCGGACCCCAGGTCCGCCGCGGAGATCGCCGAGCGCGACGCCTTCATCGAGCAGCTGCGTGAGCTCGCCTGGCAGCACCGCGACGTCTCCCCCGAGCTCTCCACGATCGTGATCGACGAGATCACCCAGCGCCACCGGCGCGGCCTGCCCGGCTCCTGATCATCCGACCCTGACAGCCCGACCGAACCCTCGGCCCGACCAGAAGGACACCCATGCCCACTCCTCCCGACCTCTCCAGCAAGGCCGGTGCGCTCAAGAAGGTCGCCGGGGTCGGCGCCCTCGTCGGCGTCCTCCTCCTCGGCGTCCTCCTCTTCGTCAGGCCGACGACGGTGTCCACCGGTCCCGACCAGGTGGCACTCCACTACAGCGACGGAGCGTTCACTCCGCGCCGGTTCAAGGACTGCGTGTCCCCCTCGACCCGCGCGTGGGACGGCCCCGGCGACAAGCACTACTCCTACCCGTCCTCCCAGAGGAACTACGTCTTCGGCGAGGAGGGCGACCGTGGCCACGTCACGTTCGTGACCAAGGACGGCATCGAGATGAGCGTCGACGGCGTCGCGGCGTTCATGCTGAACACCGACTGCGACGTCCTGCGCAAGTTCCACGACCTGATCGGCAACCGGTACGCCGCCTACATGGACACCGCCGACGGCAACGGGTCGCAGGGCTGGCTGCGGATGCTCAGCGTCTACATCAGTCGCCCGCTCGAGACCGCGATCGACCGGGCCGGCCAGAACTACAGCTACACCGAGCTCTACACCGACCCCAACGTGAAGGCCCAGTGGGAGACCGAGGTGCTCGAGCAGATGCCTGACCTGGTCGGCCGCCAGATCGACGGGGAGGAGGCGTTCTTCACCGACTTCGCCATCACGCTGCAGAAGCCCGTGCCCCCGGAGTCCGTCAAGGCCGCGCTCGTCGCCCAGCAGGAGTCGGTCGCCAAGGCCAAGGCCAAGGAGGCCGAGGCCGCCGCCCAGGTCAAGGCCGCCCAGGCGCAGGTCGAGGTCGAGAAGGCCGAGGCCGCCAAGATCGCCGAGCGCATCGCCGTCCTGGGCCGCGAGGGCTACCTCAAGCAGTACGCCATCGACCACGGGCTGAACCCCTACCAGCCCACCACCGGCGGGCTGATCACCGACTCAGGGCAGTGACCCTGACCTGAGCGGGGCACGCAGAAGGCCGACCGGGTGGGGGCCCGGTCGGCCTGTTGCGGGAGTGATGCGGGTCAGCGGAGAACGGGGTTCTTCTTGACCAGCTCGGTCTCGTTCCACCTCTTGCCCAGGCCCCAGGTGGTGCCAGCGGCGCCGAGGGCGAGGACGGCCATCACGATGACTCCGACCAGGTGGTCATCGACCACCGGGTTGTTCTCCAGCGGGATGACAGCGGCGTACATGAAGGCGTACATCAGGGCGCCGGCGGCGGTGCCGATACGCATCCCGACCCCCAGCAGCAGGGTCACGCCGATGCCGAGCAGGCCGAGCATGAACAGCCAGTCGACCCAGGCCTGACCGGCCATGGAGTTGAAGACGTCCTTGAACGGGTTGTCCGCAGGGACCCCGAAGCTCAAGAACCCCTCGGTGGGGCTGCCACCGTTGATCCAGGCCGCGTCCCCGAACCGGTCGAGGTTGCCCTCCTGGTCGTAGCCGGTGTGGAACCCGAGCGCGAAGGCCTTGTCGAGGAAGGCCCACAAGAAGGTGATGCCGAAGGCGATCCTCAGCACCGCGAGCGCACGTGCCAGCCCGGTGTGAGTCACCTCCTCCACCTCCGAGGTGGTGACACCTTCAGTGCTGATGTGGTGCTGGCGGTGGATGACGCTCATCGTCATCTCCTCCTTGGGTAAAGGTCCGGATGTCTTCCGGTACCCCTACCCTCCCGCGGCGGGACGGTTGTCGTGAGAGGCCACCGTCACGTCTCGTCGGGCCCTTGGTCCCGCCCCAGGTCGAGGTGCATGACGTGGAGGCCGACGCGCCCTCGGGTCGCACTGTCGAAGGCCCGGGGCACCGTCCCGACCACCTCGAAGCCGAGGGAGCGCCACAGCGCGACGGCGGCCACGTTGGTCTCGACGACGGCGTTGAACTGGATGGCCGCGAAGCCCTGCTCGCGGTGCCACTGGACGACGTACTCCGCCAGGCGCCTGCCGACACCCCTGCCGCGTGCCCGGGGAGCGACCATGAACGACGCGGTGCCCACGTGCGAGCCGCGCCCCGGCCGGTTGGGACCCATCTTCGCGGACCCGAGGACCTCGCCGTCCTCCTCGAGCACCACGGTGTGGCCGGGCGGCGGCTCCATCCACCAGGCACGCGCCTGCGCGCTCGTCGCGTCGAGCGGGTAGGCGTAGGTCTCGCCGGCCTGGACGATGTCGCGCCAGAACGGCCAGATCTGCTGCCAGTCGGCGTCCGTGGCGGTTCGGATGCCCTCGATTTCCCCCATATCGCCATTGTGCCCGTGCGGGACCGCGCGGACGATGGAGGGAGCCCATCCGGCGAGAAAGGCCAGGCGCCATGTCACTCACCCATCGCGCGGTCACGATGATGCTCCCGGTCACCGACGTCGATCGCGCCAGCAGGTTCTACACAGAGTCCTTGGGGCTCGACTACACGGGCACGAACGACGAGGGAAGCGCGATGTACGCCCTGGACGGCGGCGCCACCTTGCTGCTGCTCCCCCGCCCCGGCAGCCATCCCACGGAGAGCACCGCCATGAGCTTCGAGGTGGACGACGTGACGGCTGAGATCTCGGCACTCGAGGCCCGGGGGGTCGTGTTCGAGGACTACGACCTGCCGGAGCTGAAGACGGTCGACCACGTGTGCGTGCTGGGCTCCGAGAAGGCTGCCTGGTTCAAGGACCCCGACGGGAACGTGCTCTGCCTGCACGAGTCGGTGAGCTGACACACACGCAGAAGGCCGACCGGGTGGGAGCCCGGTCGGCCTGTTGCGGGAGTGATGCGGGTCAGCGGAGAACGGGGTTCTTCTTGACCAGCTCGGTCTCGTTCCACCTCTTGCCCAGGCCCCAGGTGGTGCCAGCGGCGCCGAGGGCGAGGACGGCCATCACGATGACTCCGACCAGGTGGTCATCGACCACCGGGTTGTTCTCCAGCGGGATGACAGCGGCGTACATGAAGGCGTACATCAGGGCGCCGGCGGCGGTGCCGATACGCATCCCGACCCCCAGCAGCAGGGTCACGCCGATGCCGAGCAGGCCGAGCATGAACAGCCAGTCGACCCAGGCCTGACCGGCCATGGAGTTGAAGACGTCCTTGAACGGGTTGTCCGCAGGGACCCCGAAGCTCAAGAACCCCTCGGTGGGGCTGCCACCGTTGATCCAGGCCGCGTCCCCGAACCGGTCGAGGTTGCCCTCCTGGTCGTAGCCGGTGTGGAACCCGAGCGCGAAGGCCTTGTCGAGGAAGGCCCACAAGAAGGTGATGCCGAAGGCGATCCTCAGCACCGCGAGCGCACGTGCCAGCCCGGTGTGAGTCACCTCCTCCACCTCCGAGGTGGTGACACCTTCAGTGCTGATGTGGTGCTGGCGGTGGATGACGCTCATCGTCATCTCCTCCTTGGGTAAAGGTCCGGATGTCTTCCGGTACCCCTACCCTCGCTCCACCGCGGCCCACACAGCAGAGGCGTGCGTCCGCACCTGACGGGTCGAAGGTCCTGAGGGCAGACGGGTCAGAGTCCGGGTCCTTCACCGCGCAGCTTGTCCACCTCGGCCATCGCGTCACGGAGCTGGCCCAGCCACTCATCGGCGTGCTCACCGACCAACCGGACCGACCACGCGAGCGCGTCGGACCGGGAGCGTGCCACTCCCGCATCGACCAGGGTGTCGAGCACCTGGCGCTCGGGCTGGCGCAGCCGCGTCATCACGGGTGCGGCGACGTGGGTGAACAGCGCGGAGGCGTCACCGAGACGCACACCCCACGACACCTTCCGCTGATAGCGGTCCTGCGCCTCGAGCGCGATCTCGATGCGCTCCTCGCGCGTCTCGGCGCGGAAGCGGCTGATCCGTCCCTCGGCCTCAGCACCGTCGGCAGTGTCAGGCAGCGTGCCGACCACCACGATCTCCTCCCGGTCGACGCTCACCTCGATGTCGCCGAACCACGCGTCGGGCAGCCTGCCGCGGAACCAGTCCGCCGCATCGTCGGCCGCGGGCAGGTCGGAGACCTGCCAGCCACCGCGGCGTCCGCCACGCCCGCGTCCGCCGCGGGTCTCCTTGTGCTCGTCCTTGGCCATCATCTGGGTCTCCTTGCGGTGGATTACATGATTACACCGTAATAACCCATACATCAAGACCATTGTTCCGTCAGCGCGCGAGGGAAGTGAGAGCTAGGGCTTCGAGGTCGCGAGACCGAAGTCGGCCAGGACCTCGGTGACGTGCTCGTGCAGCTGCTCGCTCAGGAGACCCCCGCCGACCGGGTGGGCGACCACCGACAGGTAGACCGCGTCGAGCGCGCGGCCAGCCAGGACGTAGACCTTGCCGCCCAGCCGGTCCAGCTCGGCCGCGGTCTGGCCGGGCTCCGCGGAGCGCACCCAGAAGTCGTCAGGATCGGCACCGTCGATGCGCATGATGGCCGGATCGAGCCGGCCGTGGTTGGAGCAGCCGACGGGCGACGCTGTCGATCCCATCGCCAGCTGCTCGGCGCGGCGTACGACCGCAGGCGGCGTGACCGGCACCAGCGGCAGCACCGCCAGCATCTCGTTGGGACGCTCCGCACGGCGGAGCAACGCCGCCTTCGTGGCACGGCGCAGCTCCGAGAGGTCGCGGTCCAGGCGCTCGGGATCGACCTGCACCATCACCGAGTCGAGTGCGTTGGCGCGGGTGTCGTCCTGCGTCCTCACGCTCACGGGCACCGCGAGGGTCACCCGCCCGTCGGCATCGGTCCGGCCGAACCGCTGTCCCAGCCGCGCCGCGAAGGCGGAGACCAGGGTGTTGCTCGTGCCTCCGAGCCGCGTCGCAGCCGCGTCCCAGTCGGCCTGGGCGACGCGCACGCAGGCCGCAGTGGCGTGGAACGGGGTGGCCTCGGGCCCCGGACGCGCAGCAACCGCGACACTCGAGGCAGACGACCCCGGTGCCTGCGCCGGGGACTGCTCGGCGCGAGCGACACGGATTCCCGCGACCACCGCACGGGCCACCGAGGGGACGTCACGCACGAACCTCACCAGGTCTGACCACAACAGGTGGCGGCGCCGGACGTCGCTGCGGGCGGGGTAGGCCGGACGACGCGCGATGCCCTTCACGGCATCGGCGATCGCGTCCAGCTTGCAGAGGCCGTCGCCGAGCGCGTGCGGCGAGACCATGGCGACGGCCGTGCCGCCGTCGGTGAACTGCAGCACCCCGATGCGCCAGCCCGGACCGTGCTCGGGATCGACGCCGCGGTCGCCGAGCGCGTCGGCCCAGGCCTGGACCTCCTCGCGCGGACGCGGCTCGGGCTCGACCTCGATCGGTGGCACTGCGTCGAGGCTGACCCAGCGGTGCCGGCCCCCGGGCAGCGGTGAGCGCCGGACGAGCCGACCGAGGAGCGTGTCGGCGAGCTTCTCGTTGAACTCCCGCAGGCCGTCGAGGTCGACGGGCCGGTCGTAGGTCCACATGAAGAACGTCCACGGCTGGTGGCCCAGCGCACGGAGCCCGAGGAACGAGCCCTGGTCCATCAGCGCGAGGCGGTCGTCCACGCCCGCATGCTAGGGCAACTCGCAGTTACACCTGAGCGAGGTTCATGCAACGGGCTACCCTCCCCCACGTGGTTCCGAAGCCCTGCCCGTGCGGGACCGGCACGTCGTACGACGCGTGCTGCGAGCCGCTGCTGGCCAACCGCGAGCAGGCCGCGACACCGGAGCGGCTCATGCGCTCGCGCTACACGGCCTACGTGCTCGGAGACGCAGACCACCTCTTCCGCACGTGGCACCCTCGCACCCGCCCGGACGACACGACACCCGACCCGACGACCCGGTGGACCGGGATGGAGATCCTGGCCGCCGAGGGGGACGTGGTCGAGTTCGTCGCGCGGTGGGACGGTGGAGCGCTCCACGAGCGGAGCAGGTTCGAGCGGCGCGCCGGCCGTTGGTTCTACGTCGACGGTGACGTGGACTGACCGGCCGCACCGTCAGGGACGAGCAGGCGCTCGCGCTGCTCGAGCAGTGACGTGCGTTCCGCCACCGCGGCGTCACGACGAGTCACCAGCTCGCGGCAGACGTCGTCGACGGCGACCACGAGGCCGTCGACCCGGACTGACGCCTCCTTGATGCGCTCGCGCACCGCCCAGTCGCTAAAGATGTTGTCGAACCACACGTCGAAGGCCCTGGCCATCTCGGTGATGCCGACCTCCCCGACGGTCGCGATGTCCACGTCGGCCAGCTCGGTCGTCAGGTGGGCGAGCGCGGCGTCAGCCTCTCGCATCTTGTCCCCCGCGACGTCGAGCTGGTTGTACTTCTTGATGTCGGAGACGAAGCCCCCGTCGAAGAGGGTGTCGTAGGTGGACCACCTCGTTGCGCCGACCAGGTGGTCCTGGGCCGAGCCGAGCGCTCGCCGGGCGACGTGGGCCGCCTCCAACGCCTCCTCCAGCTCGGCGAGCTCTCCTTCGCACATGCCCAGGCGCTGGGCCAGTGCGGTCAGCTGGTGCGACACCGCAATCGCGCCGGGGTCGGCGGCCACCTCTGCCTCCCGTTGGGCCAGCAGGGCCGCCCGACGTGCCGGCAGGTCGTCCAACGCCTCGATCCGCCGCTCGAGGTCCTCGACCTCTCGATCAGCGATCGTCCGGCGCGCCTCGGCGTCGGCGGCGGCGTACCGCGCGGCCTCGGCCTCGGCCTGCTCACGGGACAGGTCGGAGTCGCGGGTTCCGCGCAGTCCCGCGAGGATGCGGGTCATCGACATGGACTCCAGCCTCGCCACGTCCTCGAGCTCGCCGTCGAGCTTCTCCGCGGCGGCATCGTGGCGCTCGGCAGCGACCACCTGCTGGCGGTGTGCCTCCTCGAGGCGCGCCAGGAGCCCGGTGCGCTCGGTCTCCTGTCGCGCGAGCTCGGCCAGTCCCTCGAGTGCCCCCGTCATGAGGGTCAGAATAGTGGGCCGTCCACCCACCGCTCCCCCACGACCACCAGCTCCCCGGCGCCCGAGGTGAGCGACGCGACCGCTGACGTGAGGGCCTCGACGCCGGCCGGATCCGCACCGAGCAGGAGCCGCACGCGGGTGGCGTACTCCACGTCCAGGACGGGGACGCCTCGCGCGCGCAGGTCGCCCTCCACCCGCCCGGCGTCGGCGTGGTCGACCTCCAGGGCGAGCTCGTGCAGCAGGGACCGGCGCACCGTGCCGACGGAGTCGAGCGCGGCCCGCACTGCGTCTCCGTAGGCGCGCACCAGCCCGCCGGCGCCCAGGAGGGTGCCGCCGAACCAGCGGGTGACCACCGCCGCGACGTCGCTGACACCCGCGCCGCGCAGCACCTCCAGCATCGGAGCACCCGCGGTGCCGGCCGGCTCCCCGTCGTCGGACGACCGCTGGATCGCCGCGTCCGGACCGATCACGAAGGCGGTGCAGTGGTGCCGGGCGTCCCAGTGCTGCTTGCGCAGCCGGGCGACCAGCGCCCGCGCGTCGTCCTCCGCCTCGACGCGCTGCAGCGTGCAGAGGAACCTGGAGTGCTTGGCCTCGACCTCGGCCTCGCCGTCCCGGCCGATGGTGAGGTACGACGTCATGACGACGGCGGCGGCGAGTCGGCGGAGGCCCCGTCCGCTCGCGCCTCGCGTGCCTCGCGTGCCTCGCGTGGCTCCCAGGTGACCGAGACCCGCTCGAAGCCCTTGTGCCGCTGCATCCGGGCGTACGACGCGTAGGCCCGGCGGTCGGCATCGGTGAGGCGCACGTTGTCCGTGAACGGCGTGAGCAGCGCGCGCGGCCAGAGGCGACGTGCCACCACCACGTTGATCTCCATCGCCAGCACCGCCATCACCGCGCCGATCCACAGGAACCCGATGAGGCCGAGCACCAGGCCGAAGGTCTTGGTCATCGAGCTGGTGCCGACCAGCACCCCGTCGACGTACGCCGCACCTCCGAGCTGGAGCAGCTGCCACATCAGCGCCAGCGTGTAGCCGCCCGGCGCGGCCCTGACGAAGGAGTGCTGCCCCGTCGCCGCGAAGCGGAACAGCAGGGTCAGGAACGTGCCGACGACGGCGACGGTGAGGAGCGGCAGCAGGACGCGGATGCCCCCGCCGAGCGTCTCCGTCAGGATGTCGGTGGTGCTCGCGGCCGTGGACACGACCGAGACGGCCAGCAACGAGAGCCCCGCCGTGACGAGCAGCAGCAACGTCTTCACACGGGCGTAAACAGGGTTGGGACGGCTGTTGCGAGGCACCGACCAGGCGACGTGCTGGGTGTTCTGCAACGCCTGACCGAGCCCGAGGCAGCCGTAGAGCGCGACCAGGCCGCCGACCGCGACACCCAGCACCGACCCCTGGAGCCCCTCGGGGCGGCCGAGCTGGTCGCCGATGATGGGAAACTGCGACAGCGCGGAGTTGAGGATCCGCTCCTGCCAGTTGGGCCGGCCCTGCAGGACCAGGCCCAGGATCGAGGAGCCCAGCAGCATCAGCGGGAAGATCGCGATGAACGCGTAGTAGGTGAGCGCCGAGGCGAGGTAGGGGCCCTGGTCGTCGAAGTACTTGTAGATCACGGCGAGCGGGAAGCCGACGACGCGGTGGCGCCGCTGGAACTCGTCGACCGCATCCACCCCTCGCACGTCGTGGAGGCTACCGGGCTCGCTCAGAACAGGCCCAGGACGCTGCCGCCGATGCGTACGACGAACGCGCTGACCACGACGAGGAAGAAGATCCGCACGAAGCGGGCACCCTTCGCCACCGCGACCCGGGCACCGAGGTAGCCGCCGAGGACGTTGCCGACGGCCATCACGAGCCCCAGCTTCCACAGCACCGCGCCGAGGGGGATGAAGATCGCGAGCGCGGCGAGGTTGGTGGCCCAGTTGGCCAGCCGCGCCTTGGCGGAGGCCTCCAGGAAGTTGTAGCCGAGCAGACCGACCAGGGCGAAGACGAAGAACGAGCCGGTGCCGGGACCGAGCGCGCCGTCGTAGAAGCCGATGGTGAGCCCGACGGCGGCAGCCGCCCCGAGGTGGCGACGGCCCTCGAATCGCAGCGCGGTCACCGACCCGATCGACGGCTTGAACCACACGTAGCCACCGACCACGACCAGTGCCACGAGGACGATCGGGTCGAAGGCCTCGCGCGGGATCTGGGTGGCCACGAAGGCCCCGCCGAGCGAGCCCACGAAGGCGAAGGCCATCAGCGGCAGGAACGTCCGCGGGTCAGGGTGGACCCGGCGGTAGTAGGTGACCGAGCTGGTCGTCGTGCCCGTGATGGAGGAGAGCTTGTTGGTGGCCAGGAGCTGCACGGGCGAGGCCCCCGGGAGGCCGATCACCAGCGCCGGCAGCTGGATCAGGCCCCCACCGCCGACGACGGCGTCGACGAAGCCCGCCGCCAGCGCCGCCAGCGCCAGGAGCGCGACGACCTCGAGCGACGGATCGACCACCGCGGGCGCCCCGAGCGGGGGCTCAGGCCCCGGCCAGGAACGCCAGGAGGTCCTGGCGGGTCAGCACCCCCACCGGCTTTCCGTCCTCGTGGACGAGCACGGCGTCGGCCTTCTCCAGCAGGTGCACCGCGTCCGACGCGGCCTCGGTGGACCCGATGGTCGGCAGCGCCGCCGACATGTGGTCCTCCACGCGGTCGGTGAGCTTGGCATCGCCCGCGAACAGGGCATCCAACAGGTCGCGCTCGGACACCGACCCGGCGACCTCGGCCGCCACGATCGGCGGCTCGGCCCGCACGACGGGCATCTGCGAGACGCCGTACTCCTGGAGGATGTGCACGGCCTCGGCGATGGTCTCGCCGGGGTGCGTGTGCACCAGGTCGGGCAGCTGCCCGGACTTGCCGCGCAGCACCTCCCCCACGGTGCGGGAATCGGCCTGGGCGCCACTGGCGAAGCCGTACTGGCCCAGCCACTCGTCGTTGAAGACCTTGGTGAGGTAGCCGCGTCCGGAGTCCGGCAGGAGCACGACGACCACGGCGTCGTTCCGGCCCTGCTCGGCCAGCTCGTGGGCCAGCTGGCGCGCCGCGAACGCCGCCATCCCCGACGACCCACCGACCAGCATCGCCTCCTCGCGCGCGAGGCGGCGGGTGAAGGCGAAGGAGTCGGCGTCGGAGACCTCGATGATCCGATCGGCGATGTCGCGGTCGTAGGTCTCGGGCCAGAAGTCCTCGCCCACCCCCTCGACGAGGTAGGGGCGGCCGGTGCCGCCGGAGTAGACCGAGCCGGCCGGGTCGGCGCCGACCACCTGGACGTCACGGCCCTGCTCGGCCGCGCGCTCCTTGAGGAAGCGACCGATGCCGCTGATGGTGCCTCCGGTGCCGACACCGGCGACGAAGTGGGTGATCCGCCCGTCGGTCTGCTCCCAGATCTCGGGGCCGGTCGTCTCGTAGTGGGAGCGCGGGTTGTGGGGGTTGGAGTACTGGTCGGGCTTCCACGCACCCGGCTCCGCGGCCAGCCGGTCGCTCACGTTGTAGTAGGAGTCGGGGTGCTCGGGAGCCACCGCCGTCGGGCACACGACCACCTCGGCGCCGTAGGCCTTCAGCACGTTGCGCTTGTCCTCGCTGACCTTGTCGGGGCAGACGAAGATGCACTTGTAGCCCTTCTGCTGCGCCACCATCGCCAGTCCGACGCCGGTGTTGCCCGACGTCGGCTCGACGATCGTGCCGCCGGGCTGGAGCGCGCCGGAGGCCTCGGCCGCCTCGATCATCCGCGTGGCGATCCGGTCCTTCACCGACCCGCCCGGGTTGAGGTACTCGACCTTGGCGAGGACCAGGGGTCCGTCTCCCGGCAGGTCGAGGGTCTGGTTCAGCCGCACCAACGGGGTGTTGCCGATGAGGTCGAGGAGTGAGTTCGCGTACTTCACCCCGCCAATCTAGGCCGCCGGAGGTGCCGCTGGGAAACCCCGGGCACTCCGCTCGCTGAGTGCCTTGAACGTCAGCAGCTGCTTGCGCATCATCACCAGGTCTCCCCACGCGAGCAGGTGGTTCCGCAGCGTGCCGACACCGGACTCCGGCGGCAGGAAGACGTCGCAGCGCAGGCGCGTGCCTCCGTGCTCGGGGAGCGTGCGGTAGACGACCGCGATCCGTCCGAAGACGCGCAGGGCACCCGGGGCGCTCATCTGCAGCTCGAGCAGCCGGTCCGGCTCGACTGCGGTCAGCGTGAAGATCTCCATCATCACCCGGCCCACCTCCGGCTCGCAGCCGTCCAGCAGGCGACGTGGGCTGCGCCGACCGCGGTTGTCGACCAGGTCGTAGGAGTACGGCGCCACCGCCATCTGGGTGAGCCAGCGGAAGACGATCTCCGGGGGCGCGGCGACGGGGACGGCGCGGACGGCGCGCCGGCCGTCGTACCCCTCGGGCGCACGGAGAGGGGACATCGAGCCGGCGTCGCCCCAGACCCACGGCATCCCGCTCATCGGGTCACCGCCCGACGGCTGCGGTAGGCGAGCGCAGCGACGGCCAGGGCCGCTCCCCACACGGGCCACAACAGCTCCGGTGCCCACGCGGCCCAGTCCTGCTCGGCGCCCGGCAGCTCCTCCAGGTGGCCGCCGAGGACGGCGGCGTCGAAGGCCAGGCCGGCCGACGTCACGATCGTCGCGACGAACAGCGCAGGCACGACCGCCATCCCCACCGGGACCGGACGCCCGCCCACGAGGGGCACCCAGGACCAGAAGACCTCGCCCCACCGCTGGACCAGACCCAGCGTGAGCAGGCACCCCACGACGGCGAACGCCGCAAGGCCGAAGCCGGCCCACTTCGCACTGCCGAGCTCGTCCAGGAACTCGTCCCGGACGCCGAGCGGGATGCCGACCGCCCAGGCGAGGCGGGTCACGGCGTAGCAGAGCGGCACGAGCGCAGCGACGCCCACCGCCCATCGGCCGATCCGCAGTGCGCTGCCGGGCGTGCGGAACAGCACCGCGCCAGTACGACGTGCCAGCAGGCCGGCACCTGTCACGACCATGCCGATGCCGCCGATCGAGGACCCCAGCGCAAGGAGGGAATCGGTGTAGACGGCACCGTCGACGCTGGCATCGGCCATCGGACCGACACCGAGGAGCGCCAGCACCATCATCGGCGCGTAGCCGACGAAGCTCAGGGCGCGGACGTCGGAGACGGCGAGTGAGACGACGAGACCGACGACAACGAGCAACCAGGCCGCTGGGCGGCTGGCCGCGCCGCCGCGAGCCGTCGACGCGCCGAGCGAGACCGCCGCCAGGCTTCCCAGCACGATGATCAGCACGGATGCCTGTGCCGCGGAGAGGGCGAGCAGCACCGACGCAGGCGTCGGGGTCCACGGCGGCGGCGTGTCCCGGACCAGGTGGAGGAGTGCCATGGGCAGGTAGGTCACGACCCACGCCCCGGCGAGCCAGGGTGCGGCGCGGGCCACTCGGCCCGGCGGGTCGTCGCTCCGGGTGGGCGGCACGTGGGTGAGGTCAGGAGGACGTGTCGAGGTGCTCATGGCTCCACGCTCGCGTCCCGAAGGCCCGTGGGCATCGTCGTCGGAGGTCGACCTCCTCATCCTCGAGGAGGAGGTCCGGCTCGTCCCCCATCGCCAGCGGACACCTGCCGGTCGGTTCACGTGCCGGGTCGGACGATCCCCGTCTCGTAGGCGAGGACGACGGCCTGCACGCGGTCGCGCAGGCCGAGCTTGGCCAGCACGTGGCCGACGTGAGTCTTGACCGTGGTGCCGGACAGGTGCATGACCGCCGCGATCTCGGCGTTGGTGGCCCCGCTCGCGACGTGGCGCAGCACCTCCACCTCCTTGGGGGTGAGGCGGTCGAGCACGGCCTCGCTCCGGCCCGGGTCGAACCCCGGTGACGTGGCGACGTGCTCGATGAGTCGCCTGGTGGTCGTGGGCGCGACGACGGAGTTGCCGGCGTGCACGATCCGGATGGCCTCGACGATGTCCTCGCCCCGGGCGTCCTTCAGCAGGAACGCGCTCGCGCCGGCGCGGATCGCGGCGAAGGCCAGCTCGTCGAGGTCGAAGGTCGTCAGCGCGACGACCCTGGTGGCCGGGAGCTCGGCGCAGATGACGCCGGTCGCCTCGATGCCGTCGAGACGGGGCATCCGCAGGTCCATCAGCACGACGTCCACCCTCCGCCCGCGGACGATGGTCAACGCATCGTGACCGTCGGCTGCCTCTCCGACCAGCTCGAGGTCGGGCTGCGACTCCACGGTCATCCGCAGGGCGGAACGCATGAGCTCCTGGTCGTCGACGATCGCGACCCGGATCTTCTCGGGTGTCATGCCGGGATCTTCGCGCACGTGCGCCAGCCTCCTTCCGGCACAGGCCCGGAGACCAGGTCGCCGCCCACCGCCTCGACCCGCTCACGCATCCCCCGGAGCCCCCGGCCACCGGTGGTCGCGCGGTCCGGGACCCGGCCGTCGTCGGTGATGGTGAGGGTCAGCCCGGCAGTCCAGTCGACGGTGATGCGCGCCGCGGCCTGCCGGCCCGCGTGCTTGACGACGTTGGTGAGGGACTCCTGGACGACGCGGTAGGCCGTCAGGGAGTGCGCGGGCCCCAGCGGCCGCGGGTCCCCGAACGTCTCGAGCACGACGTCGAGACCACTCGCGCGCACCTGCGCGACCAGCGCGGGAAGATCGGCGACACCGGGTTGTGGGGGCTCGGCGCCGGCGTCGTCACCGGCGTCCCCGGAGCGCAGGATCCCCAGGAGCCCGCGCATCTGGTCCAGTGCCTCGCGTCCCTGGTGGGCGATCGCATCGAGGATCTCGGGCGCCCGGTCGGGCTGGGTGCTCGCCAGCATCCGGCCGCCCTCGGCCTGGGCGACCACGACCGCCAGGGAGTGGGCGACGACGTCGTGCATCTCCCGGGCGATCCGCCGGCGCTCCTCGGCCGCTGCCCGGTCCGCCAGCGCAGCGGTCCATGCCCGCCGGGTGGCCCGGTAGCGCCCGAGCGCCCACGCGGCGAGGACACCACCGACGAGCGAGACCGGCAGCAGCAACCGCCACACCCACGGGCCCATCGTGGCGCCGCCCGCGTCGGCGAACTCCCAGAGCCTCACCACGACGAGCAGGCAGCCGCCCATCCCGACGGCCAGGGCGATCGACGGCCAGGGAGCCGCCAACCTGGCGCTGACGCCGTACAGCAGCACGAACCACACCAACCCGCTGGGCAGCAGCACGGGCGCGACACCGCCACCGGACTCGGCCGCCAGCGTGCCACCGAGGTCGGGGGCGACCACCAGCACGAGCATGCACGCCGACCCGATCCCGAACGCGACCATCGGCCAGCGGGTCGAGAGCGGCGGCAGCAGGGTCGTGTGCAGGCCGACGAGCGCCGTGGCCAACGTCCACACCCAGCCGCCGGTGCCGCCGTCGACCACGGCATCGAGCCCGGTCGGGAGCAGCGCCACCGCAGCCAGGACCGCCAGACCGGTCGAGGCCGCCACACCGACCCAGGGCAGCGGGTCGACGACCTCCCGGGACTGGCTCACGCGCCCGAGGCTAGCCCCGTATGGTCATCGTCATGAGCAAGGCGTCCGCAGCCCGCAGGCTGGCAGCCTCTGCGGCCTTTGGGGGCGGCGGGCTGTCGCTGCTCGGCGCCGGGCTGTACGGCGTGCTGGTCGCCGAGGCCAGGATCGCCCGGCGCATCATCGGGGACACCACAGGCGAGCCGCCCGACTCCACCGGGTGGTACGGCCGCGGCCGGCCCGGCCCGGCGATCCGCGTCGCCCTGCTCGGCGACTCCAGCGCCGCCGGCTACGGCGTCGAGCGCGTGGAGGACACTCCCGGCGCCCAGCTCGCCAGCGGGATCGCCAACCAGGCCGACCGACGCGTCCACCTGCGCGCCTTCGCGGTCGTCGGCGCCATGTCGAGCGACCTCGCCAAGCAGGTCGACGCCGCCCTGCCCACCGATCCCGATCTCGCCGTCATCCTCGTGGGCGCCAACGACGTGACCCACACCGTGCTGCCCGCGGCGTCGGTGCGCCACCTCGACGAGGGCGTACGACGCCTGCAGGACGCAGGCGTCGCCGTGCTGGTGGGGACGTGCCCCGACCTCGGGACGGTGCGTCCCATCCCGCCGCCGCTGAAGCAGGTCGCTCGGCACTGGTCGCGCCGGATCGCAGCCGCGCAGACCATCACCACCGTCGAGGCCGGGGGACGCACGGTCTCGCTCGGCGACATCCTCGGCCCCGAGTTCGAGGCCGCCCCGGCGCTGATGTTCGGCCCCGACCGCTTCCACCCCTCCGCCGACGGCTACAAGCAGCTCGCCGCGATCCTCATCCCGTCCTGCCTCGCCGCGCTCGGACTGATCCCCGAGGACGAGGCGAGGCCGGAGGCCTACCGCGGCGAGGGCGTGCTGCCGGTCGCGGCGGCCGCCGTCCGTGCCGTGCGCACCCCCGGCACCGAGCTCGGCGGCACCGAGGTCTCCGGCGCCCAGCGGGGCCTGCGTGGGCGCTGGGTCGAGCTTCGACGTCGCCGTCGCCGTCCCTCCGGCGAGCCGGAGTCGCCGCAGGACGTCGAGGCTCTCGAGGACTCCGAGCCCGAGACCGCCTCCTGAGCTCAAGGTCGTCGATCGCTCGCACCAGGTACGAGCAGATCGCGACCTAGACACTGCAGACATGCAGAAGGCCCCGGGAGTGATCCCGAGGCCCTCGTGCTGTCTGACGCGTTGGGGTCAGTCCTGCTGGAAGATCGCCAGGATGCGCAGCAGGTTGGTGTAGATCCAGACCAGGCTGACGGTCAGCGCGAACGCGGCACGCCACGACTCGCGCTCGGGGAGGCCGGCCGCGATGCCCTTCTCGACGAAGTCGAAGTCGAGGATCAGCATGAACACACCGAGCACCAGGCCGCCGACCGCGAAGAGAAGGCCGATCCCGCCGAAGCCGAAGAAGCCGATCTGGTTGCCGAAGAAGCCCAGCACCATCTCGAGCAGGCCGAGCGCCACCATGCCGAACATGGCCGCGACGACGAACGTGCGGAACCTGTCGCCGACCTGGATGTTGAAGAACTTGTAGGCCGCGAGAGTGCCGGCGAAGGCGGCAAAGGTGCCGATCACGGCCTGGACGACGATGTCGTTGGACACGCCGGCTGCTGCCGGGATGACCTTGGAGAAGGCACCGAGCGCGACGCCCTCGAGGGCGGCGAAGGCGATGACCAGCGCGGGGCTGATGACCTTCTTGAACGAGTTGACCATCGACAGCCCGAAGGCTCCGAACGAGCCGATCATCAGCGCGAGGTAGAGACCGCTGGCGTTGCCTTCGCCCATGTCGGGAGTCATGATCCACGTCGCTGCTGCTGCCGCGATCACCACGAACAGCGACATCGCGCTCTTCTGCACGACGGAGTCGATCGTCATCCGGCCCTGGTCGACCTGACCGGGGACGGTGCCGGGCTCGCCGGGCATGCCCGTGCCCCAGGTGGAGGGGTCGGCGGTCTGCTGGCCGTAGCCGGCGTAGCCGCCACCCGCGCCGGGGTAGGTCTGGTTGCCGTAGGCGTTGGCCGAGGGGCGGTTGAACTCCTCGGAACGGCGGAAGATGGGGTTGTTGCTCTGCATGGTTGGTCTCTCCTTGGAGGCCGGGAATGCTCCCCACTCTACTGGGGATCACCTTGTACAACGAGGGCGCGCCCGCTGCTGTTCCCGAACTGTGGCCGGGACATACGGGGCGGGATGGACGGCCGGTGCCCCCGCTGGGGCTCGAACCCAGACTGTGCGGTTTTTAAGACCGCTTCCTCTACCGATTGGGATACAGGGGCCTGAGGCGCAAGGACCTCAGAGATAGGTCTTGCGAGCGTAGACGGCGTGCGCTCCCGCCGTACGGTCGAGGAACAACAGGCCGTTGCAGTGGTCGATCTCGTGCTGCAGCGCCCTCGCCTCGAAGGCCTCGGCCGCGAGCTCGACGGTCTCGCCGCTGCCCGGCAGCTGGCCTCGTACGACGATCCTGGTCGCGCGCTTCACGTCCCCGGTGAGGTCCGGCACGCTCATGCACCCCTCGCGTGCCTTCTCGTTGCGGCTGGCGGAGACGACCTCGGCGTTGCAGAGCACGAACGTGCCGTGGTGGGCGCGGGTCTTGGGGTGCGCGGACACGTCGACGCAGAAGACGCGCACGCCCTCCCCCACCTGGGGCGCGGCGAGCCCGACGCAGCCGGGCGAGACGCGCATGGTGGCGACCAGGTCGGCCGCCAGCTGGACGGTCTCGGGCGAGGTGGGGTCGACGTCGGCGCCGGACGCGGAGAGCACCGGGGCGGGGGCGCGCACGACGTCGCGCACCACACCGGTCACGGGCAGCTCGTCCTCGGTCCAGTCACGGACCCGCTCGCTGAGGGCCACCGGTCAGAGCTCGTCGGAGTCGGCGACCCGCAGGGTCGCGCCCACGCCCAGGTCCCCGGCCACCCGGTCCAGCTCGGCCGACACGGCCTCGGGGTCGGCGTCCGCGGGCAGGTCGACCTCGGCGATCAGCAGGTAGAGGTCGCCGGAGAGCCGCGTGGTCAGGTCGGTGATGTTGCCGCCGGCGCGGGCAACGACCTCGGCCACCGCGGAGACGATGCCGGGCCGGTCACCGCCGTGGACCGAGAGCACCCAGGAGCTGCCGGATCGCGCCTCCACGTGCTCGGCCGGCACCTCGCGCACGGTCACCGTGAGCGATCCGTCCGCCACGAGCGGCGCCAGGGCCTCCTCGATCTCGGCGTCCGGGGCGTCGCCCTCGCAGATCAGCATCATCGCGAAGTGCCCACGCAGCAACGTCATCGTGGAGTCCTCGAGGTTGAGCCCGAGACCCGCGAGCTTGTCGGTGGTCTCGGCGATGATGCCGGGACGGTCGTGGCCGAGGACGGTGATGGCGTGGAGTGTCACGCCCTCATTGTGTCAGCGCACGCGCCCGCTCGAAGACCTCATCCAGCATGACCGGGGTGAGCCGACCGGTGAAGGTGTTGTGCTGGCTGGGGTGGTAGCACCCGAGCAGGGTGACGCTGCCCCCTGCGGGCACGTCGAGGTCGACCTCGGCGAGGTGCCCGAACCTCGGCTTCGGCCTGGGTACGACGACCCCGGCAGCGGCCATCGACCGCAGCGCACCGTCCCAGCCGTACCCGCCGAGCGCCACGACCACTCGGACGCTGGGCAGCAGGTGCTGGATCTCGGCGGCGATCCACGGCGCGCAGGTGTCGCGCTCGGTGGTGGTCGGCTTGTTGTCCGGGGGCGCGCACCGCACCGTGGCCACCACGCGGGCGTCGAAGAGCCGCTGGCCGTCACCGGCGTGCTCGCTGGTCGCCTGCGCTGCCCAGCCGGTGCGGTGGAGGGACGCGAAGAGCCAGTCACCGCTGGAGTCGCCGGTGAAGACGCGGCCGGTGCGGTTGCCGCCGTTGGCGGCGGGGGCGAGGCCGACGATGAGCATCGAGGGCTCGGGGTCGCCCCACCCGGCGATCGGCCGCCCCCAGTAGGGCTGGTCGGCGAAGGACGCACGTTTGGTCTCGGCGACGTCCTCACGCCAGCGGACGAGCCGGGGGCAGGCTGCGCAGACGCTGATCCGCGCGTCGATCTCGGCCAGCGACGCCCGGGAGAGTCGTCGTACCTGGGCAGCGGTGCGCGCGACGGGCGTGTCCGGTGCCGCCGGGTCGTCAGGCCAGCCGGTGCCCGGAGGGACCGGGCTCTCGAACGGCTCGCCGGTGATCGGGTGGGGAAGCATCACGAAGCGGTCCCGCGGTCGCCGATCTCATGAGCACCGATCCCGCGGGCGATGCCGTAGAGGATGTCCGCCTCGGAGACGAGGTAGCTCTCACAGGTCGACCGACGCAGGATTCGGCTCCAGATCAGGGCCCCTGCCCCGATGACGTCGGCCCGGCCCGGGTGCATGTAGGGCAGCGCGCGACGCTGCTCGACCGTCATCGCGAGCAGGTCGTCGCAGAACTCGAGGGTGCGGTCGATGCGCAGCGAGGCGCCGTCGAAGGCGTCCCGGTCGTAGCCGGGGAGGTCCAGGACACCGCACGCGATGGTCTTGATGGTGCCGGAGGTGCCGATCACCGAGCGTGCACCGGAGATGCCGATGCCCGAGTCGTCGAGGTGCCGGTCGATGTCGTCGACGCATGCGCCCACCTGACGCTCCGTCGGTGGGTCGTCGTGGAGGTGGCGCTCGGTGAGCCGGACCGACCCGATGTCCATCGACGTGGACTCCCGCGGGCCCGAGTCGCCCAGCACCAGCTCGGTCGAGCCGCCGCCTATGTCGACGACCAGCACCGGCTGCGGTGGTTGGACGGGCAGTGCACCGAGGGCGCCGTCGTGGACCAGGGCCGCCTCCTCGTCGCCGGAGAGGACCTCGGGCCGCACCCCCAGCCGCTCCTCCACCCCAGTGGTGAAGAGCTCGGCGTTGCGGGCGTCGCGGGTCGCCGAGGTGGCACAGAACCTGATCAGCTCTGGCGGCACGCCGTATTCGCCGATGCGCGCCGCGAGCTCCTCGACGGCGGCGAACGTGCGCGCCAGCGCCTCCGGTGCCAGCTCGCCGGTGACGTCGACCCCCTGTCCCAGGCGCACGACGCGGGACTCGCGGTGTCGTACGGCGAAGCCCCGGTCGGTCTGCTCGCCGATCAACAGCTTGATGGAGTTGGTGCCGCAGTCGACTGCCGCCACGGTGGTCATGGTCACCATTCTGCCCACCCACCCGCTCGTTCATTCACGTGCATGAACACGCAGGCGGAGGCCCGGCCGTCGACCCTGTGGAGAGCAGGAGCGGCAGGTACGCCGACGCCGTGGCCGATGCGGCCATTCCACTCCTGGCTGTGCGCGGTGCGAGCGGAGTGACGCTGAGAAGTCTCGCCGACGCGATGCAGATGACCCCTCAGGCCGATGGACTGTTCGGAGGTCGCGGCCACTCGTGCGTGGCTCTCCCTCTGTGAGCTTGCGAGGCACAACGACGAGCTCGCCCGGGTGCTGGCGCCCTGGCTGGAGCACGAGACACGGACCATCGGTCGGCTTGCCGCGTCGTCACTGGCCAAGGGGGCGCGGGTGGGGCTGGACGAGACGCCTTCACAGCTCCTGCCGAGCGACCTCATCGCTGTCGAGGCGGTCGTCCACGGACTACGCCAGCAGATGGTCCGCCGTACTGACCCGCTCGGTATCGAAGACGCCCAGGAGGCTCTGCGGACAGCGCTGGCCGCGCTCCTGCTGCCAGTTCATTCACGTGCATGAACTTCGCGGGAGGCGCGTCAATCCGGTCGGTCCACGCAGGGGCCGGACTCCCACCACTCGCCGACCAGGTCGAGGACCTCGTCGCCGAGCGGGTTGACGCCGCGACCCTGCGCCAGCGACTGCCCGGCGAGCACGTGGAGGCACTTCACCCGGGTGGGCATGCCGCCGGCGGAGATGCCCTCGATCTCGGGGACGTCGAGGCCGGCCTCGGCGGCGATCCGGTTACGGGCGGCGAGGTAGCGCTCGTGGGCGCCGCGGTAGGCGTCGGCGAGCTCAGGGTCGGTGTCGAGCCGCTCCTCCATCTCCTTCATCACGTGGCTGCCCTCGAGCCGGCCGATGCGCGAGGCCGCCCGGGGGCAGGTGAGGTAGTAGGTGGTGGGGAACGGCGTGCCGTTCGGGAGGCGGGGCTCGGTGGTCACCACGTCGGGGTTGCCGCACGGGCAGCGGTGCCCGACCTCGTGGATCCCCCGCGGCTCGCGGCCCAGCTGCGCCTCGACAGCGGCCCGGTCGGCGGGATCGACGTCGCTCACTGGCCACTCCCCTGGCCCCGGGTCCCGTCGACGAGCTCGGCGGGGTCCTCGGTCGGCTTCGGCGGGTTGCCCGCCAGCTCCATCGAGTCCCAGGCCGCGGTCCACCACGCCGTGGGCTCGGTCCTGATCACCTCGTCGGGGTCGTTGAGAGATGCCTGCGCCTCCAGGGGCTTGCCGTCGGGGCCGATCACCTCGAAGCCGGTCTCGCCGGGCATCAGGTAGCCGAAGCGCTCGCGGGCCTGGGCCTTGACGTAGGCGGGGTCCTCCCACCGGCGCTTCTCGCGCTCGAGGTCGTTGATGCTCGCCTCGCGCTCCGCGATCTGCGCCTTGAGGTCGCCGATGTGGCTGCGCTGCTGGAGGTAGGCCCGCAGCGACGAGGCGTAGGACACCGTGAGCACGGCGAGCACCAGGACGAGGACCGCAGCGCGTCCGGTGAACCGCCCCCTCGTGGGAGGGGTCGGCTCGACGGGGCGCGTCGACCCGGTGTCGGCAGTGCCGGCGCCCGGCGTGCGTGGTCGAGCGCCGCGCATCCCCGGTCGCGTGCTGCCACCCGGCCCGCCGCGCGGCGTACGACGGCCGTGCGGAGACGAGGAGGGCATGGGCTCCAGTGTGCCCCGATCAGCCCGTGAAACGCGGGAACGCAGCCGCTCCGGCGTAGCGAGCCGCGTCGCCGAGCTCGTCCTCGATGCGGAGGAGCTGGTTGTACTTCGCGACGCGGTCGGAGCGGGCCGGCGCGCCGGTCTTGATCTGACCACAGTTGGTTGCCACGGCCAGGTCGGCGATGGTGGTGTCCTCGGTCTCGCCCGAACGGTGGCTCATCATGTTGCGGAAGCCGGCCCGGTGGGCGAGCTCGACCGCGTCGAGGGTCTCGGTGAGCGAGCCGATCTGGTTGACCTTGACGAGCATCGCGTTGCCCTGACCGCCGCTGATGCCGCGCTGGAGCCGCTCGACGTTGGTGACGAAGAGGTCGTCGCCGACGAGCTGCGTCTTGTCGCCGAGGGCAGTGGTGATGGCCTTCCAGCCGTCCCAGTCCTCCTCGTCGAGCGGGTCCTCGATCGAGACGATCGGGTAGGAGGCCACGAGGTCGGCGTAGTAGTCGACCATCTTGTCCGTCGACTGCTTCTTGCCCTCGAAGGTGTACTTGCCCTTGTCGTGGAACTCGCTTGCGGCAACGTCCATCGCGAGGGCGATGTCCTTGCCCAGCTTGAATCCTGCGCTCTTGACGGCCTCGGCGATCAGGTCGAGCGCCGCGCGGTTGCTCTCCAGGTCGGGCGCGAAGCCGCCCTCGTCGCCGAGCCCGGTGGAGAGGCCCTTCTTCTTGAGCACGGCCTTGAGCGCGTGGTAGACCTCGGCGCCCTGCTGGAGCGCCTCGCTGAAGGTCGCCGCGCCGATCGGCGCGATCATGAACTCCTGGACGTCGACGTTGGAGTCGGCGTGCGCGCCGCCGTTGAGGATGTTCATCATCGGCACCGGCAGCAGGTGGGCGTTGGATCCTCCGACGTAGCGGAACAGCGGCAGGCCCGCCGACTCCGCTGCAGCCTTCGCAGTGGCGAGCGAGGCGCCCAGGATCGCGTTGGCGCCGAGCTTGGCCTTGTTGGGGGTGCCGTCAAGATCGATCATCGCCTGGTCGACGAGCCGCTGGTCGTCGGCCTCGAGGCCCACGATCGTCCCGGAGATGGTCTCGACGACAGCCTTGACCGCCTTGGTCACGCCCTTGCCGAGGTAGCGCTTGCCGCCGTCGCGCAGCTCGACGGCCTCGAAGGCGCCGGTGGAGGCGCCGCTGGGCACGGCCGCCCGGCCGAACGCGCCGTCCTCGAGGAGGACCTCGACCTCGACGGTGGGGTTGCCGCGCGAATCGAGGATCTCGCGGGCGCCGACTGCTGCGATGGAAGTCATGCGGCACAGATTAGCCTTGCCGATCGTGACCTCTCAGCCCGGTCTCGCGCGGCGGCTCGGCACCACCGACGCCGTGGTAGTCGGACTCAGCGCGATGCTCGGCGCGGGCGTCTTCGTCGCCTTCGCGCCCGCTGCGGCCGCCGCCGGATCAGGGCTGTTCGTCGGCCTGGCGATCGCTGCGGTCATCGCCTTCTGCAACGCCACCTCCTCCGCCCAGCTCGCCGAGCACCACCCCAGCTCGGGCGGCACCTACCTCTTCGGCCGGGAGGTGCTGGGCCCGTGGTGGGGCTTCCTCGCCGGGTGGGGCTTCGTGATCGGCAAGACCGCCTCCTGCGCCGCGATGGCGGGGCGTCACCCGCACCGCGAACGCCGCGCGCGTGCTGCTGGGCACCACCCTGGTGGTCCTGGTGGGCTTCCTGGCCCTCACGGCCACTGGCGATGCCTCCCCGGGCGAACCCCTGGCCTCCTCCGGTGGAGCCCTCGGAGCGCTGCAGGCCGCCGGCCTGCTCTTCTTCGCCTTCGCGGGCTATGCGCGCATCGCCACGCTGGCCGAGGAGGTACGACGACCCGAGCTGCTGGGGCGGGCGATCCTGCTGGCCCTGGGGACCGCCGTGGTGCTCTACACGGCAATCGGCTGGGCGCTCGTCCACGTGCTCGGTGACCAGCTCGCCACGTCGGCGGTCCCGGTCGCAGACGCCACGCGGGCGCTGGGCGCCGAGTGGGCGACCCCGATCGTCCGGGTCGGGGCCGCGGCTGCCGCTCTGGGCGCTCTCCTGGCCCTGCTCGCCGGGGTCGGCCGGACCACCCTGGCCATGGCTCGCGAGCGCGACCTGCCCGCCACGCTCGCCTCCGTCGACCCCCTCCACCAGGTCCCCGACCACGCGCAGCTGCTCATCGGGGCGGCGGTGGTGGCGCTGGTGCTCAGCGTCGACCTGCGCGGCGCGATCGGGTTCTCGTCGTTCGGAGTCCTGGTCTACTACGCGGTCGCCAACCTGTCGGCGCTGCGCCAGCCGGCTGACCAGCGCCGCTGGCCACGACCCCTCCAGGCGCTCGGGCTGGTCGGGTGCCTGGTGATGGCCGCGACGCTGCCGACGACCTCGGTGCTCGCCGGGATCGTCGTACTCCTGCTCGGGGTCGCAGGGCGAGCGGCCGCGATCTTCCGCCGCCGACGCCGACCCACCACCTAGTCAGTCCGGGTCGTTGGTCCGCTCAGCTCGCTCCGCGGCCTTCGCAGCGTTGTAGAGCGCCATCACCTCGTCGACCGTGGTGGCGACCGCGTCGCCGAACACGTGCGGGTTGCGGCGCTCCATCTTGGCGATGACCCCACGCGCGACGTCCTCGAGGGTGAAGTCGCCGGCCTCCTCGGCGATCACCGCGTGGATCACCACCTGCAGGAGCAGGTCGCCCAGCTCGTCGCAGAGCGCGGCCGGGTCGCCGGACTCGATCGCCTCCACGACCTCCTCGGCCTCCTCCCGCACGAACGGGATCAGCGAGGTGTGGGTCTGCTCGCGCTTCCACGCGCACTCGCGGTGCAGCAGGCGCATCTGGTCGGCGAACTCCTCCAGAGCCGAGCCGTCAGCGCCCGCGCCGCCGGTCATGTCAGCCGCAGCGCTGGTTGGCCGGCAGCGAGCTGGCGAAGGCCACGCTGGGCTGCTCCTCGAGCCCTGACCTGGCGGTGTCGCTCACCGCCACGGAGAGGTTGGTGTCGACCGGCTCGAGCTGGCCGTCGACGTTCTCCAGCCCGTAGCGCGGGTCGACCTCGAGACCGTTGGCGTCGGGCCAGGTGTTGAAGACCTCGACACCGGCCTGCCCGACCTGCTCACGCGTGGGCTCCTCGATGCCCTGAACCTCGAGCTCGATCATGCCCACCCGCTCGGCGACGTCATTGGCGAGCGCGGTGGACGAGGTCAGGAGCACGTAGTCCTCACGAACCTCCTCGGGCTCCGACGCCACCGAACGGCGACGCTGCTCGACGTCGTCGGCGTAGGTGCTCCCCGGCTCGATGCCGTAGGCGTCGGCGATCTGGGTGGCCTGCGAGCGGAGGGTCAGCAGCCGGACCACCGCCTGGCGCACCACCGCCATCGGGACGACGTTGCCCTGGCTCTCGAACTGCTCGCCCAGCGCGTCGCACAAGTGGCTGGTCGCCTCGTCGATGCGGTCGTGGGAGATCTCATGGTCTCCCACCGAGACCGCGACGCCCGGCGTGGTGCCGCATCCCGAGAGCAGCACAGCCGCCGTCGCCAGCCCTGCCGCGGTCGTCCACCGGGTCCTGCTCACGAGCTCACTCCTTGTCGCGGGTCTTGCCATGTCCCGCAACTGGGTCACGGGAACTGGTCATGGGTTCTTCGGTCGGGCGTCCTCGGGATCCACGATGGAGTCGAGCACACCGCGCGCCCATTCAAGCAGTGCCACCCCACCGACCGGCTTGCCGGCGACCGCTGCGGTCTGGGGCCGCGGCACCAGGATCGTACTGACCGGCGCCTTGACCACGCTGCCGGGATGGAGCCGCTGGAGGCGTACGACGCGCGAGTCGGGGAGGTCGACGGGGGCGAACCTGACGTACTTGCCCGCGATCGTCACCTCGCTGACGCCGGCCCGGCGCGCCCGTGCCCGGAACCTGGCGACCAGGAGCAGGGAGTCCACCACCTCCGGGGGGTTGCCGTAGCGGTCGACCAGCTCCTCGCGGACCTCGTCGATGTCGCTGTCGGCGCGGACCTCGGCGAGACGCTTGTACATCTCCAGCCGCAGCCGCTCGCTCGGGATGTAGTCGTGCGGCAGGTGGGCGTCGACGGGCAGCTCGATGCGCACCTCCTTGAGCTCCTCCTCGACCCCGCCCTTGAACTCGGCAACGGCCTCGCCGACGAGCCTGACGTAGAGGTCGAAGCCGACGTCGGCGATGTGGCCGGACTGCTCGCCTCCGAGCAGGTTGCCGGCGCCACGGATCTCGAGGTCCTTCATCGCGATCGCCATGCCGCCGCCGAGGTCCGAGTGCTGGGCCAGGGTCGCCAGCCGCTCGTGTGCGGTCTCGGTCAGCGGCTTCTCCGCCGGGTAGAGGAAGTAGGCGTAGGCGCGCTCGCGCGAGCGGCCGACGCGTCCGCGGAGCTGGTGGAGCTGGGAGAGCCCGAGGGTGTCGGCACGCTCGATGATCATCGTGTTGGCGTTGGAGACGTCGAGACCGGACTCCACGATGGTGGTGCAGACGAGGACGTCGAAGCGCTTCTCCCAGAAGTCGAGCATCACCTGCTCGAGCTGGTGCTCCCCCATCTGCCCGTGGGCCGTGGCCACCCGAGCCTCGGGGACGAGCTCGCGGATCCGCGCGGCGGCCTTCTCGATGGAGTTGACCCGGTTGTGGATGTAGAACACCTGGCCCTCGCGCAGGAGCTCACGCCGCACCGCTGCGACGACCTGCCGGTCCTCGTAGGCGCCCACGTAGGTGAGGACGGGGTGGCGCTCCTCCGGAGGGGTGGTGATCGTCGACATCTCGCGGATGCCCGTCACGGCCATCTCGAGGGTGCGCGGGATCGGCGTGGCACTCATCGACAACACGTCGACGGAGGTGCGCATGCGCTTCATCTGCTCCTTGTGCTCGACTCCGAAGCGCTGCTCCTCGTCGACGATGATGAGACCGAGGTCCTTCACCTTGATGTCGGGGTTGAGGAGCCGGTGGGTGCCGACCACGATGTCGACAGAGCCGTCGGCGAGGCCGGCGACGACCTCCTTGGCCTCCTTGTCGGTCTGGAACCTCGAGAGGCCCTTCACCACGACGGGGAAGCCGCTCATCCGCTCGCTGAACGTCGACAGGTGCTGGGTCACCAGCAGTGTCGTGGGCACGAGCACGGCGACCTGCTTGCCGTCCTGCACGGCCTTGAAGGCGGCCCGGACGGCGATCTCGGTCTTGCCGTAGCCCACGTCGCCGCAGACCAGCCGGTCCATGGGCACGACCTGGCGCATGTCGGCCTTGACCTCCTCGACGGTGGTCAGCTGGTCGGCCGTCTCGGTGAACGGGAACGCGTCCTCCAGCTCGCGCTGCCACGGGGTGTCCGGGCCGTAGGCGTGGCCCCTGGTCGCCTGCCGGGCGGCGTAGAGCTTGATCAGCTCGGCCGCGATCTCGCGCACCGCGCGGCGGGCGCGGTTCTTGCGCTTGGTCCAGTCGCCGCCACCGAGCCGGTCGAGGGACGGTTGCTCGCCACCGACGTAGCGGGTGACCTGGTCGAGGGTGTCGGCCGGCACGAAGAGCCGGTCCGGGGGCCCACCGCGCTTGCTGGCGCCGTACTCCAGCACGAGGTACTCGCGCGTTGCGCCGCCGATCTCGCGCTGCGCCATCTCGACGAAGCGGCCAACTCCGTGCTGCTCGTGGACGACGTAGTCGCCGGCCTTCAGCTCGAGCGGGTCGATCTGCTTCTTCCGCCGCGCGGGCATCTTGCGCATGTCACGGGTGGAGGACTTCTGGCCCGAGAGGTCGTCGCCGGTGACGAGCGCTACGCGGGCAGCCGGATCGACGAGGCCGTGGACGAGGCTGCCGCACGTGACCGTGACAACGCCCTCGGCTGAGGCCCCCTCCTCCACCAGCCGCGCAGCCACGTCGTGGTCGGCGAGGAGCTCCACGAAGCGCTGCGCGGGGCCGTGGCCTGCGTGGACCACCGTGACGGCCAGCCCCTGGTCGAGCCATCCCCGGATGTCGCTGATCGCCTTCTCGAGGTCCCCGCGGTAGGCCTCGGCCGGCTGTGCGGTCAGGGCACGGCTCGGTACGCCGTCGGCGGCAAGGTCGGCGGGCAGGTCATCGGTATCGATTCCAAAGGGGCTCACCGACCACCAGGCCATCCCCAGGCCGAGGGCGTGGCTGCGGACGTCGGCGACCTCGCGGTAGGACGCGGCCCCCAGGTCGATCGGCGCGGTTCCACCACCTGCCGCCGCGGCCCACGACGCCCCGAGGAACTCCTCGCTGGTCGCCACCAGGTCGTGGGCTCGGCTGCGGGCGCGCTCGGGGTCGAGCACCAGCACGGTGGTGTCGGCCGGCATCAGGTCGACCAGGAGCTCCATCTCCTCGACCAGGACCGGGGCGAGTGCTTCCATGCCCTCCACGGCGATGCCGGCGGCGACCTTGTCGGTGAGCTCGAGGAGCTGCGGGTGGGCCTCGCCGAGCTCGGCGGCACGGCGTCGTACTTCGTCGGTCAGCAGCAGCTCGCGACACGGCGGCGCCCAGAGCCGTTCGACCTGCTCGTGCGTGCGCTGGTCGGCCACCGCGAAGCTGCGGATCTCCTCGACCTCGTCGCCCCAGAACTCCACGCGCAGCGGATGCTCCTCGGTCGGGGGGAAGACGTCGACGATGCCGCCGCGGACCGCGAACTCGCCGCGCTTCTCGACCATGTCGACCCGGGAGTAGGCCGCCGCGGCCAGCCCCTGCACGACCTCCTCGAGTGGACGGGCGTCGCCCCGAGCCAGCTCGACCGGCTCGATGTCGGCGAGCCCCTTGACCTGCGGCTGCAGCACGCTCCGGATCGGCGCGACGACCACGCGCAGCGGACCGTTGGAGGGGTCGTCACCGGGGTGCTTGAGACGGCGCAGGACGGCCAGGCGCCGTCCCACCGTGTCGCTGCGGGGGCTGAGCCGCTCGTGGGGAAGGGTCTCCCAGCTGGGGTAGTGCGCCACCAGCGCCGGGTCGACCAGGTCGGAGAGCTCCTCCACGAGGTCCTCGGCGTCACGGGACGTGGCGGTGACGACCAGGACCGTGCGTCCGCGCTCGACCAGGCCGCGCACCACGAAGGGCCGCACCGCAGCAGGACCGGTGAGGTCGAGGGAGGGCAGGACGCCGCTCTGGGCCAGGGCCTCGGAGAGGACCGGACCGGCGAGGAGGGCGTCCGCGACCCGGGCCAGAGGAGAAGAGGCCCCCGGAACCGGGTCGGGCGGGGGCGGCGGAGTCACGTGGCCTGAGTCTACGGGTGGGCCGGAGGTTTGCCGCGAGGGGCGCTGGGGTAGGAAGGCGCTCAGACCACCACCCCCCATCGAGAGGACCCACGGGGACATGCGTATCACCCGAATCGTCGCCAGCGCTGCCACCGCAGCACTGGTCGGCACCACCCTCATCGCGGTCTCAGCGCCGGCGCAGGCCACCGAGACCCTCACGACCACCACGACCCTGGAGCTGCCCTACCTCAACCCCGAGGTCGCGACGATGCACGGCGACGACGTCATCGTCCGTGGCGCCGTGACGGGCTCCGACGGCGGGAGCGTCTACAAGGGCACCGTCACGCTCTTCGCGATCACCTCCAGCAACCCCGCCGGGGCGCCGATCGCCACCGTCCCGGCCAGCGGCTACCTCTCCTTCCCCGACCTGAAGGTCACCGAGAGCATGGTCCTCAAGGCCGTCTACTCCGGCTACGCGGCGACCTCGACCTACGAGGACAACTACACGCCCAGCGAGTCCGTCGTCGCCGAGCTGCCCGTGACGCGCAAGGTCGTCATGAAGGACAAGGGCACGACGCTCTTCGGCAAGATCACTCCCGACTACAAGCGCAAGCCGATCAAGGTCGAGAAGAAGGTCGGCAAGAAGTGGAAGAAGTTCAAGACCTTCAAGACCAAGTCGAGCGGCAAGTTCCGCTTCAAGCTGCCCGCCCCGCGCCGCGGCAAGTGGCACTGGAGGATCACCGTCAAGGGCGGCAACGGGTTCGTCCCCTGGCAGACGGTCGGCAGCACCTACAGCTACCGCACCGCAGCACCGCGCGTCTCCGTCGACTGACACGCCCGACCCGCTGACAGGCCCCGACCACGTCCCCGCGTCTCCCGACGCGGGGACGTGGCGTCCTGTGTGACAGTGGAGGAATGTTCCTCCGGTCCCGCCTGCGACGCGCCGCACTCACCACGACCGCGTGCGCCGTCCTCGTCACCGCCTGCGGCGGGTCGACGCAACCGGGGGACGACACCCCCGGTTCCGGCGGACCGTCCGCCATCAGCGGGGCGGCCGCTCCTGAGACCGCCGGCTCCCCCGCGCCATCGCGCGCCGGTGTCGTACCCACCGAGCTGCAGCCGGCGCTCGACGGCGCGCCCTCCCGGCCGCGCACGCCACGCGAGGCCGCCGCGATGGTGGAGGCCGCCCAGGCAGTCATCCGCTCGGACGACCCCGATCGCGCCCTGCTCACCGCCGCCGGTCACACCGAGCAGCTCGTGGTCCGCGAGATCGCCTCCCATCGCCGCTGGCTGCCGCGCGTCCTGGGCCTGCTGCCGGCCCGGCTGAGGAAGCACGTGCGGGCAGGGGTGGCCGCCCGGCACGAGTTCCGCTCGATGCACCCCACCTCGGACCGTGACCTGGCCAGCGAGCTCCCCGCGTGGCGGATCGTCGACCCGGCTCCGGCCGAGGTCCTGCTGCGCAGCTACCGCGAGGCCGAGCGGCGCTACGGCGTCGACTGGGAGTACCTCGCCGCGATCAACCTGGTCGAGACCGCGATGGGCCGGATCCGCGGAACCTCGGTCGCCGGGGCACAGGGTCCGATGCAGTTCATCCCCACCACGTGGGACATCTACGGCGAGGGTGGCGACATCAACAACGCCCACGACGCGATCCTGGCCGCCGCGAGGCTGCTGCGCGCCAACGGCTTCGCCCGCGACAAGGGAGCCGCGCTGTGGCGCTACAACAACTCGTGGGCCTACGTCCGCGGCGTCACCCACCACGCGGAGGTGATGCGTCGCGACCCCCGTCAGCTCCGTGGCTACCTCGCCTGGCAGGTCTACTACCTCACGCGGCGCGGCAGCGTCTGGCTGCCGACCGGCTACGAGCGTCGACAGCCCGTGAGCGTGGCGTCGTACCTGCGGCGACACCCCGAGCGGCTCCCCTAGGAGGCGTCGATCAGGAGGCATCGATCAGGAGGCGTCGATCTCCTCCTGCGACCGCAGGATGCAGAACTGGTTGCCCTCGGGGTCGGCGAAGACCACCCACCCGGTGCCGGGGCCGTACTGGCCGCGCTGGTCGTCGACCTCGACGGCCCCGAGGCCGCGCACCCGCTCGATCTCGGCATCCCTGGTCCCCTGCCGCGGGCGGAGGTCGAAGTGGATGCGCTTGGCAGGCAGCTCGGCGTCGGGGACCTCGATGAAGAGGATCGCGTGACCGGTGTCGGGGTCGAGGATCATGCACTCCTCGTGACCGGGCTCGTTGGGATCGCCCTCGACGTCGGCGTAGCCGAGCAGCTGCTTCCACCACTCCGAGAGCTCGTAGGCGTCGTGGCAGTCGACGGTGGTGTGCGCGACGAAGGAGGTCATGGTCCTCAGTCTGTGCCGTGGCGCTTCACGAAGTCGAGGATCTGGTCGGCGAGCTCCGGACGGCACACGACCAGGTCGGGCAGCGAGGTGTCGGCCTCGTTGTAGACCAGTGGCGACCCGTCGACGCGCGAGCAGTGCAGCCCTGCCGCACGGGCGACCGCGACCGGCGCCGCGTTGTCCCACTGGTACTGGCCGCCGGCGTGGACGTAGGCGTCGGCGACGTCGCGCACCACGCTCATCACCTTGACCCCGGCCGACCCCATGGGGACCAGCTCCGCGTCGAGCTCCTCCGCCAGCGCCGCGACGAAGGCCGGCGGCCGCGTGCGGCTCACGGCGATCCGGGGCCTCTCGGACGTGCGCGGCGGCACCACGCGCGGGATGGCGGTGCTGAAGGTCTCTCCGAGCTCGGGCTGGGCGACGGCCCCGGCGACGAGCTCGCCGTCCTCCCAGAGGGCGACGTGCACCGCCCAGTCGTCACGCGGGGGCTCGGAGAACTCGCGGGTCCCGTCGAGCGGGTCGATGATCCACACCCGTCGGGCGTCGAGCCGCACGTGGTCGTCCTCGGCCTCCTCACTCAGCACGGCGTCGTCGGGCTTGTGCTCGACGAGCACGCGAGCGAGGACCTCCTGGGCGGCGGCGTCGCCGGCGTTCTTCAGGTCCTTGCCGCTGAGCCCGGAGCCGGCCGCGGAGCCGCGCACCTCCAGCAGGGCGGCACCCGCCTGCTCGGCCGCCCAGACGGCGAAGGCGTGGTCGTCGAGAGCGCTCGGATCAGTCATGCGCGCAACCCTATCGACGCCCGGATCACCTCTGCCGCGGCACTTCGGGGCCGACGGCGGCGAGCCCGGCATCAGGACCGGCCCCGAGCCCGACATCAGGACCGGCGGCGAAACGTCGTGCCGTGGCGACGGCGGCGAGCTGGGAGTCTGCACGCAGCTTGCGTCGCAGTGCCTTCACATGACTGCGAACCGTCGACTCCGTGACACCGAGGCGTGCAGCTATCTCGACGACCGTGAGCCCCTCGGCGAGCATCCCCAGCACGCTGGACTCGCGTGGAGAGAGCGACGCGAGGCGTTTCTCGACCAGGTCCTGCTCGGTCAGCCACTCCCTCCATCGCGAGGTCAAGGCGCTCCTGGCCTCGGCAGGCATGATCGGCTCGCTCGCTGACACTCGCCTCAGTGCACGTTCGACCTCGTCGAGGGACGTGGCGCTGGGCATCACCTCGGCAGCGCCGGCATCGAGGATCCCTCCCCACGCAGCGCCCTCCGGCCTGCCGGCGAGGACGAGCACGGGGATCTCCGACGACCGCACGAATGCGCAGAGCGAGTCGACGGCGGCACGGGAGTCGAGCTCGTCGAGCGCGAGCACGACGTCACCGAAGGCGTCGGTCTGCGGCTGGGGACGCGTCACCCACGGCAGCACCCGTGCCGAGACTCGTCGCCGCAGCAGGGCCGCCCCGACAGCCTGGGCGACGAGGAGGTGACGTGACCGCACCGCCACGGCGACGTCAGTGCCGGGTCGGGTCGGGGCCCCTGCCGCTGCGCGCGCGATCATTCGTCTCCCCGGAGTAGTGCGGAATCCAGCGACCCTCACTCTTGCGGTGGAGTCGCCCCCACGTCCTCGGGGAGCATGAAGGTGCTCGCAATTGGGGATCGGCGAGAGCGAGATCACAGTCGTCACCGGGCTGGGATTGGCCTAGTCCAGTCTTGCCTCAATTGCGGTACCGCGCGACAGTATCCGAATCGAGTCGGAGGCCCGCTGCGGCTCGTGTTCCTCGGGGATCTGCGGGTAGGTGCTGGGAAGCACCGAGCTTTGGGGGAAACAAATGCTGGGGGGCATTAGAAGTATGAGCACAGTCATGCACGATCGAGCGTTCGGCGGCTTCTCGGAGTCCGCCCTGATGTTCTCGATAGCAGCACTTCCGGTCGGAGCCGTGCTGCTCTACTCACCCGACGCCGAGGGTCTCGGGTCGATGACCATGGCGGCCATGGCCGCAGGCATCGTCGCGGGGATCCTGCTGCTGGTCGCGGCGACACTCTCCTACGTCCAGTGGCGTACGACGACGGACCCGCGCCAGGGCTGGATCGTCACTGCGGTCGTGGTGGTCAGCGGCCAGGCGTTCCTCAATGCAGGCGTCGTCATCGACCCGCGGCACGAGGTCGCGCTTGACGGGGGTTGGGCCCTTCTCCACGAAGGCATCGCCATGGTGGTCATCCTCGCCCTGAGCGTGACCGCGTTGCGCACTCAGGCGCACCGGATGCCCAACCCGATGCTCCTCGGTGCGCTGCTGGTCCTGGCGCTCTGCGCCCTGCGCATCGGGGGCCTCGCGGTCGGAGCGGCATGGCCTCACCCACGGGTCGACGTGCTCGCCGCCGTCGTCGTCGTGGGACACCTCGTCATCAGCGGCGCCGTCATGATGAACGGCCGCCTGCCCTACTGGGCCCGCTGGCGCCTGGCCCTGACGATGGCCATGGTCGGCGTCGGCCACGTCGTCGGGCTGGGGGGCGTCGGCAACACCACGGCGGAGCTGGTCAGTGCAGCCGTGCTGACCACGGCAGGTGTCCTCTGGGCCAGTGCCACCTTCCTCCTGCTTCGCGAGACGGACGAGGCCCAGCGGAGGCGCGCCACCGCCCTCGAGGGTTCCCTCTTCGAGATCGAGACGGCCTCACGTGGAGCCAAGGAGCGCCTGCACGAAGCCAGGAGCATCGTCGCCGGTCTGTCCAGCGCCACGCGGCTCCTCAACGACGCGGCCGTCGCGCCCGACGTGCGCGAACGCCTCGAGCTCACCATCCATGCCGAGCTGAGCCGTCTCGAGCGCGTCATCTCGATGACCCCGACGGAGCCGAGCACGGTCGACGTCGACGAGCTCCTCGACACCCTCCTCGCGCTCCACAGGGCACGCGGCCGCACCATCGAGTGGGAGCCCAGCGGCGCCCGCGTGGAGGGCCGTCTCGACGCTGTCGCCGAGGCAGTCAACATCCTCCTCGAGAACGCCGCCTCGCACGGGGGCGGCCTTGGCAGCAGGGTGGCCGTGCAGTCCGACCCGTCCGAGGACGTCGTACGCATCCGCGTCAGCGACGAAGGTCCGGGAATTCCCGCCGACCTGCGCGACCGGGTGTTCGACTGGGGCGTCGGCCGCTCCGACTCCCCAGGGCAGGGCATCGGGCTCAACCTCGCGCGACGCCTGGTCACGGAGCAGGGCGGCACCATCACCCTGGACGAACCGTCCATCGGTTCCTCGTTCGTCATTCGGCTGCCGGCCGCACGCCGGTCAGAGGAGTACGACCGTGACGCAGCTCGGAGCTAGCCGGTCCAAGCACCGGGTCCTGATCATCGAGGACCACCGCCTCTTCGCCGAGTCGCTCGAGCTCACGCTGTCGCTCGAGGGCTACGACGTGCGCCGACTGGCGCTCCCCGACGACGGCGGGTCGATGGCGACACTGCGGTCCTCCGCCCTGCGGGCCAATCCCCGCACCGTGCTGCTGGACCTCGACCTGGGGAGGTTCGGTGACGGCATGGCCCTGATCAGCCCGCTGGCGCGGGCCGGGGCGAACGTCGTGGTCGTGACCGCCTCCAGCGACCGCGGTCGCTGGGGGGCCTGCGTCAAGCAGGGTGCGCGCAAGGTCCTGTCGAAGGGCGGGCAGCTCCAGGACACCCTGGCGACGGTCCGCCGGCTCCACCAGGGCCTGCCGGTCATGACACGCGAGGAGCTCGAGTCGCTCCTCGACGCCTGGCGCAACGAGCGCCAGGCCACCGAACACATGCGCGGTCGTCTCGAGAAGCTCACCCCTCGCGAGAGGTCCGTGCTCGACAACCTCATCGAGGGCCAGAGCGTCCGCGACATCGCCCGCGCGAGCGTCGTCGCCGAGGCCACGGTGCGCACGCAGGTCAAGTCCATCCTGGCCAAGCTCGAGGTGTCCTCGCAGCTGGCCGCCGTCGGGCTCGCCAACCACGTCGGCTGGCGACACCACGGCTGAAGTGCCCCCGGGCACGGCTTTGCCGCATTTGCGGCATGCCCTGCGGACCTTCGCTTCATAGGCTCGGGCCAAGTGCTGGTCGGGGAACCAAGAGGGGGTAGTCGATGACCGAGGTCACCGCTGCACCCTCGGTGCGCGACCTGATCGCTGCTTCCCCCAGGCCACCTGCCCCGCGGGTTCCGCTGGCGGACCGGGCGGGCACCGTCGCTCCGGTTGCCGCTCCGCGCCACTCCCGGGCGCGCGCTCCGCAGTGGCTGTTGCCCGCGGGAGACCTTCTCGCCGCGACGGCGGTCGTCGTGTGCCTCCAGCTGCTCCTCACGGGCATCGAGCTGGCGGGCCTGGCCTTAACGCTGGCCTGGCCAGCGCTGCTCGCCGGCGCTGGGCGCTACACCTACCGGGCCGTTCCCGAACCGCTCTCGCGACGTGCAGGACGCGTGTTTCGGGCGGGCGCCGTCCTGGGCCTGTGCTGCTGGGTGGCCTTCCCCCTCGCCGGCTCCGTCGCCGCACCCGAGGTGCTGGCCCCGACGGTCCTGGCAATGACGGGATCCTCCCTGGGACTGTGTGTCCTTCTTCCACGGCAGGTCCGCACGCGCCTCGTCCTGGCAGGCAGCCTCGACCACGTCCAGCAGGCGACCACCGAGCTCACCTCCGCCGGGAGGTACGACATCGTCGCCGCGTGCACGCCCCAACCCTCCTCCGGGCTCGGCAGCGTGCCGGTCCACGTCGGTGTCTCCGACGCCGTGACGGTCGCGAACATGCACGCGGCCGACGCCGTGCTGATGCTCCCCAGCGACGAGATGCCGGCTGCCGTTCTGCGTCGCCTGCAGTGGCAGGCCGCAAGCACCGGCGTCCACGTCTACGTCGGCACCGGGCTGCTGGACGTCACCACGACGCGCATGTCCGTCGTCCAGGGAGCGGGGATGGACCTCCTGCATGTGCGGCCGGCACCCACCAGCGGCCCACGACGGTTCCTCAAGTCCGCTGTCGAACGCTCGGTCTCCCTGGTCGCCGTCGTGGCGCTGCTACCGCTCCTGATGGTCCTGGCGCTCGTGATCCGTCGCGACTCCCCCGGTCCTGCGATCTTCCGCCAGACCCGGGTGGGCTGCGACGGCAAGCCGTTCACCATGTACAAGTTCCGCACCATGGTCGCCTGCGCGGAGGACGTGCGCGAGAGCCTGGAGAGGGACAACGAGGTCGACGCCGTGCTGTTCAAGCTGCGGTCCGACCCCAGGGTCACCGCGGTGGGGGCGTGGCTGCGTCGCTACTCGGTGGACGAGCTGCCCCAGCTGTGGAACGTGGTCCGCGGCGACATGGCGCTGGTCGGCCCGCGCCCTGCGCTGCCGGCAGAGGTGGAGAACTACGACTTCGATCCTCGGCGCAGGCTCGCCGTGAGGCCCGGTCTCACCGGCCTGTGGCAGGTGTCGGGGCGCTCGGACCTGTCATGGGCGGAGTCGGTGCGACTCGACGTCCGGTACGTCGACAACTGGTCCCTCGCCCTGGACCTGGACATCCTGCGCCGCACCGTGGGAGCCGTCCTGGGCCAGCGCGGCGCCTACTGATCTTCCTCGCCGTTCCGGTATCGACGGAGTCGCTCTTGGATAGGTTGTCCCGCATGCCACCCACCGTCGTCGGTGCCTGACCGTGTCGGCCGATCCACGCGACCCGGTGGCCCTCCGCGCGGCGGCCCGTTCCCAGCCCAAGTCGCTGGGACGCCTCACGCGACTCATCGGGACGAGCCTGGCGATGGTGTGGTCCTCAGGCCGCAGGCCGTTCGTGATCCTGGTCGTGCTCCAGGCCCTGTCGGCCGTGGCCCTGGGCCTGCAGGTGCTCGCTGTGCAGTGGGTGCTGTCCGCCGTCCTGGCTGCCGACGAACGCGCCGACTTCGAAGGCGCCGTCGCACCGGTGCTGCTGCTGGCAGGGCTGACTGCATTCACGGCCGTTGCCGGTGCGCTCCAGGGGCAGCTCCAGCGTTTTCTCGGTGAGCTGGTGGCACGGAGGATGTGGACACGCGTGCTCCGGGTGGCCACCGGTGTCGACCTGGCCCACTTCGAGTCGCCAGAGTTCTACGACCACCTCAACCGCGTCCAGACCAACGCGGTCACGCGGCCCTACCAGGTGACACAGGGCCTGTTGTCGATGGCTGGTGCAGCCGTGGCGAGCGTCGGGCTCGGCCTGGCACTGGCCAGCGTCTCCCCCGTCCTGCTCGCCCTCGTCGTCGTCGGCGGGATCCCGCTGCTGGTCACAAGCAGGCGAGAGTCGCGGCTCGAGTTCGACTTCTCTGTCGGTCAGACGCCGGTCCTGAGGCAGCGCTCCTACCTCGCGCTGCTCCAGACCGGTCGCGAGGAGGCGAAGGAGGTCCGCGCCTTCGGCCTGGGCGAGTGGCTCCGCTCGAGGTTCGACGCGATCTACGACAGCTACCTGCACGCACTGCGACGCCATGCCGTGCGACGTACGATCCTCAGCGTCCTCGGCCAGCTCGGCTCAGCGCTCGTCCTGGGCGGCACCCTGCTGTTCCTGGTGTGGCTGATCTCTCGCGGGGCGATCGGCGTGGCCGGAGCCGGTGCCGCCATCATCGCGATCCGGATGCTGGCCAGCCAGGTCCAAGGGCTGTTCCGAGGAGTGCAGCAGATCTTCGAGTCCGGACTCTTCCTGGACGACCTCGACGCGTTCCTCGACCTCGGCGTGCCCGCTCTCGAGCAGACTCGGGGGTCGGAGGCTCCCACGTCCTTCGACACCATCCGCGTCGAGGACGTGCGCTTCGCCTACCCGGGGTCGACCGCGGAGGCGCTGTGTGGGGTGGACCTCGAGCTTCGCGCGGGTGAGATCGTCGCCCTGGTGGGCGAGAACGGCTCTGGCAAGACCACGTTGGCCAAGCTGCTCGCCGGCCTCTACCAACCCGCCGCGGGACGGATCACGTGGGACGGCGCGGACATCTCCGGCTTCCGTCCCGCCAGCTTGCGCGACCAGGTCAGCGTGACCTTCCAGGACTTCGTCCGCTACGCGTTCACCGGCACGGAGAACATCGCCGTCGGACGCGTCGAGCTGCCCGCCTCTCCTGAGCGCGTGCGGGCCTCGGCCCGGGCCGCAGGTGCGGAGAGCGTGCTCGACGCCTTGCCCGAAGGCTTCGAGACCCTCCTCTCGCGCTTGTTCGTGGGCGGGATCGACCTCTCCGGAGGTCAGTGGCAGCGAGTCGCCCTGGCGCGGTCGTTCTTCCGTGACGCACCTCTCGTGATCCTGGACGAGCCCAGCTCCGCGCTCGACCCGCGAGCCGAGCACGCGCTGTTCAGCACGCTGCGCGAGGTGCTGGACGGGCGCACCGCGCTGTTCATCTCACACCGGTTCTCCACCGTCCGCGGTGCCGACCGGATCATCGTCCTCGACTCGGGGACCGTGGCCGAGCAGGGGACGCACGCTGAGCTGGTGGCTGCAGACGGGCTCTATGCCGACCTCTACAAGCTGCAGTCCCACACCGACATCGCGGGTGCGGGCGCCGGCGCGGGTGCAGTCACCGGCACGACCGGCAATCCCGCCGACGGCTGACACCAGCCCCGGCCCGACGAACCGGCCAGCGGAGAGCCGCGACGGAACGCGTCAGTGGTGTCCCACCTCGTCCACCGGCACTGCCAGTACCGGGGGCTCGTGCAGGTAGGCCGTGGTGCGGCGCTTCTGCTCGATGTCGCGGTAGACGCGCTCCACCTGTTCGGTGGTGAGCCCCGTTGCCTCGGCGACGGCTTCGATCGGCACGTCGTTGTTGAGCGCGTAGAGGCAGAGGTCCATGCGGTCGTAGGGCAGGGAGAAGTAGAACTCCTCCTGCGACTGCGGCAACGAGTAGGTGTCGGTCGTCGACGGGCGCTCCTGGATCTCGCGAGGAACCCCGAGGTGGGCCGCGAGCGCGTAGACCTGCGTCTTGTAGAGGTGGGCGATCGGCTTGACGTCGGCCGAGCCGTCGCCGAGCTTGACGAAGAACCCCTGGTCGTACTCCAGCCGGTTGGGCGTGCCCGTGGCGATGTAGTTGAGCCGGTCCGCGTGGAAGTACTCAAGCATCTTGCGCGTGCGCTGCTTGAAGTTGGTCGCGGCGACGATCTGCAGGTAGGCGTCGACGGTCAACCGGTGGGTGCTCTGGGTGCCGTCCGGCGACTCCACCACGACCGAGTAGAGGCGAAGCGAGTCGGAGTCGACCACGCTGGGCAGCACGATCTTGGACTTGTGGTCCGGTCCGTAGTCGGGGACCACACGACGGATGGCCTCGTCGCGTCGGCGGTAGCAACCGGCGGCGTCGAGGATGGGTGAGATGTCCTCCAGCACCGAGTCGATGCCCAGGGAGTCGGTGAGGCTCCGGCTGAAGCCCAGCGTCTCGTCGGAGGATTCCGACTCCGGCATGTGCAGGCCGAACACGCGCTCCGGGCCGATGGCGCGCACGCAGAGCGCCGCGACGACGCTCGAGTCGATTCCACCCGACACCGCCACCACGGCACCCTTGCGCTTGTTGCGCATCAGGTAGGTGCGGATCATCTCGCTGATGCGAGCGACCTCGGCCTCCTCGTCGAATGCGAAGACGCCCGGTCCGAAGGCTACCGACATGCTGTTCTCCTCTGGGTTTCTAGCTGGTCGAAGGTGGTCATGGGTCGTGGCGGGTCGGCCGGGGCCCCGATGCGCTCCGGGCCAGCGGCCCGGTCGCCCAGGAACTGCTGGTGGAGCAGCTGGACCGAAAGCACGGCGCACAGGCGCATGCCATCGGTGTTGGAGAGGGCCCTGCCGCGTGAGCGCCGCGCCTTCTCGAGGAGGGACTGGACCACCACCGGGGTGAAGACGCCCGCTGCCTCGACGGCCTCCGGGGACGTGGCCTCAGCGACCCAGCTCGGAGCCCCGGCACCCACGAACCCCGCCGCGTCAGGGGCTCGGTAGGGCTGCTTGGGCCGGGCGACGATCTCGGGCGGGAGCATGTCGCGGAAGGCGCGCTTGAGAAGGTGCTTCTCGTCCAGCCCCAGGATCTTCTGGCGCGCCGGGAGCTGGCCCGCGAACTCGACCACGTTGGCGTCGAGGAAGGGAAACCGTCCCTCGATGGAGTTCGCCATCAGCATCCGGTCCCCCTGGGACGCCAGGATGTATCCCGGCAGCAGCGTGGTCATCTCGAGCCACTGTGCGCGTGAGAGACCGTCCCACCCTGCGGCCTCCGCCGGCATCCTGTCCAGCAGCCTGGCAGCGGCGTCGGACGACTCCGCTCTCCATGCCGGGCGCAGCATCGCCTTCAGCGCCGCGGTGCTGTCCCAGCGGGGTCGGTGCGAGAGGGCCGGATCGGTCGCGTCGAGGTTCCGCCCGAAGAAGCTCCGCGCGAACGCCGGGGCCTGGTTGGGGTTGCGGTCAAGCCATGGATAGAGCAGCTCGACCGCACGGGCCCGGACCGGGGACGAAGGATCTCTCGACCAGAACTCCCTGACCTTCGCCTCCCGGAAGATGTCGTAGCCGGCCAGCACCTCGTCGGAGCCCTCGCCGGTGACCACCACCTTGAAGCCGGACTCGCGAACCAGGCCGGACAGCAGGTACATCGGGGCCGGGGCCGTCCGCAGGAGCGGGGTCTCGGCATGCCGGACCACATCGGGGAACACCTCCCCGATGTCGCGAGGAGACACGACGATGTCGCGGTGGGTCGTGCCCAGGCGGCGGGTCATCAGTGCCTGGTGCCCACCCTCGTCGTACTCGGCGTCGGCGAACCGCAGGGAGAACGTGTGCAGGTCCGCATCGGTGAAGTCGCGGATGATGCCGGCGGTGACTGCTGAGTCGATGCCGCCCGAGAGGTAGGCCCCGACAGGGAAGTCGCTGCGCTCGAAACGAAGCCGGGTGGCCTCGATCAGGCGCTCGCGCAGACCGGCGGCGTTCTCGTCGAGGTCGGCGCCCCGACCGGCTCCACGCTCGGGGAAGGAGGGCTGCCAGAAGGGGCGGGCCTCGTCCACGAGCCCGTCCCGGACGACCATGAACGTCCCCGGCACGAGCTGCTCGACGCCGGCGAAGACCGTGCGCGGCGCGACGGTCGACCAGAAGGTGAACACCTCGTCCAGTCCCACCGGGTCGAACGAGCGAGTGACTCCCGGGTGGGCGAACAGCGCCTTGACCTCGGAGGCGAAGACCAGGTCACGACCCACCCTCGTGAAGTAGAGCGGGCGCACCCCGAGCCTGTCGCGGGACAGCACCAGCTCAGAGGTACGACGGTCCCAGATCGCGAGCGCCCACTGCCCGTTGAAGCGCTCGAAGCAGTCGGGCCCCCACTCCTCCCACGCGTGCACGATGACCTCGGTGTCGCTGCGGGTACGGAAGTCGTGACCACGGTCGACCAGCTGTGCACGCAGCTCGACGTAGTTGAAGATCTCGCCGTTGAACGTGACCCAGACGTCCTCGCGCTCGCCGCACATGGGCTGCACGCCGAGGTTGGGGTCGATGATCGCGAGCCGGGTGTGACCCAGTGCCACCTCGGAGTCACGGTAGTAGCCGCTGCCGTCAGGACCTCGGTGACTCAGTGCAGTCATCATCTGCTGGAGCAGGTCGGTGTCCGGGCGTCCGGACGGGCTGTGGATGCCTGCGATGCCGCACATCAGCTCTCGCCTCTCAGCTCACGCACGGTCCGCTCGAGGGCGACGGACGGCACGAGGTGGTCGCGGTCGAGTCGGTCGGCGGGGACGACGCACCCCAGCGACTCCTCCAGGTGGATGGCGATCGCGATCGCCGTCAGCTCACCGTCGTCGGTGTCGACCGGGATGGCGGCGCACTCGCGGAGCAGCTGCTCGCTCAGGGTCATGTCCTCGTGGGTCATCGCATCTCCACGTCCTGGGGCGCGTCCATCGCCCCGCCCGTCGTTGCGCGCTCACCGATCTCCTCGTCCAGGGCTGCGAGCAGGGTCTCGGACAGGTTGTCCTGGAACGGCGGGCCCCACGGGACGTCGGCGAGGAAGACCGGCACCCGCTCGGCGAGGTCGGTCATCTGCTCGAACTGGCGGGCAAGCAGGCGCGAGTCACGGATCCCGAGGATCCGCGGGAAGCTGAGCAGGCTCAACGCCGCCGCGGCCGTGTGGAGCCGGGTGAGGCTCAGCTCCGGGCTGGCGCGTCGCGGCCTGGGGATGAACAGGGCTGCCAGAGGGAGTCCTTCGTCGGTGCACACCGGCACGCTCAGAGCTCGCCGGTCGTCGGCTGTCGACCGGTGCGAGCCGCCCTCCGCGAACTGGTCCGCGAGCCCCGACGCGGCTGCTCGCAGCCTCAGCTCGGTGGCACCGAGGGCGCAGCGGTCGACGCCATCCTCGTCCCGCGTCACCCTCAGGACGTCGTCCGTGATGAGCAGACCGCCGTCACGGCACATCAAGGTCGCCATGGTCGACTTGCCCATCCCCGACGATCCCACGAAAGCGATCGCCCGCCCACCGATGTCGACGGCGCTTGCGTGGAGCACCACCTCGTCGCGCAGCAGGAGCAGGTAGGACAGGACGGTCCCACCCACGAGCACACCGCCCATCGTCTCGGGGACACCCTCGACCATGTGCACGGTGACGTGCTCGGCGCGGCTGTCGATCGTGACGTCGCACGTCGACTCGAACCGGAGCAGGTGGCTGGCATCGGGACGGCGCACGAAGCTGGCCACCAGCCCCGAGTCGGTGGACCACTGGGCCATGAGGTCCCCCGGGGGCACCGTCGTCGAGGCGGACACAGTCTCCCCGAGGCAGACGTGCACGTCGACGCCACTGGTTGCCTTCTCCCGACGAGCATGTAGGTCCAGCTCCGATGCGATGTCGAGCCCGTAGAGCCTGCACAACTGCTCTCCCCCGGTCCGGCCCGGCTGCGCGGACGTGCCGTGGGGAGTCATGCCCGCACGCTCTCGACGGGCGCGAAGTCGACGGACGCGGGGTCGAGGCTCAGCCCACCGATCTCGAGCCAGGCATGCGCCTTGAACTCCCCGTCGTGCTTGGCCACGCCGATGCGCAGGACCGGGTCCAGTCGACGCACCAGGCACCCGCCGACGAGGGCCAGCCTCAAGCAGCTGTCGCCGAACGGCCAGTAGCGCAGCGCCCTCCGAGTTGCCCTGAGCCGGCGACGAGCCCAGCGGGGCACGATGACCGGCGCGGTGACCTCGATGTCGCGCTGTGGGTCGATGTCCAGCGGGACGCCGAGCAGTCGGGAGAGACGGGGCAGCCGGAGCGTGTGGAGCCCGACCTCGACCACCGCGGCGAGCAGGAACGCGACGGCGGTCCGACCGAGGTCGGACACACCGACTCCGTGCACGGACAGACGAGGGCCGCTCATCGGCCCAGCCCCTGGTGCTGGGGTGTCGTCGAGGCGAGCCACGCAGCCTGCAGGAGGGGTGTGGATATCGCGGAGGGGAACGGCGAGAGCCACTCGGCGCGGAGGACCGCCGGGTCGACAAGTTCAGGGTCGAGGCCGCTGCCGTCCCAGGACTCTGCGAAGGCTCGGGTCTCCTCGCCCATGAAAGCTCTGTTGAAGTAGGCCTTGCCGCGCCGCGCGAGGATCGCGTCCGGCAGCAGGTCGCCGAAGATCGCGCGCATGGCGTCGGTGCGCGAGGCAAAGCCCCACCTGCCAGCAGCCGCGGCGAGCGCGTGGACGAATCCCGGGTCGAGGAGGGGCTCGTGCAGGGCGAGTCCGTGCTCGGCTGCGATGGTCGTGTAGTTGTGCGAGGCCATCGCTGCGGCGCGACGGGTCAGCAACCACCGCAACGACTCCGAGGTCGAGAGTGGCTCGCTGGCGAGGTCGGCGGCCAGCAACCGGTGGTGGCGAGCGCGTGCCGCTGGACGCAGCCACGGCTGCATCTCGGCCCCGTCCAGCCGCACGCGACCACGCCACCGTCGGAGGGGCTCGGGCGACAACGTCGAGAGGGCCGAACGCAGGTCACTCGCACCGACCCGAGCTGTCGAGCGTCGCCACAGACGGCTGACCTGCGCGCCGCGACGGCGTCCCAGCACCTCGTCGCCACCCTCCCCGGTGAGTAGGGTGCCGGACTGGCCGATCCGGTCGAGGACGGTGGCCTTGACGTGGAGCGCGGCCGGCCAGATGAGGCCGCGACGGCGCAGGGACGCCTGGGCCTCGCCGCCGAGGAAGTCGTTGCCCTGGGGGAACTCGAGTCGCAGCCAGTCGCGCAGTCCGAGGTGGGACAGGACCAGCTCCTGCCACTCGGACTCGTCGGACTCCGGGATTCCGGGGTAGAGCTCGGTCACCGGCACCGGGTCCGGGAGGCCGTGGCGGCGCGCCACGTCGGTGGCGACCGCGAGCACGGCGGAGGAGTCGCGACCACCCGAGAAGGCCACGAAGCAAGGAGCGAGGGTGAGCGCAGGGATGATGGCAGCCTCGAACGCTGCACGCGGGCCTGGAGTCTCCACAGGCTCGGGGCCGGGCGGGGGGATTCGCCCGTGGACCCAGCTCGAGGCGATCTCGAACGGCGTGGGACGCCAGAAGCCGGCGTCTCCGGAACGCGTCGTCATGTCCACTGGACTCGGTGGCTCAGCGGCACGTCACGCGGCGCTGCGGCGCACGACGAGCGGGCCGACGACGTGGGAGCAGGACAGACCCACCCCCACGTCGCGCCGGTCAGGAGCCGAAGCCGCCTCCGCCACCGGGACCCGGCGTCGGACTGGGGCTCGCCGTCCCGAAGATGTGACCGATGATCGGGATCCAGCTCAGGCTGTCCTGCCCCTGCTCGAAGATCTGGCCTTGAGTCAGCTCGGCCACGGTCCCGATCCTGGTGAGGCTCGGTGATTCGTAAGGGTGCATCGTGTTCCCCGCTCTCCTTGTGGTTGCGTTCCAGCGTAGGGCCGCACAGCAGCGTGGGGCATACCCAATCCACAGGAGAAGTGCGCTGGGTGGCGTTCACACCAGCAGGCCTTGCTCGACGAGCTCGGCCACGAAGGCGTCCGCGTCCGCGGCAGCCTCCTGGGCGTCGAGCCCGAACTCCCGAGCGAGCTCGGCGACGAGGAACTCTCGCTCCCGGTCCTCGGCGAGCAGCCGGAGGAGGAAGGTGCCTGTCGTGTTGCTCGAGAAGTAGGTCGAGGTGGCCAGGTCGAGCAGCACGGTCTCGCCGTCGATCTCGCGCCGCACCAGGTTCTCGTCGCGCAACCTCATGATCGGTCCCCCTTCATCGACTGTGGCGAAGCGTAGGTCGGTGGCGACGGCGCGCGCTCGGATTTTGACTGGCTGCCCCGGGCGATGACCACCGCGATGACCCGGTCGGCTGTCTCGTCAGTGGTGACATGGAGCTTCTGAGCACCTGCCACCGTGGCTTGCGCGGCGACCTCACCTTTCAGCGACACCTGCCACCCCGGCCCGGACCCGAGCACCTCGATGTCGCACCAGCGCACCGCATGGACGAACCGCGCACCCACTGCCTTGTAGGTCGCCTCCTTCACTGCGAAGCGAGCCGTGGCCGCGAGTGCGGGACGCGGGTGCCGAAGGCACTCCTCGACCTCTGCCTGGGTGTACCAGTGGGCCCACAACCGTGGCGCGTTCCTGCGCAACAGTCTCTCGAAGCGGTCGGTGGCCGCGACGTCCACGCCCACGCCGACGACACCTCCCGCCGCTGCCTCAGTCAAGCGCTTGGGCGAGCACAGCGACCAACGCCGAGGCGGCGACGGCACCCCCGCTGGAGTTGAGGTGGCCCGGATCCTTCGCGTAGTCGTCGTCCATCGAGTAGTACGTCATGCCGTCACGGGAGTAGGCGACTCGCTCCCCGCTCGCATCGGTCGACTGGACGGCTGCGAGGTCGAACAGTGCACCTGGCTCTGTGTACTCGGCACGGACCAGGGTGTTGAAGCGCTCGCGGAGGGCGTTGTGCTCGGGGCCGTACCTGTCCGCGCGACCGATCGCAGCGTTCAGCTTGGCACGCGGGCCCCGCTCCTGGGTCAACGGCGAGGTCACGGCGACGAAGGCCGTGTCCGGGTAGTCGCGGCTGAGCGCGGCCAAGGTGTCGCGGTAGGCCGTGAACACCTCGTCGACGTCCACCTCGCCAGAGCGGAGGTCGACGTAGCAGAGCTTGAGGACGGCGACGTCCACCGCGTCAGCCATTCCCTCGCGCATGATGCGGTCGAAGTTGGCGATCTTGCCCAACGGGTCGCCGTTCTCACCGATCTCCGTGTGTACCAGTGCTGGAGCCGACGGTGGCTCGGTCGACTCGACCACCGTCGGAGCCGCTGCACCCTCCGACTCGTAGACGCTCGGGAGGGCGTCGAGGATGTTGAACCCCACGGACTTGTGCCCGAAGAAGACCTTGCTGGCGGCGACTCGCTCCAGATCCGCGTCCGTTGCTTCCGGAGTCCTGAACGGAGCGCCTTCGGCGGGCCGTTCCCACACGACCGCTCCCACGGCGAGCGCGACACCGAGCCCCAGCATGGCGATGGCGGCCACGATCAGCTTAAGCATGTGATGGTCCTCCGGTTTCGATGAGATCGAGGTGAGCCCGTGAGCTCGCTCCCGACGAGCGCGCAAGCTCACGAAGCCTGGTCTTGAGCACCTTCCCGTTCTGGTTCAGCGGGAGGTCGTCAAGGAGCTGGATCTCCTGAGGGACGAGGTGCTTCGCGAGCCGAGACCGCAGGTGCGCACGGATCTGCGACTCGCTCAGGTCGCACCCGGGGCGGAGAGTGGCGAACAGCACGACTGCTTCGCCGGCCTCGGCGTCCGGTCGTCCCACGGCCGCGGCGCCGGCGACTCCGCCGAGCTCCAGCACGGCGTCCTCGACCTCGTGGCTGGACACCCGGTATCCCCACGACTTGATGAAGTCGTCGCGCCGGTCGACGACGTGGAGGAACCCGTCCTCGTCCATCCGACCGTAGTCGCCGGTGAGCAGCTCGCCGTCGACGTACTTCTCCGCGGTGCCTTGGGGGTCCTCCCAATAGCCGTGGGTGACGTTCTCGCCGCGGACCCTGATCTCCCCCACGGTCCCGGCCGGCACGTTGGCGCCGGTCTCGTCGGTGATGCGCAGGTGGACCCCGGGGATCGCGCGGCCGACGGACCCGAGCTTCGAGGAGAGGAAGGCGGGAGGGAGGTAGGCGAGGCGCGAGGTGGCCTCGGTCTGGCCGTACATGACGAACAGGCGCGCGTGCGGCTGGGCAGCGGCCACCCGCTCGACCTGTGCGTTGGGCAGTCGGCCGCCCGCCTGCTGGAGGTGTTTCAACGAGGGCAGCGGTCGCGACTCGAAGGTGCTGGCACGCAGGAGCAGCTGGTAGGACGAGGGCACGCCGGCGAAGCCTGTGCACTCGTCGCCCTCGATCGCCTCGATGATCGACTCGGGGAACGCCTGGGTCTCGCAGATGCGCACGCTGCCGCCGACCGCGAGGTGGGTGTGCAGCAGCGAGGCGCCGAAGCAGTAGGAGAAGGGCAGGACGACGAGCATGCGATCGTCGCGGGCCAGCTCGAGGTAGGCGACGATGGAGGAGGTGTTGGCCACCAGGTTGTCGTGGCCCACCCGCACTGCACGCGGGCGGCTGGTCGTCCCCGAGGTGAAGACCAGCACGGCCGTCTCAGCGGGTGGCGCGGCCTCCTCCAGGACGACGCTCGCGTCGCTCGCCGACGCCTCGTGCAGGCCTGTGCTCGTCGCCGTACGACGCGCAGCGGAGAGCACGGACGCGAAGCGACGCGACAACCTCTCGTCGATCAGGAGGGCCTCGCACCCGACGTGGGCCATCTTGCTCACGGCGTCCTCGGGCGTCAGGACGGCAGCCAGTGGCACCGCCGTGTGGCCGGTCCGCATGATGGCGAGGTAGCTGGCGACCCAGAAGAACGAGTTTGCTCCCAGCAGGCCCACCCGGGAGCCGGGGGCGAGCCCCCAGGCCCGGAGCTGGCGCGACTGGAGGGCCACAGCACGGCGCAGGTCGGCGTAGGTGTGGTGACCTGTCGCATCGATGACGGCCACGTCCTCCGAGCGCCCCTGGTCCAGCAGGAACTCACTCGCATTCGCGGGCTGCGAACTCATCATCTCCCCCATATACTGCGTTGCTCCAGAGCGTATTCAACGCTCTTTCACGGGGGCATCACCGCCGACGATCGGCATTCATACCTAGAACGGGGTAGTCGGATTGAGCGAGCAACTCATGCGCGATGAGGTTCTGGACCAAGGTGTTCTAGACCAGGTGCGCACCTTCATTTTGATGAACTTCCTCTTCGGTGATGAGTCGAAGATGCCTGATCTCACCGACTCGCTGCTCGAGTCCGGCCTCGTGGACTCGACCGGAGTCCTGGAGCTCGTCGACTTCCTCGAGACCGACATGGGCGTCGTCGTGGCCGACGACGAGACGCTGCCGGCCAACCTGGACAGCATCGAGAACCTGACGCGGTTCGTCATGCGCAAGCGCGCGACCAGCACCTCAGCCTGACGTCGAGCCGTCGTTCGACGCCGATCCCTGCTGCTGCGGCAGCGGGCTGTCCTCGACGGCGACGTCGTAGGCGTCGATGAAGCTCTGGATGTCCTCCGACATCAAGAGGTCGAGCGCCGCGACGATGCGGTCCTCGCTCCAGTCCCACCACTTGATCCGCAGCATCGCTTCGATCTGCTCCGGCGGAAATCGGAATCCCGCCACCCTGGCTGGGTTGCCAGCAACGATGGCGTACGGCGGCGCGCTCTGTCGCACGACGCTGCCAGCGCCCACGACCACGCCGTCACCCAGCGTCACCCCCGACAAGATCATCGCCCTGTGCCCGATCCATACGTCGTTGCCGATGGTGATGTCACCACGAGCACCCGCGCTGTGCGCGTGCGCCGACGCATAGGTCTCGTTGAATGGCGGATAGCTTCCGAAGCGGTAGGTCGTCACGTAGTCAGTGCGGTGCTCGCCGCCGAGGAACACCTCGGTTCCGAAGGCGAAGGAGCAGAACTGGCCCACCTTGAGCACACAACCGGGGTTGCGATTGGCCACTGTCAGATGTCCCCACGAGTAACGCCCGATCTCGAACTGTGCGAGGTCGGGGCGCTCGTCCAGGCGCCTGGCCGTCGGCAACAGGATCCTGCGCTTCATCTGGCCGAGCTTGCGCCTCGCCGCACCACGAACGTTCACGAATCTGCCTCGCCCTCAAGAGTTGTGTCACGGGTTGTCACCGACCCGGCGACGACATGGTAGCGACGCTGGGAGTGGCCGCCCCGGTAAATCGGTGGCGTCGGGAAGCTCAGCCGGACAGCGTCACGTAGAGCCCTTCGCCCGCGTTCGCCGGGCGAGCCGAAGCACGTACCAGGCGGCCGCGTAGCGGTGGTAGAACTCCCCCACCACGTAGGCAGCCCGCGCTCGAGCCGTCGGCAACGACGAGGCACGGACACGGCGGAAGGCACCGAGCGGCGGGACGATCGACCGAGGCGTCGGCCATGGGGCGATAGCCGGCCCACCGTCGAGCCTGTCTCGTTCGTGCCTTCCCGTGATCACCCGCTCGAGCTTGCGGTTCAACTCTCGGTAGGAGCTCCTGGCGGGGTGCCGAACGACCGCCGCCGGGGCATAGACGGTGCGCAAGCCGAGGGTGTTCGCTCGCTGGGACCACTCGATGTCGGCACCCGACATCAACTCAGGACGAAACGGTCCGGCTGCGTCGAACGCCGCCCGCGTCGTGCACATGTTCGCGGTCACAGAACCACCCCCGCGGCGGACGTAGACCTCCTGCGGGAAGGCCTGCACCAGCTCGTAGGCCTCGACCGGGTGCGGCTTGCGATCGTCGCGCGCATAGACCTCGACACGGCCGGCCACGATGTCGGCTCCGCCGACGATCGAGCTCACAGCCTCTTCCAACCACGTGCTCGCCGGGAGACAGTCGGCATCGGTGAACGCCAGGACTGCGCCCCGACTGGCGGCGACGGCAGCGTTGCGCGCCGTGTAGGAACCGCCGGAGGGCTCCCACACGCACCGGGCCGGGCACTCCGGGCCGAGCGACTCCGACACGGGTGGGCTGCTGCCGTTGTCCGCGACCAGCACCTCGACGAGGTCCGCCGGATAGGTCTGGGACCGGAGTGCCTGGAGGCAGTCGGCCAACCGGGGATCATCACGCACGGGGACGATCACCGAGACGCTCGGTAGTGACTCCATCCGGACATCTTCGGGGGCGCGCACGGGCTGGACAAGGACAGCCCGCGATACCGGTGCACCGCTCGCTTCCCCGCGTAGCGGCCCGGTCACGAGTCGCCCCTCCCGTCCGAGGGGGTCGTCGCGGAGGACCGCGACCGCAGCTCGGCAGCAGACCAGGCGCCTCTTATCCGCCGTCGTGCCTGGGCGAACAGAGGCGTGGTCACGTAGGAGTCCGAGGGCACCCCGAGCTGCAAGGGGCGCGTCACCGTCGTCCCGTCAAGACGCCACAGGGCGCCTATCGCGCCGATCAGCACACTCATCACCCCGACCCAGGTCGTGAACGAGAAGGAGTCGAACGTCCCCGCTGACATGATCGCCGCCGGGATGGTCACGGCCAGAGCCTGGCCGAGGTGCCGTGTCTCCTCGTCCAGGCCGCGCAGCCTGATGCTGCGCGCCATGAAGTAGGGCACCAGGAAGAACAGAGCCATCGCGAGAACACCCAGGACTCCACCGTCGAGCAGCGTCATGTACCACTGGTTGTCCAAGAGGATGTACTCCTCCGGGATGACCATCCCCGCTCCTCGACCGAGCCAGGGGCGTTCTTGCCACAGGTCGATCACGTAGCTCGTACGAGCGATCCTGTCTGTCACGCTCGTGTCATTCTCCGCGTTGGCGAACAACGCCCTGATGGTTCCCAGGACTCCTGGGTTGATCGCGCGGAACGCCACCACGCCCATTACTCCGATGACCAAGGCGTTGTATCGCAGTCGCCAGGGCCACACCACCGCGAGCAGGAAGAGCACCACCACCAGGGTCAAGGTCGCCGAGCGTGAGATGGAGAGCGGGATGCCGAAGGCCACAGTCCCGGCAAGGAGCCAGCTCCAGACCTTGGCGCCTCCGGGTGAGGCGAAGAAGGCGTAGTGCAGTGCCACCGGCAGGATGAGGGCCAGGACGACGCCGTACTCGATGTAGTGCGTCGCGGTGCCGGCCACTCGTGCGAAGTCCTCGGACCCTCGGCTCGAGACCCCGATCAGGTCCGAGTTGAGCTGGACGCCCGGAAGCCGGATGTAGCTCGTCAGGTCGACGATGCGCAGGTACTGCAGGATCCCGACCATCGACATCATCGACGCCAGCACGACCATGGTCCTCAGCAGTCGGTCCAGGGCCGCCCGGGACACCACGCCGTCGGCTACGGCCAGCGTCACCCCGGCGATCGACATCACGAAGATCAGCCACCGCGTCCCTGCGCTGGCCTCGACGGGCGAGGGCAACCTGTCGAAGCCCACGACGTGTCCGAGGAGCTGCACGCCCACGAACAGCCCGACGACCCACCGGACCGGCTGGCTTCCTCGGGGCAGTCCACGTGGGCGGAACGCGGAGACCAGCCACAAGAACCCGAGCAGGCACCCAACAGCCGCACTCGGCCGGCCGGCCGCACCCATGCCACTGATGACCATGCGCGCAGGGATCAGGAACTGGAGGACGAGGAAGGTCGCCAGGAAGGTGAAGGTCGTCAGTCGCCACTTGCGCCACAACAGCGGGCTCCAGCCGCTGATCGTCCGACTCAACCGGGCAGGCACCTTGAGCAGCACCGGCTGCCAGTCACTCGCGCCGGGTCGTGGCCGGACCGCGCCACTCGGAAGAATCATCGCGCGTCGCTGATGGCCGTTTCGGCAGTCGTGGACTGGTGCCGGGGGGGCAGGGACTCGTCAGACGCGTCGCCCGAGGCGGGGCGGTCCTCGCGCCTCGCGACCTGGCCTACCTTCCGGCGCTCGCGCCGACGGCGCGCCAGTCCGACCAGGTCGTCGAAGAAGACGGCGATCAACAACGAGAGGGCGCCACCGAGCACCACGATGATGGCCATGTTGCGCAGCTTTCCGTCCGTGACGGCGGCCTCGATGTAGGGCGCCTGAAGGACCTGGATGCCGTACTGGGCGTTCTTCGGGACGTTGGCCGCGTCCTGCCTCGTCCTGAGCTCCGTCGCCGCCATCTCGAACACCGCGGCGCCAGTCCGGATGGCCACCTCCGGAGAGTCGGCGCGGACGCTGAACTGCATGATGGCACTACGGCTCCCGGGACTCACCTCGTACTCCTCGTCCAGTCCCATCGCCGCGATCTCACTGCGCGCGACCGGACCGTCCAGCACGATGCCGATGATCGTGTTGGCCTCGTCGAGGGAGCCGTAGGGATTGCGGATCTCCACGTCCTCCTCGGTCACCACGAGTCCGCTGCCAGGGGTGTAGACGGCGACGCCGACTGCCTCGTACTCCGGCTGCATGCCTCGTCCGACGGCAAGGGCTGCGAAAACCGTCAGCACCAGCAGCGGCAGCAAGACGTACCAGCGGCGCAGAGCCGCGACCGTGATTCCCCAGACGTCCAAGCTGCTCGTCTCCCTCACCACGTGACCCGCCCGTGCGGTCTCCGCGTCCGCGACCTCCAGTGTGCCGTGTCCGGCGCCGGCGAGGTCGGTCGATGGCCTCGTCCAGCATAATCGAGCGGCCGACCCGATCGCCCTCCAGCGAGGGATCGGAGGTGACGGCCGAGGGTCATGCCTCTTCGCATTTCAGAGGCCCTCCCCACAGGGGCAGCGTCTGCGCGCTGTCGTAGAGGTGCCCGCACCAGGTGGCGGCCAGCTCCGACCTGCCCACCTTCCCGCTCGCGTAGGCATCAATGGTCCACAGGATCGATCGCACGCACTTCCACTGCATGCCGAGTGCGAGGGCAGAGCGCTCCACGGAGACCCCCGAAGCCTGCGCATAGGCACTCGAGAAGCGCTCCACCCTGGAGGGCTCGACACCGACGAGCACCACAGCGGCGGCGCCGACGTCGAGTGCGCGCGGCAGCACCGAGGCATTGTCGAAGTCGAGGACCGCCAGGACGTCGAGCGACGGGCTCAGGACCACGTTCTCCCAGTTGAGATCATTGTGTGCCACGACCACGTCACCGCCGTCGACCTGAGAGGCGACCTCCGGCGAGGCGAGGCGGTCGGCCCGTCGGAACAGGTCGGGAAGGACCTCGAGGATCCACCTCTCGAACTCATTCCTCGGTCCGCGTAGACGCATCTTCAGTGTCTTGGACGTGCCGAGCGTGCCACCCCGGCGGACACGCGCCGCGATCTCGCTGGGGGCCGCGAGTCGTGCGAGGACGTCTGCCTGGCCGTTGCCACTGCCGTGGCCGAGTGAACCAGCTGCCTCGCGGTGGAGCTCGCCGAGGAGACCTCCCAGCTCCTCCACGAGGGCGGGCTTGTCGGACAGCGCCTGCTCGCGTTGGTCGATGGAGATCTGGCGCCCCTCCACCCACGCGTGCAGGGTGAAGACCCCCGTCGGTGTCTCGACGATCGTCCTTCCCGACTCAAGCCGCCTCAGGGGCGCCACCGGGAAGCCGGCCTGGCCCAGGGCGAGCTCCATCCGGTGGGAGGACGCGAGTCGCTCGGCGGCTCCGGCAGCCTGATGGCACTTGAGCACCCAGTCCTGCCCCGAGGCCCGCACCTTGTAGTTGAGGTTCTTGATGCCTCGAGGGAGCTGCTCGAGGCTGGCGGCCTCCGCACCGGTGAAGCCGAACTCCATGAGCGCACGGGCGGCATCCGCATCGACGCCTTTCACTGGGCGACCTGCCGGTGGGTGATCTCATTGACCTCACGGAAGAAGTCGTTCTTCTCGACCAGGTCGGCGTGCGAACCGACGGCTGACACGCGGCCGTCGACCATGACGACGATGCGGTCGCACATGGAGAGCGTCGAGAGGCGGTGTGCGATGAGGACCAGGATCGTGTCCTCCTTGACCTCGTGGAGCGACTGGCGCACCGCCTCCTCGGAGCGGACGTCGAGTGCGCTGGTCGGCTCGTCGAGCACCATGACTTCTGGTTCGTCCGCCAGCGCACGGGCGAGACACACGCGCTGCCGCTGACCGCCTGAGATGGCCCGTTGGCCGATCATGGTGTCGTACCCCTCGGGCCACGACATGATCTCCTCGTGGATGTGCGCGCGCCGGGCTGCACGCTCGACCTGCTCGTCGTCGAGCCACTCACGGTAGAAGCGGATGTTGTCCCGGACGGTGCCTCGGACCAGCTGTGAGCTCTGGGGCACGTAGGCAACCTTCTTGCGCCACGCGGAACGCTTGATCTCGCGCACGTCCTGGCCGTTGACGAGCACCCTCCCCGAGCTCGGCTCGCGCAGCCTCAGGATCAGCTGCACGACGGATGACTTGCCCGCACCCGACGGGCCCACGATGCCGATCGCTTCTCCACGGGACACGCCGAAGCTCACGTCCTGAAGAACCTCGGTGTCGGCTCGGTAGCCGAAGGACACGTCCTCCACTGAGAGCGAGGCCACTGTGTCGAGATCCCGTGTGCCGTCCTGCTGAGGGTTGCGTCGGTAGCGATCAAGGGCATCGAGGATCTGGTGCATGAATGGCAACCGCTCGTCGATGCTGGTGATCGCGGCCTGCATCTGCTGGGCGTAGGTGAGAGCGCGGACCAGCAGCAAGATCACCGCTGCCAGCCCGGCGAGGTTGCCGACTTCGGCGAGCGCAACCGCCGTCAGCGCCAGCACCAGCATCACGAGGGCGACGCTCTGATAGAGCGCCGGCATCGCGGCGGACAGGAAGCGCGTCCTCGCATACGGTCGTCGTACGGCGTCAACCTGGTCGTGGAACGCGGCGACGTAGGACTCCGTCGCACCGAAGACCTCCGTCTCCTCGGCCACGGCAATGATGTCCTGGACGCTTTCGGTGAAGCGCATCGCAGCTCTGCTCAGGCGCTTGGCGAACCGCCGAAGCAGCCGTGACAGCGGGCGGAGGGTGAAGAACAGCACGAACGCCCCGATCGCCATCAGGCTCGCAGCCACGAAGCTCTGCGCCAGCGCGGCGGCGATCATGATCGTGAACATGATCGTGGCGGTGACGCCGTTCGCCAGGCTGATGACTGCCAGCGCCACGTACGTGACGTTCTGGGTCATGAGCGTCTGGAATGCTCCGCCACCCTCCTGGGCCTTGACGGACCAGGCGCTGTTGGTGAAGGCGGAGAACAGGTCCACACGCAAGTCGGCCATCACCTGGGAGCTCATGCGTCCAGGCAGGTAGGCAAGAGCGAGCTGCAGCGCAGCGCGCACCAGGGTGAGTCCGAACGCCACCGCCAGGGCTCCGGACTGGGACAGATCGGCCGCGAGCGGGCCGACGTGGAGCGCAACCTCTCCGCCACCGGTCGAGAGCGCCACGGCGATGGTCGCGACCAGCGCGAGGACGGATGCCTCGACCAAGCCAGCCGAGACCGCAAGCGCGACGAGCAGCATGATGTGCCGGCGGGAGCCGCGGAAGAAGGGCGAGAGTCGGCGCCACGCGACGCCTACGCTCCTCAGCGCGCGCAGGCCCTTGTTGTTTCCCCGTGCCGGGACAGCGAAGGCGCTGGTGCTCACTGGTTGCCTCGCAGTCGGGGGGGTCGTCTCTCCGGATCGGACGCGGCCGACCACCGTCGTGCCGGAGGGGCCATCGCGCCTCGCCTCGTCGCGCGGGAGTGTTGGAAGGATCCGCGATCCGCCAGAGTCCAACCTGAAGCCCCCCTTGACACGCCGACTCATGTGCGAGCCACGACCGCGCATCAGTATGAGTCCCGCCCGGATGGCGTAGCCGCAGGGAGACCCGGCATGCTCAAAATGGGCTACAACGGCGTTCGGATGGTCTAGTCCACGACCTGCACGGACGCGGGCAAACATCGCCCACCACTGACGCGAGAGCCATAATCTCGACATGGGGGAACTTCGGCTTGTCCTGGCGGGCGCCGCCGTGGGCAACGGAAACCGCGGCGTGGAGGCGCTCGGCCGTTCCGTCGCAGACGCGGTCCAACGCGAGGCGAGAGGCGGCAGGTTGAGCATCCTCGACGACGGCTGGGGAGTGCGCCCGGACTCGAGCGAGCGATATCCCGGCGGCTCGGTGGAGTACGTCGGCGTACGCCAGTCCCGCCGTTGGCACCGCCCGGAGAGCTGGGCCCAGGTCAGGGCCGCCCAGTCGACCTTTCCGGCCGTCAATGCCGTCGCCCGTCGGTTCCGGGAAGCAGACGCGATCCTCGACCTCAGCGCCGGCGACAGCTTCACCGACCTGTACGGCCCCACGCGCCTGCGGACGGTGACCCTTCCGAAGGAGGCTGCACTGCGGGCGGGCCGCCCGCTGATCCTGCTGCCTCAGACCTACGGGCCCTTCACCACCCCCGAGGCGCGCGCGATCGCGAGACGTCTCGTCCGAGCCTCGGCGCTGGCCTACGCGCGCGATCCCTGGAGCTACGAGCAGCTGCTCGAGCTCGCCGGTGACGACGTCGACCCCTCTCGGCTGCGCGACGGTGTGGACGTCGCCTTCGCTCTCGAGCCACGCAAGCCAGCAGCCGAGGTGGCCACGCAGGTGGAACAGCTCGCGGCGTCTCCGGTCGTGGGTGTCAACGTCAGCGGCCTGCTCCTGGACCGCGAGGCGCACGATCGCTTCGGACTGGCCGGCGACTACCTCGACACGATGACTGCGCTGGTCGCGTCCCTGGTCGACGCCGGCACCCACGTCCTCCTCGTGCCGCACGTGCACGTCCCCGGAGGCGGCGGTGAGAGCGACGTCAACGCCATCACGCGCCTGCGCGAGCGCCTCGGCACCGACCAGGTACGCCGGACCACGGTCCTCTCGCCGGAGCTGGACGCCGCAGAGGTCAAGTGGTGCATCTCGCAGCTCGACTGGTTCGCAGGGAGCCGGATGCACTCGACCATCGCGGCTCTGTCGACCCTCACGCCCGTGGCTGCCTATGCCTACAGCGACAAGACCCGCGGCGTGTTCGAGACCTGCGGAGTGGAGGACCAGTGCGTCGACGCACGCGACGTGTCCGGCGCCGAGGCGGTCGAGCGGCTGCTGGCCGGCTATCACTCCCGTGCGCGCACGGCGACCTTGCTCTCCGAGCACGCCACGTCCACGGTCGAACGCTCGCGCAGCCAGCTTCGTGAAGTCTTCGCATACGCGCGCCGTGACGATCCCGCTGACCGCAGGAGCCTGCGCCGATGATGGGGCGCCTCCCCGACAGCATCGAGTCGATCACGCAGGCCCGGTTGTGCACGGGCTGCGGTGTCTGTGCACACCTGCACCCCGACAGGCTCCAGATGGCCGACGTCCCTGACGTGGGTCGTCGCCCTCTCCCGATCGTGGGCGTGACAGGTCCGACGACGGGAGCGGGGGTCGCGGCCTGCCCCGGACGCGAGCTGAGCCATCCCGTCGGAAGCCTGGACGACGCCCCCTTCCACGGCGAGTGGGGCCCGGTCCTCGATCTGTACGAGTGCTGGGCGGCCGACCCGGTCCTGCGCCACCGTGGCTCCTCGGGCGGCGTGGTGAGCGCGCTCGCTGCCCACGCGATCGAGGCGGGCATCGCGGTCGGGGCCCTCCAGGTGAGGGCGTCACAGGAGGACCCGTTGCGCAACGAGACGGTCCTCAACCGTTCGCGCGAGGACATCGTCACCGCGACCGGTTCGCGTTACTCACCGGCCAGTCCCTGCGAGCGGCTCGATCTGGTGGAGGACGCCGAAGGTCCCTGCGTCGTAGTCGGGAAGCCCTGCGACATCGCTGGCACCCGGAAGGCTGCCGAGCAACGCGCGGCACTCGCCGACAAGGTGGCCGTGACGCTCGGCATCTTCTGCGCAGGGACCCCGTCGACAGAGGCGACCAGGAGCGTCGTGGCCGACCTCGGGATCGACCCCGACACGGTGAAGCGGCTGGACTACCGCGGCGAGGGCTGGCCAGGTGAGTTCCGTGTCGAGACCCACGACGGCCGACGCGCCTCGACGAGCTATGCCGACTCCTGGGGGAAGCTCACCAAGCACCGGCAGTGGCGATGCCTCATCTGCCCCGACCACACCGGCGAGTTCGCTGACCTCTCGATCGGCGACCCCTGGTACCGGCCCGTCACCGACGAGGAGGGGGGCCGCTCACTCGTCGTGGTCCGGACCGAGCGGGGCCGTCGGCTGCTCGAGTCGGCGCTGGCCGGTGGCGCCCTGGAGGGAGCCCCGCTCTCGATGGACAAGCTGCCGGCTTCCCAGCCCAACCTCGAGTCGACCCGAGGCGCCGTGTGGGGCCGCGTCCAGAGCATGCGGCTGCTCGGCATGCCCACGCCGCGGTTCCGGGGCATGCCGTCGTTCCGCCTGTGGTGGAAGCTGCCGCTACGCGCCAAGCTCACCTCCACGCTGGGCACCGCTCGACGCATCTTCGTCCGGGGCTTGAAGCGTCCTGAGTTCGAACCGAGGGAAGTGGGGTCCCGTGGGCGCACGCGCTGACATCGTCATGATCACCTACCGCAGTGCGGGATACGTGCACCTCTCGCTGCCGAGACTGCTCGAGACGCTGGGCCCGGACGACCGGGTGTGGTTGTGGCACAACGGCGACGACGAGGCGACGCTCGAGGCGATCCGCCCTTATCGGCAGGACGCACGCGTCGCGCGCTTCCACCACAGTCGCGAGAACGTGCGCCTGCGTGAGCCGACGAACTGGCTGTGGTCGGGCTCGGACGCCCGGTTCGTGTCGAAGGTCGACGATGACTGCCTGGTGTCGCCCGGATGGCTGGACACGTTCGTCGCGGCCCACGACGCCAATCCGGAGTTCGGCGTGATCGGCAGCTGGCGGCACCCCGCAGAGGACTTCCGCCCCGAGCTGGCGCAGCGCAAGATCAAGGAGTACGCCGGCGGACACTCGCTGATGCGCAACCTGTGGGTCCAGGGCAGCGGTTACCTCATGCCGCGGGCGCTCACCGAGGCGCACGGCCCGCTGGGACCGGACGAGTCGTTCACCGGCTACTGCATCCGCGCGGCGCGGGCGGGCGCCGTCAACGGCTTCTACCACCCGTTCGTCCCCGAGGACCACATGGACGACCCCCGCTCCCCCCACACCCTGATCCACGACGACGAGGACCTGCTCGACCGCATGCCCCTGTCCGCCAAGGCCAACGGGGTCAGCACCGTCGAGCAGTGGACAGCGCAGCTCGTGCAGAGCGCCATCGTGCTCCAGACCGCGTCCCTCGACCCTCGGTCCTACTCCGGGTGGCGCAAGAAGGCCAAGTCCCTCCGGCGCCGGGTCAGCATCGCCGCCGGGAGGCCGGCGAAGTGGTGAGCGGGCGCACGATCCCGCAGCCGACGGGTCTTGCCGGGGCTGACGACCCCAGCGCCGAGGTGGTCGTTGCGTGCGTGACCTACAACAGCGCGTCGGTGATCGAGCCCTTCCTCGCCGCACTCCCTGCCGCACTCGTCGGTGTGCCCGGCTCGCGGGTGGTCGTGGTGGACAACGCCTCGAGCGACGACACCGTCGCCACCATCGAGGAGGTGGCGCCCTGGGTCACCGTGGTGCGCGCACCGGGCAACGTCGGCTACGCCGCCGGCATCAACCTGGCGCTGCGGCAGTGCACGGCGCGCCGTGGCGTCTACGTCCTCAACCCCGACGCCGTCCCTTCACCGGGAAGCGTGGCGCACCTCCTCGCCGTCGTCGAGGCCGACCCCGAAGTCGGCATCGCGGTCCCGACGGTGCTGTCGGAGGCGGGCGAGGTGAAGTTCTCGCTGCGACGCGAGCCCACCATCCTGCGTGCCGCCGGCGAGGCCGTCCTCGGCGGTCACCGCGCGGCACGCCATCCGTGGCTGGGTGACCAGGTCCGGGACTCCTCGAAGTACGTCGAGGGCGCGACCGCCGACTGGGCCACCGGCGCCGCACTGTTCCTCTCGAGAGCGGTCCTGGACGCCGTCGGCTCGTGGGACGAACGTTTCTTCCTCTACTCCGAGGAGACCGACTACGCCCTGCGCGCGCGTGACGAGGGTTTTCGCGTCCAGCTCACGACAGCCGCAAGCGTCACCCATCCCGGCGGGGAGATGGAGTCCTCACCCGAGTTGTGGACCCTGGTCGCCGTCAACCGCCAGCGCCTCTACCGCAAGCGCCACGCGCTCGTCCCGAGCGTCGTCTACTGGGCCGTCGTGCTGGCCAACGAGAGCGTGCGCGCCCTCCTGGGTCGCCCACGCAGCCGGCTGGCCACCCAAGTGCTACTCCGGCTCGGACCCGACCAGACGGGTGCGGACACCACGCCGGCCCTCATCGCACGGACGCCAGTGCCGTGGCACGTCGGTCGAACTCCTGGCTCCACGCCTGCAACGTAGCGATCCTGGCCAGCCGGAGGGCTCCGCCCCGTGCCCGACCCGAGGCGACCTCGTCCACAGCCCGCTTCACCGACGCCGCCGAGAGGACCGGCGGAGTCGGGGCGCTGTCCAGGAAGTCGCGCAGGCGGGTCCGGTAGGCGTCGTCGGTGCGCAGCCAGACATCAGCGACGAAGATCGAGCTGTTGGAGAGGTGTGCCTCGGCCGGGCGTGCCAGCGCGGACGAGTGCTCGACGCGATGGGCGAGATTGCCCTGCAACCTCCTCGATGCACGACGCGCGGCACTGATCGGGTGCTCGCGCGCGAACCGCGTGAACTGGTGGGCGAAGGACGACTCCCCCGACCAGTAGAGGTGGCTGAGGTGCCGCGGGGGGTTGCCGTCGTCGGAGCGAGGTACGTCAGCGGTCTCGGCGAAGACCTCGCGATGCATCCGGAGGTACAACCGGCCGTTCCTGCGCTGCTCAGGCGTGAGTCGCGCGCTGAACTGCAGGAAGCGCGAGTCCATGAAGGGCGCCTCGAGTCGCAACCCCGAGCGCCGCAGCGCGGTCGCGAGCATGTTGCCCCAGCGGAACTGGCGGTTGTTGACGTTCCAGAACGACACGACGTCAGGCCGGTCCAGGGCCGTCCACGGCTCGAGGGAGTCGCGCAACGAGCCCCGGAACGTCGCGCGCGCCGTGCCCCGGAGGCCGTCGGCGAGGAACGGAGCGACGCCGTCCACCTCACCGCCGAAGCGTCGTTCGAGGGTGTCGAGGAGACGTGCCTCGTCGCTGATGCCCAACGCTTTCTCGTCCCCCCAGAGGGGGCCACCACCGTGGCCGTTGACCACCACGTCGGCGAACTCCTTGAGCGCGGGGCCGAACCACAGCTCGTACATCTCCGCAGGACTGTGAGCCCCGTCCAGCAGCCCTGCCAGCTCGACCGGGCGAGGCAACAGGCGGTCCTGCTGGAGAGGGAGCACCGTGTGGTCGAGCTGGAGGATGCGAGCCACCTCCGTCGCCACCCTGGCCGGCCGTGAGGTGGACGAGCCGTAGGTGAAGGCATGCGGACGTCGGCCCAGGCGCACGCACTCGACCCCGATGGCGCGACTGTCGAGTCCGCCGCTGAGGCCGAGGGCGAGCCGCTCGGACCCGGCGCGGTCCAGGAGGTCGCGCGTGACGGTCGACCACAGCGCGGCGAACTCGCGCACGGCCTCGTCGTCGCCCAGACGGTCCTCGGACGGCACGTAGAGACCCCGCACCGATTCTTCCGGCGCGGCCCCGGGTGTGACGTGCAGGCGACCGCCGGCGGGCAGGAGCGAGGCGCCGGCGAGCACGGTCCGGGCGCGGAGCGGCTGGAGCATCACGAGGTACTCCAGGGACCCGATCTCGTCGAGCGTCGGAGAGACCCCGAGGCTGACCAGGGAGGCCAGGTGGGTGGAGAAGGCGACCTCTCCGCGTCCAGCCGCCCAGAAGGACGGGATGATGCCGGTGCCGTCGGTCGAGATGTCGATCTCACCGTGCGATCCCAGCACGACCTTGACGTGGCCGTGCTCGGCCCCGCTGTGCTGGCCCGCCACCGAGTCCCCCGCGGCCCGGGCCGCCTCGGACGAGAGGCCGACGACCACCACCAGGCCGCCGTCCGGCCCCCGCTCGGCGATCGCAGTCGTGCCGCCCTCGGGGTTCGTCTCCACGAGTGCGAGGGCCGTGCGTTCGTCCTCGAAGACCTGCCATGCCGCGGCGGCCGGGACCTGTGCGGCGGCATGTTCCAGGACACGGCGGCGTCGCTGGTGCCGGTCAGCACCGGGGGACCCGGTCAGGAGGAGGATTTCATGGGACACGGTGACCCACGCTAGAGGATTCGCCGGGGCGTGATCTGTGCAATAGCTTCCCTCGCAGCGTCTGTCTCACCCTGGTGCGGAGCACAGGGGGGTTGATCGGGTGGTCGAGCAGCTCGGGCCACATGTGGGCGATGAGACCACGGTGGAAGGGGAAGTCCGGTCCGCCCCGCAAGGAGGAGTCGACCCCCATCATGGTGGTGAGCAACGAGCGACAGTTGTACGGCGTGAGCCCCTCCTCCACCACGTCGAACTCGGTCCGCACGGTGGCCAGCCAGCCGCCGATGGGCTGCTCCCAGTAGTACAGGTCCCACCCGTCGACGCCGGAGACCTCGACCGCGGGGACGGCACCGGCCCACCACGCCGCGAGCTGCTCCATCGCAAGGGAACTCCCGCTCATCCTCGCCGCTCGCGCAAAGTTCGGCGGTGTCGCGGAGAGGCGCGCGTAGGGGTTGCGCCGTCGGGTCACCTCGGACACGTTGCCGTTGATCGTCACCCAGCTCTCCTCGCTGCGAGGCGGGTGGTCGTGCAACGCCTGTGCGGAGCTGGCCGTCGACCTGTGGCAGGGGACGAACGTGTCGCGGATGGTGTCGAACACCTGCCCGTGCGGCGTCGGACTGACCGGGATCACGCGGTGGCGGAGGCCGACCTTCCGCAACATCTGGTGGGGCACCCGGACGTCACCACCGTGGCGGCTCGTGCCGACCTTCTTGAGGGTGTAGAACGAGAGCCGCTCCGCGCGGGGGCGCGAGGCTGCCAGGAGGATGCGCGAGTCGAAGCCGGCGGTCACCGCCAGGGCGAGCGGGTACCGCTCGGCAGCCGCGGCGATCACGCCGGTGAGCATGCTCGCGCACCGTGCGGTCGCCACGTCGGGATCGACCGGTGGGATGGGCGCGTGCGGCCAGTAGCGTCGGACCTCTCCCGTCCTGACGTCGAGATGGTGGTTGGGGAGGAGCCGCTCGATGCCCACGAAGGAGGAGCCGGTGCCCGGCCAGAAATGGGTCGTGCCCGGGTCGAGGAGCCCGTCGCGGACCATCTCTTCGCGGTGGACGACGTCCTCGGCGTGACCCGCCACCCGGGAGATGAGGCTGGGACTGGAACCGCACCACAAGGCGCCGGCGCTGTCGCGGCCGTGGTAGACCTGCCGCAGGGCGGCCGGGTCGTGGAAGACATGCGCACCGTTCGCGTGGAGCCAGAGGGCCGCCCAACGACCAGCGAGCGGGTCGAACGCCCTCAACACCTCGTCGAACGTGTGCGACTCGCGCACCACCTCGTCGAGGATCGTCTGGTCATCGCGCTCGGGATGGCGGGGATCGAGGACGAAGCCGAGCAGGACGATGCTGCGGGCGCCGGCGTCCACGCGGGTGACCGGCAGATCGGGATGGACGGACAACGCCAACCCGTTGGCCACCCAGTGACGCCGCCACTGCGGCAGGAGGTCGGAGAAGTCGGGTCCCATGACGAACTGGCGGCGGAAGGCGGGGTCGCGAACGATCGATGCAGCCGGAGAAGGCATCTAACCCCCTGTGTCGCCGAGGAAGGTGCCGGGACCCTACCCCGGGACGGACGGTCGGGCGGCGGGTTCGGGCTGCACTTACCCCAGGTGGACTAGCTAGACCACCATTGTGGCCCGGGACTCCACAGCGGACAGGAAGACCTCGAGGGATCGCTCATCGGCGGGGACCCGTTCGCGATCCGCTCCTCGGCGCGTTCTCACCCGCTCGGTGAGCCCGCGAAGTGCGTGGGTCGCCGCAGCCCAGACGGTCGCACCGGTGGTCGGGCCCACCGCACGGGCGATGAACCGGCTCCAGCCGGTGCCCTTGCGCACGTCCGGCACGGGCGCTGTCCTGTTCGTGAGCGACATCAGGGCACGCACGGGCAGGGGAACGCCCAACTTGGAGTCCAGGTCGGCGGGGACAGGCGTCCCGAGCACGCGCCTCGCGCGGCCCATGACGAGGGAGACCTGGCTCTGCGCGCCCCACTGCCGCGCGCGCGCTGCGGCCTCGTCCCAGTCCGTCACCGCACGGCTCAGCCCGTCGACGTCCACCAGGTAGACCAGCTTGTTGGCGCCTGCCAGTGCCGCGTGCAGGCAGGCGTGCAACAACGCGTCGACCGGATCGAGGGTCCACCACTGCTGACCCACGCCGGGCGCGACTCTCACGCGGCGCTCCAACAGCGCCGAGGTGCTGACGTCGAAGAGCCGGCGGCGCGAGTGCATGTTGATCATCGACCAATGGAGGTCGACCAGCACGCCGCCGGGGGCCACCCAGTGCATCTCCCCCGGCGGTTCCTCGTCGAGCAGCATGTCCTCGAAATCGGCCACCCTCCACCCCGCGGCGTGCAGTCTCCGGCACACCTCACGCAACGCCGCGGGCGCGACCAGGACGTCGACGTCGTTGTAGGTGCGCAGGCCGGGCACGGGGTGAACCGTCTGCGAGAAGACCGGCCCCTTGAACGTGACCCAGTCGACCCCGTCCAGCAGCGCAGCCAGCTCGTCGAGCGCGGCACAGGCCCGGAGGTGTGCGGTGATTGCCCGGAGGCGGTCCTGCTGCAGCGGTTGCAGGCCCTCGTCACCCCTGTGTCGCAGCGCTGCCAGCACCAGCGGAGCGATGCGGTGGAACCGTGCCGCTGCGATCAGCTCGGGGGCGTCGGAGGAGCGGAGGGGCGCGTCGACCTCACCGCCTCGGCAGGCCGCGACCAGAACGCGGGAGACCAGCCGCTCCACTTCAGGCATCCCGGTCAGCGGGGCGCCCGGACCGGCTTGCCGGACTCGTGCCAGACGTTGCCGGACCAGACATTCCCGCGGACACCGTTGTCGAAGCTCGCCACCGTGCCGTACCGCCCGCACGTCTTGAAGAACCGCGTGGAGAAGTGGTTGTCGATGAACCGGACCCTCGAGCCGTCCGGGTAGTCCTTGGAGGACACCGAGCCGCCGTAGGCACAGTAGCTGCCGGTCGTGGCCATCAGGTTCCGCTTCACGAGCATGTTCTTGACCGGCGCGAAGTCTCCGTACATCGGGATGGCGGCCGAGCAGCCCGAGCCCTCACAGATGAGCACGTTGTTGATGATCTTGTTGTTGCTGCCGCCGTTGGTCCCGACAGCGCCACGGTGCGCGCCCGAGTCCCCGGTCCTGTTGGAGATCACGTAGGAGTTCTTGACGGTGCCGTTGTCGGTGAGCCTCGACGTGCGTCCGACGTGGTGCACGTGGCCGCGATCGAAGACTGCACCGCACTCGAGGTAGATGGGGATGTCGTCCTCGGCGGCGTCGGACCCGTCGATCTCGGTGTACTTGACGCGGACGTTCCGGGGGCACGTCCCGTCGGCCTTCTCCTCGACGTGCAGCATGTAGGTGGTGTCACCGTTGATCGTCACGTCCCGCACGGTCACGTCGTCGTGGCGGATCGTGAGGCGTCCGTTGACGGTGACTCGCGAGATCACCTGACCGGGCTTCCGGCTCGAGAGGTCGTTCGTCGTCCGCTTTGCGGCCCTGCGCGGCCCGGTGTTGCCAGGAGTCGGCCAGGTGCGGCGGACGGTCGGCCTGGCGAGCGGCGCCGTCGGCGGTGACACGGTCGGGGCAGGAGCCTCGTTCGTCGGACCCGGAGCGGGCGTCTCGCTCGCGGCCGAGGACGGGGTGGCCGAGACCCCAGGGGTCGGGGTCGGCGTCGCCGTCGCGCTCGGCTCCTCCGCAGCAACGACCGGGGGGCTGTCCGGTGCCGCCGGCTGCTCGAACGGTTCACCGTCGACCCAGCTGGCGACGACCTCGGCCGGGTTGGCCGCGTCGCTCAGGAAGGCGTTGCGGCACCCGTTGGCGCGGACCTCCTCGGCGACGTAGTTGCCGAAGACGAGTCCGTTCGTGCGTTCTGAACCGCACTCGATCGTGGTCCGCAGGACCTCCGTCCCCTCGGCACCGGGGAAGACGCGAATGCTGTGGTAGCCGGAGTACCTCACGGTCGTGTCCTTGATCGTGACGTTGTCCGCCTGGATCGAGATCGAGCCGTTGACGACCGCGCCGTCCAGGACGGTCCCGTCCTGGGTGATGGTGACGCTCTCCATGGTCTCCCCGACGGCCTCCCCCGCGCCGTGGTCATCACGTGCTGCCGAGCCTGTCGCCGCATGGTCGGACTGCCACGGGGCAGCGGCGTTCGCGTAGAACGCGGTGGCGGCGATCAGAGCCGCCCCCAGGACGAGGGCGCCCTTGCGGTACGTGCCATCGATGTTGATCACAGGAGTTTCTCCGCTCGGGTGGACCAGGCCCGCGTGGGTGGGATGGTTGTCGAGTCCTGCACGGTTGGCTTGGTGTGCCGACCCTATCGGCCAGCACACCAGGTCACCACAGTCCGCTGGGGTCAGTCGGACCGAGGTGCCTCAGGGGGCGCCGACCGCGTGTCCGCTCTCGTGCCACACGTTGCCTGACCAGGCGTTGCCGCGCACACCGTTGTCGAAGCTCGCCACCGTGCCGTATCGACCGCAGGTGTCGAAGAAGCGGGTCGAGAAGTGGTTGTCGATGAACCGGACGTTCGAGCCGTCGGGGTAGGGCTTGGAGCTGACGGAGCCGCCGTAGGCGCAGTAGCCGCCGGTGGTGGCCATCAGGTTGTGCTGCACCAGCATCCCGTTGATGGGCGCGAAGTCGCCATACATCGGGATCGCTGCGGAACAGCCGGTGCCCTCGCACATGAGCACGTTGTTGATGATCTGGTTGTTGCTGCCACCGTTGGTCCCGACAGCGCCCCGGTGGGCACCCGAGCCGCCGGTGCGGTTCGAGAACACGTAGGAGTTGGACACCGTGCCGTTGTCGGTCAGGCGCGAGGTCCGCCCCACGTTGTGGACGTAGCCGTGGTCGAACACACCACCGCAGTCCATGTAGATCGGGATGTCGCTCTCGGCGGCGTTGGCGCCGTTGATCTCGGTGTACTCCACACGCACACCGATGGGGCACGAGCCGTCGGCCTTGTCGGTGATGTGGAGCATGTAGGTGCCGGTGCCGTTGATCGTCACGTCACTCACCGTCACGTTGTCGTGCTGCACGGTCAGGCGACCGTTGACCGTGACACCGGAGATCACCTGACCCGCCTCTGAGGAGCTCAGGTTCCCCGTGGTGTGTGTGGCGGCCTGGCGCGGCCCCGTGCTCTCGGGAGTCGGCCACCCTTCGTAGACCGGGACGGTCGGGGTCACCGTCGGAGTGGGTGTCGGCGTCGGGGGGGACGTCGGCGGGGAGAGCGGGAGCAGGGACTTCACACCGTTGCTGTAGGGCTTTCCGTTGATCCGGCTCTTGCGCACCTTGGCAGGATTCTTCCTGCTGAACACGAAGGCCCGCTTGCACCCGTTGACACGGACTCGTCGTGCGACGTAGTTGCCGGGGGCGATGCCGTTCGTCCGGCGCGCCGTGCACGCGACCGTGCTGTTCCGGATCCGGGTGCCGGCGGTGTAGCGGGAGACCCGGATGCCCTGGCGACCCCGTGACGTCACCGTGGTGTTCTTGATCTTCACCCCGTCGGCCCTGACCACGATCGATCCCCGGACGCGGGAGTTCTTGATCTTGACCCTGTCGGCCTTGACCACGATGGTGCCCTTCACGCGCGCACCGTCGAGGACCTTGCCCTCCTCGGTGAGCTCGAGGACCCTCCTGGACTTTCTCCTGGGCTGGGCCTCGGGTGTGGCGGCCGGAGCGACGGCGCTCGCGGTCGCCTGCTGGGACGCGAGCCCGGCGGTAGCAGTCGCCGCGGCGCTCAGGGCACCGGCGGACAGGACCGTGACGACTCCCACGACGACCATGCGCCTGGTGTCCTGGGCGAATCTGTTCAGCATGATGGGGTTCTTTCTCCGCTCGACGGGGCAGGCGATGCAACCGAGTCAGCCGCGCGCCTCGGGGGTTCGAGGACCCTGTGCCACACAAGGGGCGTCGGATGGGCCGTGGATGGGCCTTGGATGGGCGTGGAAGAAGATACCCACAGAGCGCAGGCACAACCGCACTGACGACGGTGCCCACCGAGTGGCCTCCCCCAGGTGGGGTACGCCAGCCCGGACGACCGCGTACGACGCCTCTGTCCTGGCCCGTACGACGCCGCTCAGCCCTTCCCAAGATCGGGTAGAGCCGTGTCGCGGAGGCACAAATCGGGGATCTCTCCGCCCGGACACATCCAGGACGCTCAGCTCGGGCGGTGGGGCACCGCTCGAGCCGGCGCCGAGGCCGGGGACCTGGGCCCCTCAGCCCCGGCGCTCGGGGTCGTGCATCGCAGGTCAGGTCAGGGGGCGCTGATCGCCCGTCCGGTCTCGTGCCACACGTTGCCCGACCACGCGTTGCCGCGCACGCCGTCATCGAAGCTCGCCACCGTGCCGTATCGACCGCAGGTGTCGAAGAAGCGGGTCGAGAAGTGGTTGTCAATGAACCGGACGTTCGAGCCGTCGGGGTAGGGCTTGGAGTTGACCGAGCCGCCGTAGGCGCAGTAGCCACCCGTCGTAGCCATCAGGTTGTGCTGCACCAGCATGCCGTTGATGGGCGCGAAGTCGCCATACATGGGGATCGCTGCGGAGCAGCCGGTGCCCTCGCACATGAGCACGTTGTTGATGATCTGGTTGTTGCTGCCACCGTTGGTCCCGACGGCGCCACGGTGGGCGCCCGAGTCCCCGGTCCGGTTGGAGACGACGTAGGAGTTGGAGACCGTGCCGTTGTTGGTCAGTCGCGAGGTCCGCCCCACGTTGTGGACGTGGCCGTGGTCGAACACACCACCGCAGTCCATGTAGATCGGGATGTCGTTCTCGGCGGCGTTGGCGCCGTTGATCTCGGTGTACTCGACACGGACGCCGGTGGGGCAGGAGCCGTCGGCCTTGTCGGTGATGTAGAGCATGTAGGTGCCGGTGCCGTTGATGGTCACGTCCCGCACGGTCACGTTGTCGTGCCGGATCGTGAGCCGACCGTTGACGGTGACACGCGAGATCGTCTCGCCGGCGGCGGACGAGCTCAGGCCGGACGTGGTGCGCGTAGACGTCTCACGAGGACCTGTGGTTGCGATCGTCGGGAACTCGCTGGCGACCGGGGTGGTAGGAGTCGCAGTCGGCGTGGCGGTCGGCGTCGCCGTGGCGGTGGCCGTCGGAGTCGCCGTGGCGGTGGCCGTCGGAGTCGCCGTGGCGGTGGCCGTCGGAGTCGCCGTGGCGGTGGCCGTCGGCGACACGATCGGCGTGGTCGTTGCGGTCGGCGTGGGCTTCGGCTTCGGCCCAGGGGTGGGCTTGCCGCGCTTCTCGAACAGCTCGCCGTCGACGTAGCTGTCCACGACGTAGATCTGATTGTCGGCGCTGTACATGAAGTCGTTGCGGCAGTCGTTGATGCGCACCCGCTTGGCGGTGTAGTTGCCGAAGACGACGCCGTTGGTGCGAGGTTCCTGGCAGTTGATCCTGCTGTCCAGGATCCTGGTGCCGTCGGCGCCGGAGTAGATGCGGACGCTGTGGTAGCCCGAGTACTTCACGGTCGTGTTCTTGATGGTGACGTTGTCGGCCTTCACCTCGATCGAACCGTTGACGACCGCGCCGTCCACGACGGTTCCGTCCGTGGTGATCACGAGGTTCTTCTTGAAGACCTTGCCCTTGATGGTGGGTCCGCCGGAGGTGGTCGGCTTCGGCGAGGCGCTTGCCAGGGTGCTGCTGCCGGCGAGGTGGAGGCCGCCGACGCTGAGGGCTGCTGCGGCGAGGGCAAGGATGCGCTGTGACTTCCGCTGTGAGTGGGACAAGGTGATGTTCCTCCGAGGGGGTTGGCACGCCGTTTGACCCGGCGCGTTCGGTCCGAACCGCTTGATGAACAGCACCGCGAGGAGCCGTGACATCTGTGAATGAGTGTGCTCGGTCTTGACCAAATCTGCAGGAAAACCAGAGCAATCCAAAAAGCCCACGGGATTGACACCCTGCATTTCAAGCCCATGCGTCACTCCATTCACGTCTGAAACGACTTACCGCCCACGCCCGCCCCGGCTTGCCCAGCGTCGGGACGGACGGGGCCCGCGAGGCCTAGATCACCTCTCAGCACGCTCAGACACGCGTACGAGCACGACGGCTCGCCGACGTGCGGGATTCGCAGGAGAATTGCCCGAGGGTCTTTTCGAAGACCCGCTCTCACCCATATTGGGTATTCCTGAGCAGTGGACCGAATGTCCTGTCCTGACGATCGAGGGCCCTGCGCCGCGATACCCCATTGGGGGGAGGACAGAAACGCGCCACGACAGCCCTCAGGCAGCCCTGCTGCCTGTGGGTCGTCGCGTCAGGTCGGCAGCAGGACCCTCGAGTCGCGTCGGGGACGCGGCACCAGGTCGAGGACGGAGGGAGCCGTCGCCTTCGTCACCGACCGCGCCGCCGCGTAGTGGAGGTCGGCGAGCTTCAGCTTGTCGGCCTCTCGGGAGACGCACAGGTCACGAAGGCTGAGGTCCAGCGCGATGGCCAGCTGGTGGTTGTCGACGTGCTCGCCGTGAAGCTCCCGACGCGGGACCAACACCGGGAACTTGCCGTTCTCCAGGGCCATGAGGGCGATGCCCGTACCGGCATGCGCCACCACGACGTCGCTCTCCGCGATCGCGCTGGCCATCTCTGCCGAGGGGACGCTGACGCGCCCGTCGATGCCGAGGCCCTCGACATCGGTGCACCCTGTCTGCCACAGCACCTCTGTTCCTGCAGGCACCAGCGAGGCGAGCCGCTCCACCAGACGTCGGAACCCGTAGCCCTCCTGGGTACCCACGCTCACGACCATCCTCGAGATGGGTCGCGGCTCGCCGAGTGCTGACTCGTAGAGGTCCCACGGTGACGCCAGGTAGGTCCATCGGCCACGGCTCAGAGAGGTGGACTGGCTGAAGGTGCGCACCCCTGGGAAGAGGGCCATCGCGCGTCCCGACACCGACGGAGCATCCGATCGGGTGGCCGACTCAATGTAGACCGTCTCGATGTTGTGCATCCGGGCCAGTGGCAGCACGGACAGCGCGAGCGCTGCCCCGGTGCTGACGACCAGCGACACGTCGTACCGCTCGAAGAGTGCACGGCAGCGCGCTGCGTTGCGCACGACCGCTCGCAGGTCACGAGGAGGAGACGGCTCGACCCAGTGCACGACCTCGCCGGCGAGCAGCGACTCGGTCTGGGGCGTCCGCGGAGTCACCCAGACCACGTCCTGGACGTCCAGTCGCGGGCGCAGGGTGTGCAGCTGCATGATGTGGCCGCCGTCGTTGGCCACGAGGAGGGCGGTCACGACCGTGCTCCTGACGCGACACCCCGGAGGGTCTTCATGCGCGAGCTCTCGTCGCGCTGCCACGTGGTGAAGTCTCCAGCGCGAATGGCCCGTCGCGCAGCGATCCTCGCAGTCAGGTGCACCGCCACGAAGACTGCCACGGGACCGGCGAGACGCGGCTGCTCGGCGACCAGCGCCAGCAGGACACGCGGGCTGGTGCGCGAGCTGGCGCGTCGTACGTCAGCTGCATCCGCCTGGTGGTTGCCGGTGACGATGCGGATGCGCCGCCGCAGCAGGTCGCGGAGGGTTCGCGGGGGGTGGACGACGGCGACAGCCTCCGCGACGACGCGCCGTTCGGTTTCACCGAAGGCGTCAGACATCGCCAGGTCGTCCCCGAGCATCCGGGGTAGCGCGTCAAGACGGCGTTGCCCCTCCTCGCCCACGACCACGACTCCTCGTCCGAAGAGCCCGCTCTCGACCTGCGGCAGTCGCTCCCAGACGTCGTAGAACCAGCGGACGGGCCAGGAACAGCCTTCGCGCGGCACCTCGCGCCGAGGGGCGGTGGCGAGGACTTCTCCGGCGATCAGCGGCTGCACCAGCCGGAGCACGTCGGCCCCGGTCAGCTCGATGTCTGCGTCGAGGTGGACACGGGGGAAGACGGACGCCGTGGCGTTGCCGACCCGCACCGCCTCGCTCTTCGAGGGCTGGCCGATCTTCCGGACACGCACCGGGGGGTTGGCGGAGCGGGCGATCTGGGCGGTCCGGTCGCTGCATCCGTTGGCGACCACGACCACCTCGAGGTCGCCCGGCTCGACGCCGGTCGCCAAGGCAGCCAAGGTTCGCGCGATGCTCGCGGACTCGTTGTGCGCCGGAATGACCACACTGGCCACCGCCATGTCAGATCCCCTGTGCTCAGTCATACGGGGACGGCCCCCACCGTCCGATGCGAGCATCGTCACGGGGTGCGGCGACGAGACGGGAGACCGACGGGGGCTTTCCCGCATATTGGTGAGCGCTACCCGGGACGAGCCGTGGAGAAGTCGATGTCGCGCGATCGGAGGTTGCGCAACGAGATGAGCAGCCAGTCCAGCTCGGCGATCGTCCACTCGTCGTCGATCGCCAGTCCTGAGGCCGTCGTTCGCAGCTGGCGGTAGAGGGCGAGCGGCTTCCGGCGCAGCTCGACGTGCAGGGTCTCCTTCAGGACGTCGCGCACGTAGTCGTGCTGGACCGCAGCCGAGGAGCCGTACCGGTAGGAGCGATCGAGCCCGTTGGCGTCCGCGAGCTCGGCGAAGGTGCCCCAGTCGAGAGCCATCAGGTGGTCGACACGTCGACCCGACCACGCCTCCACTGCTGCCACCGACGCGTTGGGCGAGGACGCGACCACCGCCGACTCGACCGTCGGGTCCGCTGGCAGCGTCTCGACCCGGACCTCCCGGCCGTGGGCCTCGATCTCCACGATCATCAACGCCTCGATCGACTGCTCGCCGGGCAGCCAAGGGACGTCGCTGTCGTCACCGGGACGGGTCCCGACCAGGAGGATCGTCTCGCCGGGCGCCGCCGCCGGCCTCTCGCCGAGTCCCTCGAAGGCGCCGTCGATCCTGCCCAGATGACGGGCGAGGCTCAGGTTGGTGATCACCAGCGCCAACGTCACGAGCAGGCCGAGGGCGAGCACGGCAACGCCCGCACGACGGATGCCTCGCCGTGTCACGATCGTGCCCGCCTCCCCCATCGCACGTGGAGCCACGACCGTAGGAGCCCGTGGCCGCACTCTCATCCCCCATCGAGGGGAAGCCGACGGCAGATGTCAGGAGTTGTAGCGCTGCTGGGTCTTCTCCAGGCCGTCGAGGATGAGGGACTCCACGGCGTCGGCCGCCTCCACCACCTGCACGTCGAGCTCCTTGCGCTCAGCGCTGGAGTAGTTGGAGAGGACGAAGTCGGCGACGTCCTGGCGGCCGGGGGGCCGGCCGATCCCGGCACGGACGCGGTAGAAGTCGCCGGTGCCCAGGGACGAGCGCAGGGAGCGCAGCCCGTTGTGGCCGTTGTCGCCGCCGCCGAGCTTGGTGCGCAGCGTCCCGAAGGCGATGTCGAGCTCGTCGTGGATCGCGACGAGGTGATCGGGCGCGACCTTGTAGAAGGTGGCCAGCGCCTTGATGGGACCGCCCACCTCGTTCATGTAGCTGCGCGGCCTCGCCAGCACGACGCGCGGGCCACCGAGCCCGAGCCTGCCCTCGACGACGTCGGCGCGCCCTGTCTTGTGGGAGCGCCAGGGCCCTCCCTTGGGGACCGGGCCCAGGCGCCGGGCCAGCTCGTCGGCGACGAGGTAGCCGACGTTGTGACGGTGGCCGGCGTAGGTGGGCCCCGGGTTACCGAGGCCCACCACGAGCCAGACGTCCGAACCGGTCGCGCCGGCTGGGTCGCTCATGTCACTCCGAGTCGGTGGACTCGCCCTCGGCAGCGGTCTCCTCGGTCACACCCTCGGCAGGGGTCTCGGCCTCGGGAGCGTCGTGCTCGATGCCGGCCTCGGCCTCGGCCTCCTCCAGCTCGGCCTCGAGGGCCTCGGCGGAGATCTGCTGGGTCACGTTGACGATGAGCAGCTCGTCGTCGGAGAGCAGGGTCGTGCCCGACGGCAGAGAGAGGTCCTTGGCGTGGATCTGGGTGCCGACAGCCGCGCCCTCGACGGAGACCTCGAAGAACTCGGGGATGTGGGTGGCCTCGGCCTCGACCTGCAGGGTGGAGTTCTCGGTGACCACCAGGGTGTCGGGACCGGCCTCGCCGACGACGTGGACGGGGACGTCGACGGTGACCTTCTCGCCGCGACGGACGGCGACGAAGTCGATGTGCTCGATGAGGCGGCGGATCGGGTCGATCTGGACCTGCTTGGTGAGAGCCAGCTGCTCGGTGCCGTCGACGTCGAGCGCGAGGAGGGCGTTGGAGCCGCCGTGCTTGAGCGCCATCATGGTCTGGTGGCCCGGGAGGGTGACGTGGGCCGTCTCGTTGCCGTGGCCGTAGATGACGGCGGGGATCTTGTTGTCGCGACGGATGCGGCGAGCCGCGCCCTTGCCGAACTCGGTGCGGGTCTCGGCGACGATCTTCTCGGGTGCAGACATCTACTTCTCCTGACGAGGGGTGCGGGGTGCTTGAGGCTCTGGGGGCCAGGGCGCCGGAGACGACGAACGCCGCGCTCCGGATCGTGAGCGCGGCGCTGTGAGGCGGACCGGGCCCAGTCGATCACGGAGTCCCAGGTGTTCGATGGGCTCCCTCGCCGAGGCAACCGGGAAAGTCTAGGCGGGGCGCGGCCCCGAGGCCAATCCGCGACGGGCTACCGTCGCCCGGTGTCCCTCACCCTCCACGAAGCCCGCGAGCGGGCCGCGCTCATCACCGACGTCGAGACCGTCGTCCACCTCGACCTGACCTCGACCGCCGACTTCGCCGTCGAGGCCACCCTCACGTTCGGCTGCACCGAACCTGGGGCGAGCAGCTTCCTAGAGCTCGCCGGTGCCAGCGACGTGACCCTCGACGGTGAGCCGGCGCCGTACGACGGCCGGCGCATCGCCCTGCACGACCTGGCCGCACGCAACGAGGTCCGGGTCACCGCCCGCCTGCCGTACGTCACCGACGGTGACAGCATGACCGTGACGATCGACCCCGCCGACGGCGAGCGCTACGTGTGCGGCTTCACGGCCATGGACATCGCCCAGAAGGTCATCCCCTGCTTCGACCAGCCCGACCTCAAGACGACCTTCACCGTGTCGGTGACCGCCCCGTCGCACTGGACCGTGCTGGCCAACGGCGTCCTGGCCGGCCGGGAGCCCGGTGAGCAGGGTGACACCTGGCTATTCGCGCCGACGCCGCGTGTCTCCTCCTACCTCTTCTTCGTCGCCGGCGGGCCGTGGGTCTCGGTCACCTGGGACGAGCCCTACGCCCCCGCTCCCGGCGGCACGCTGCCTTTCGGTTGGCACGCTCGAGCGTCCCAGGAGCGCGAGCTCCGCCGCGACGCCGACGAGCTGCGTCGCATCACCAGCACGTGCTTCCAGCACTACACCTCGGTCTTCGACGAGCCCTACGCGTTCGGCGACTACCAGCAGGTCTTCACCCCCGGGCTCAACTGGGGCGCGATGGAGTTCCCGGGGTGCGTGGCGTTCCGTGACCAGCTCCTCACACAGGGCACGCCGACCGCGCTCGACCGGCAGTACACCGCGTCGGTGATCGCCCACGAGATGGCGCACATGTGGTTCGGCGACCTGGTGACGATGCGCTGGTGGGAGGACACCTGGCTCAACGAGTCCTTCGCCGACTTCATGGGCTACGACGTCGCAGGGACGGCAGCCGGCTACACCGACTCCTGGACCGACGCGGCCTTGACGCGCAAGCCGACGGGCTACGCCGCCGACCGCCGCCGCTCGACCCACCTCATCGCCGAGGACCCCGAGAAGCTCGTCGACGTCGACACCGCCTTCGCCAACTTCGACATGATCACCTATGCCAAGGGCAACGCGGTTCTGCGCCAGCTGGGTGTGTGGCTCGGCGAGGACTTCCTCGCCGGGGTCAACCGGCACCTCTCTGCGCACGCCTTCGGCAACGCGACGCTCGCCGACTTCCTCGACGCCCTCGACTCCTCGACCGACCGTGACGTCCGCGCCTGGGCCGACGCCTGGTTGCGGACCACCGGCTTCGACACCATCCACGTCACGCGCGACGGTGACGTCCCCGTGCTGGTGCGCGAGGGCTCCCGGCCCCACCGTCTCTCGGTGGCGGCCTACGACGACTCGATGCGGCTCCTCGAGGCCGTCCTGGTCGATCTCGCGGACGAGCCGGTCCGGCTCAAGGGGTTCGCGGGACGGGTGGTCGTTCCCAACGCGGGCGACGAGACGTTCGCCTCCTTGCGTCTCGACGACCACTCCTGGACGGCGGTGGAGGCCGGGCTGTCCGACCTGGAGTCACCCCTGACACGGGCCGTCCTGTGGTGGACGGCGATCGACCGTGTCCAGGCGCGCGAGCTCGACCTCGACCGGATCCTCGACCTCGCCGACACCCATCTCCGGCCCGAGCGGCACCCGGTGGTCCTCGAGGCCGTGCTCGGCTTCCTGCAGGCCCTGGTCCGGCGCTACGCGACCCCGGAACAGGTGGGCGGCCTGCTCGAGCGCGTCTCGGGCATCGCCCGGGCCGCGCTGGACAGTGGCGACCCCGCCCTCGCCCCTGGCGCCTCGCGCGCGCTCGCAGCCACCTCCCACGACCGTGACGCCCTCGTCGCCTGGCTCGGGGAGCACGACGTCGACCAGGAGGTGCGCTGGGCCGTCGTCCACCGTCTCGCTGCCCTGGGGGACGACAGCCACGTGGCGGCGGAGCAGGAGCGCGACCGGTCGGTCTCGGGCCACCACGCGGCGCTGGCGGCCCGCGCCGCCGTACCCACCCCCGAGGCGAAGGCTGAGGCGTGGTCCCTCCTGATGGGCGGCACGCTGAGCAACCACGAGTTCACGGCCGTGGCCTCGGGGTTCTGGGACTGGGAGCAGGCGGCACTGGTCGAGCCCTACGTCGAGCGACACCTGACCGAGGGCCTGGCGCTGGCGCGAGAGTCCGGCCAGGCCATGAGCCGTATCGTCGGCCGCGCGGGCTTCCCGTGGCTCCCCCTGCCCGACGCCGTACGCCGCTCGCTGCGGGCGCGCCTGGCCGAGGTGCTCGAGACCGAGGACGTCCCCACCGTCCTGGCGCGGACCTGGAACGACGCCCTCGACGACCTCGACCGCGTCATCGGCTGATCCGCCCCCGTCAGAGTCACCGGCTACCCGGTGGTTCGTCGGGTTATCGACCGTTGCAACGGTGTCGAACCCGTGCAGTCACCGGGTAGCCGGTGACTCTCCCGAGGGACCTCACAGGAAGGGGTCGGTGATCTCCCGCAGCGACTCCAGGGAGCGGCGCAGCTCGCGCATCCGACGCTGACCGAGGTGGGCGGTCAGCTCGCCCTCGACCTGCTGCTCCATCTCCCGCGCGCAGGCCTGGGCCTGCTTGCCGCGCTGGGCGATGCGGATGAGGCGGGCCCGGGCGTCGGTCGGGTCCGGCACCCGCTCGACGTAGCCGGCGCGCTCGAGCTGGTCGACCAGGGCACTAGCGGTCTGCTTGGTGACGCCTGCCGCCTCCGCGAGGGTGGTCAGGCGCATGCCGTCGGCATCAAGGCGCGCCGCCAGTCGGGCCTGGGCGGGAGTGATGTCGAACCCGCGTCGGGCCAGGTGCTCCCAGATCCGGGTCTCGGCATGGCGGTGGACGATGAACATCAGCAGGGGCAGGGGCAGGGCCACGTTCCACTCCTGGTCCGACGAGGGGGTTGACGAGATAGTCAGGAAGGCTGACCATATTGTCAGGGTACCTGACCAATAAGGGGCTGTCATGGAGCGGACCGAGATGTGGGGGCACATCCACCGGGAGCGTGCCGCGCTGGCCGAGCAGCTCGCCGACCTGTCACCAGCGGACTGGTCGACGGAGACCTTGTGCACCGGCTGGTCGGTGCTCGAGGTCGGCGCCCACGTGATCTCGCACCCCCAGATCCGGGCCGGGGAAGTCGCCGGGATGCTCGCACGCAACCTCGGACGCCGCGGCTACAACCAGATGACCTACCTCGAGGTGAAGAGACGAGCCCGCAAAGAGACGCCGGAGTCGGTGCTCGCCGACTTCGCGACGTACGACGGCTCGACCCGCACCGTCCCGGGCACCACCCGCAAGGAGGCGCTGATCGACGTGCTGCTGCACACCCAGGACATCCTGCGACCCCTCGGGCGCTCGCACGACATGCCGCCCGATGCCGCAGCCGCCGCCGCAGACCGCGTCCGCGTCCTGGGGTGGCTCACGGGCTGGGGCGCCAGGGGCGTGCGCCTCGAGGCCACGGACGTGGACTGGAGCCACGGCGAGGGGCTGCTCGTCCGAGGTCCGATGCAGGAGCTCCTGATGGTGTTCACCGGACGATCGAAGGCCGCGCGCGACCTCGAGGGCGACGGGCTGGAGCTGCTTGCGAACCGGTAGCCGCTATGCGTGACCGTCGAACATCGAGGTGACGGAGCCGTCCTCGAACACCTCGCGGATCGCCCGCGCGATCAGGGGCGCGATCGAGAGCGTCGTCAGCTTGTCGAACTGCTTCTCCGGAGCGACGGGAAGGGTGTCGGTGACGATCACCTCGGTCGCCGGGGAGTTCTTGAGGCGGTCGACGGCCGGGTCGGAGAGGATCGGGTGGGTGGCGGCGATGATCACGCCCGCCGCACCGTCCTCCATGCACGCCTCGGCGGCCTTCACGATGGTGCCGCCGGTGTCGATCATGTCGTCGGTCAGGATGCAGATGCGGTCCTTGACCTCGCCGACGACGCGGTTGGCGACGGTCTCGTTGGGCCGGTCGATGTTGCGGGTCTTGTGGATGAACGCGAGCGGCACACCGCCGAGGCGGGCCGACCAGCGCTCGGCCACCTTGATGCGGCCGGCGTCGGGCGAGACCACGGCGAGCTTGTCGTCGCCGTACTTGTTCTTGACGTAGTCGGTGAGGATCGGCAGCGCCATCAGGTGGTCGACCGGGCCGTCGAAGAACCCCTGGATCTGGTCGGCGTGGAGGTCGACCGTGATCAGCCGGTCGGCGCCGGCGGTCTTGAACAGGTCGGCGACGAGCCGCGCCGAGATCGGCTCGCGGCCGCGGTGCTTCTTGTCCTGGCGGGCGTAGCCGTAGAAAGGCATCACGACGGTGATCCGCTTGGCAGAGGCCCTCTTGAGGGCGTCGACCATGATGAGGTGCTCCATGATCCACTCGTTGATCGGGGCCGTGTGGCTCTGGATCACGAAGGCGTCGCACCCGCGGACCGACTCCTGGTAGCGGACGTAGAGCTCGCCGTTGGCGAAGGCGTAGGCGTTCTGCGGCACCAGGCCGCACCCGAGCAGGTCGGCGACCTCCTCGGAGAGGGCGGGGTGCGCCCTGCCGCTGAAGACCATCAGGTTCTTCTCGGTGGTCTTCTTCATTCCGGTCACGCGGTCGACTCCTCAGCGGTGCTGGTCGAACAGTGCAGGGCGAGCGGGGGTGGTGCTGCTCAGGATTCTGTCACGTCGTCACCGGCGTCGGCAGCGGCGGCCGCCTGGGCGGTCCCCGCGCGCTTGGAGACGGCCCAGCCCTCGAGGTTCCGCTGAGGTCCGCCGCTGACCGCCAGGGCGCCCGGCGGCACGTTTCGGCGTACGACGGTGCCGCCGCCCGTCGCGGCCCCGTCACCGATCTCGACGGGGGCGACGAAGGTGTTGTTGGAACCCGTCCTGGCGTGCCGGCCGACGACGGTGCGGGACTTGTTGACACCGTCGTAGTTGGCGAAGATCGTGCCGGCGCCGATGTTGGTGCCCTCGCCGATCTCGGCGTCGCCCACGTAGGAGAGGTGGGGCACCTTGGCGCCCTCACCGATCGTGGAGTTCTTGGTCTCGACGAAGGTGCCGATCTTGCCGTGGCGGCCGAGCCTCGTGCCTGGGCGGAGGTAGGCGAACGGCCCGACGTCGGCCCCCTCCCCGACGACCGCGAGCTCGCCGTGGGTGCGGATGACGCGAGCCCCGGCGCCGACCTCGCAGTCCTTGAGGGTGGTGTCGGGCCCCACCACGGCGTCCTCGTGGACGAGGGTCGCCCCGAGGAGCTGTGTGCCGGGCAGGATGGTGACGTCGGGCTCGAGCACCACGTCGGCCTCGATCCAGGTCGTCGCGGGGTCCATCACGGTCACCCCGTCCCTCATCCAGCGGGTGACGATCCGACGGTTCATCTCCTTGCCGAGCTCAGCGAGCTGGGCGCGGTCGTTGGCTCCCTCGGTCTGGGTGAAGTCCTCGAGCAGGTGGGCGCCGACCGTCAGGCCGGTGTCGCGGGCGATGCCCACGACGTCGGTGAGGTAGTACTCGCCCTTGGCGTTGTCGTTGGAGATCCGGGGCAGGGCCTCCACGAGGAAAGCCGCGTCGAAGGCGAGGATCCCGGAGTTGATCTCGCTGATCTGCCGCTGCTCGGGAGTGGCCTCCTTCTCCTCCACGATGGCCTCGACGTCACCCTCGTCGTTGCGCACGATGCGGCCGTATCCGGACGGGTTCGCGACACGCCCGCTGAGGATCGACACCGCCCGCTGGGCCGCCTCGTGCTCCTCGGCGAACGTGCGGAGGCTCTCGCCCTCCAGCATCGGGGTGTCACCTGCAGCGACGATGACCGTGCCGGTGGTCGCGCCGCAGCTCTCCATCGCGATGCGTACGGCGTGGCCGGTGCCCTCCTGCGTCTCCTGGACGGCCAGCATCGCCTCGGGCATCAGCTCGGTGATGTGTGGCCCGACCTGCTCACGCTGGTGGCCGACCACGGCCACCACGCGACTCGGCTCGACGGCCTGCACGGCCTTGAGCACGTGGCCGATCATGCTGCGCCCGGCGATCGGGTGGAGCACCTTCATGGTCTTCGACTTCATGCGGGTGCCGCCGCCAGCGGCGAGGACGATCACGGTGAGGTTGCCCATGGCCCATGAGTGTGTCACCTCCTCACCACGACGAAGATGCGTGCCCGTAACCAAATGCGTACTCGCCAGTTGCCCATGGGAGAGAGACCAGCAACTGGGGAGGACAAGACCGTGACACGACGACCCGCCGTGCGGTGCGTGGCAGTGCTCGGGGCGACGGCCCTGCTCGGCCTGACGATGGCTCCGGCCTTCGCCACGACCGTGGCCCAGGCGCACGCCAACGCACTGACGATCCAGGTCGCCGACCAGGCCAACGACACCGGCACGGTGACCGCGCGCCACGACGGCCTCATCGAGACCAAGGACGGCGCCGCGACCGCCCCGGTCTCGCTCCTGCAGGGTCAGCAGGTGCTCGCCGCGGGCACCCTTGCCCAGGACGCCACGGCCTCCCTCGACGCCAATGGTGACGGGCAGACGGCTGCGTGCGCCGGGATCGCCGGTGACGGCGCCTCGGTCGCCGAGGTCGGCGAGTCGCGCTGCCTCCAGGGCGGCGACAACGTCGAGGTCAACCTCGCCAACCTCGACCTGAGCGGGATGTCCACCGTGAACCCCGCGACCGCGCTGGCCCCGCTGCAGGAGCAGCTCCTCGACCCGCTGGAGGCCCAGGTCCTCGAGCCACTGACCGCTGAGCTGTCGAAGAACCTCAGCGAGAACCTCGGCCCGCTGGCCGACGTCGCGATCGGCGGCACGGTCGGCGCCGTCGAGTCCCGCTGCGCGGCCACCACCGGCGCCGCCTCGGGCACCACGTACATCACCGACCCCAAGCTGGGCGTGACCCTGGCCGGACAGACCGTCCAGGTCATCGACCTGCCCGTCGAGCCGGCCCCCAACACCAAGGTCGTCACCAACCTGGACGGCGTGCTCACCGCCGTGCTGACGGGGCTTAGGACCGACCTCACCACGACGATGCAGGGGCACCTGTCCGGCCTGACAGCAGTCACCGACGGGATCCAGCACCAGGTCGTCGACACCCTCGTGGACCAGGTGTCGACCCAGCTGGCCCCGCTGGAGCAGAACCTGCTCGACGTCACCCTCAACAAGCAGGTCTTCCCCGCGGCCGGGCACATCCAGGTCACGGGCATCGAGGCGCAGGTCCTGCCGGCCGCGGCCGAGCAGCTCGGCGCGCCGCTCGTGACGGCTCGGATCGCCAACGTCGACTGTGGCCCCAACGGGCGCCTCGCCCCGGAGGTCCAGCAGGCCTCGGCGCCGCTGAAGCTGGAGAAGGCGAAGAAGAAGTTGCCCGAGGTCCCGAAGGTGATCGCCTCGGGCGCCGAGAGCACCCGGGCCTCCGACGCCGCGGCTCTGGACCCCGTCACCCTCGCCCTGCTCTTCGCCGGCCTGGTGGGCCTGGTGGGCCTGCACCGGCTGGCCAGCAGGCGCTGACGGGACGCGTCATGCACGACGAGGAGGAGACGCCGGCGCCCGACCCGAGGCTGCCGGGCCTGGGCCGCCAGGTCGGCGCCGTCGCTGTGGCACTGCTGCTGCTCGCGGGCGTCGTCGGTGTCTCGCGAGTGGTCGCGGACTTGGGTGGTACGACGGCGTCCGGCGAGGCCGTCCAGGTCTCCGGGAGCCCGGCGCCGCCCACCAGGCTGGTCCTCCCGTCGCTCGGCGTCCGGGCCTCGGTGGTGCCGATCGAGATGGACCAGAAGGGTGTCCTCACTCCCCCAGCGGACGTGGACTCGGTCGGCTGGTGGCAACGGAGCGCGGAGCCCGGCGCCCGCTCAGGCAAGGTCCTGATCACCGGCCACACGGTGCGCATCGGCGACGGCGCCCTGGACGAGATCGGGTCCCTCGAGCCCGGTGACGACGTCGTGCTCCGGTCTCCCGGCGGCGAGACCCGCTTCCGCACGACGGAGGTGCGCACGCTGACCCAGGAACAGGTCGCGGCCAGGGCGAAGAAGCTCTTCGGCCAGGAGGACGGCTCGGGCGGCCTCGTCCTCGTCACCTGCACCGACTGGGACGGGACCGCGTGGCGCTCGAACATCGTCGTGAGCGCCGAGCCGGTGGTCTGAGGCGTTCCTCACCTGCTCGGGGGACCAATGGCCCTGTTGCCGGGCGTGCTGTCCGTCAAGGCTGGCGACCGACACCACGCCCCGCATGGAGGACCCCTGTGAGCCACGGCGCCACCCTCGAGCACCGGACGCAGCGCCGCGAGCGCAATTCCTGGATGGCGGGGGTCGACTTCGACCGCGCCCCCTTCACCATCGCGTGGGAGGTCACCCGCGCCTGCGCGTTCTCGTGCGTGCACTGCCGGGCCGACGCCCAGCACCGGCGCAACCCGGGCGAGCTCACCACCGAGGAGGGCTACGCCCTCATCGATCGCCTCACCGAGTTCGGGTCGCCGATCCTGGTCTTCACCGGCGGCGATCCGATGATGCGCAAGGACCTCTTCGACCTCATCGCGTACGCCGACGCGGCCGGGCTGCGCTGCTCCCTGACGCCGACCGCCACCGCGCTCCCGACGGTGGACCGGCTGCGTCGTGCCCAGGAGGCGGGGGTCCGCCGGATCGCGCTGAGCCTCGACGCGCCGACCGCTGAGGTGCACGACGACTTCCGCAAGGTGAAGGGGTCGTGGGAGCGCACCATGGCCATCCTGCGCAACGCCCGGGAGATCGGGCTCAGCACCCAGGTCAACACCACGGTCACCAGTCACAACCTCGATCTACTCCCCGACATGGTGCGCTTCGTCCGCGAGGTCGGCGCCGTGCAGTGGAGCGTGTTCTTCCTGGTCCCGATGGGGCGTGGCCAGGAGCTCAGCATGATCTCGCCCGAGCAGCACGAGGAGGTCTTCGGATGGCTCCACGACCTCTCGCTCACCGGCGACTTCGACATCAAGGCCACGGCTGCGCCGATGTACCGCCGCGTCGCCATCCAGCGAGGTGCAGGAGCGTCCGTGGCGGGCGCGGGCTTCGCCACCCATGACGGGCTCGACCGACCGACCCAGGGGGTGAACGACGGGCGCGGCTTCCTCTTCGTCTCCCACCTCGGCGAGATCATGCCGTCCGGCTTCCTCCCCCTCAGTGCAGGCAACGTGCGCGTCGACGACGTCGTCGACGTCTATCGCAACCACGAGCTCTTCCGGTCGCTGCGCGACCCGGGCAGGCTTACGGGCAAGTGCGGCGCGTGCGAGTTCCGCCAGGTCTGCGGCGGCCAGCGCGGACGTGCCTACGCGATGACCGGGGACCACCTGGCGTCCGACCCCGCCTGCGCGTACGTCCCCGACGGGTGGCCGTCGTGATCGTGGACACCCCGCACGTCGCCGTCGTCGGAGCAGGGATCGCGGGGCTCAGTGCTGCCCATCGCCTGCACACCCTCCACCCCGACTGGTCCGTCACGATCGTGGAGGCCTCCGACCGGATCGGCGGCAAGCTCTTCACCGCACGCCACGACGGCTTCGTCATGGAGGCCGGCCCCGACTCCATGCTCGGCACGCACCCCGCCGGCGCCGCCCTCCTGGCCGCGCTCGACCTGCCGCTCTCACCAGCCGCAGGATCGGGCCGTGGCACCTTCGTCGCCTCCCGCGGACGGATGCACCGCCTGCCGGACGCCATGACGGGCCTGCTCCCCCGCAAGCCCTGGTCGCTGGCGGTCTCCCCGCTGTTGTCGCCGTGGACCAAGCTGCGCATGGCGATGGAGTACGCCGTCCCCGCGCGCGCCGGCGACCAGGACGAGTCGGTCGCGTCGTTCGTGACCCGCCGGCTCGGCCGGGGGGCCTACCAGCGCCTGGCCGACCCGATGGTCGGCGGCATCTTCGCCGCCGACCCGGCTCGGCTGAGCCTGCTCTCCTCGCTCCCCCACCTGCGTTCGGCCGAGCAGCAGCACGGCGGGCTCATCCGTGCCCTCCTCGCCGACCGGCGCGACCGGCCGTCCGGTGCGCGGACCACGCCGGCGGGACCGCCCCTCGTGGCTCCCGCGGCCGGCATGGACGCGATCGTCACAGGACTCGCCGACCGGCTCGACGGCGTGTCCCTCCGACTGTCCTCGCGGCTGGTCGGCCTGGACCGCGACGGGCAGTCCTGGCGGCTGAGGTTGGTCACCCCGGACGGGGGGTCCACACTGGCCGCGGACGCCGTCGTGGTCGCCGTACCCGCCGGTGTCGCGTCCACGGCGCTCGCCACGGTCGCCCCCGAGGCAGCAGCGGAGCTCGCCCGCACGGAGTACACCTCGACGGTGACCGTGAGCCTGGGCTACCGCGACGACCAGGTGCCCGCGCGGCACCGGGACCGCAACTTCCTCACGCCGTCAGGCGAGGGCATGGCGACCCGTGCGTGCACGTGGAGCTCGACGAAGTTCCCGGGTCGCGCACCCGCCGGCCACGTGCTGCTCAGGGTGTCCTTGGGCGGCCCGGGGAGACCGGCGACCCAGGGCCTGACCGACGACGAGCTGGTGGACATCGCCCGGCGCGAGCTGCTCGACACCCTGGGCCTGGACGCTGCGCCTGTCGTCACGTCGGTGAGCCGCTGGGAGCAGCTGATGCCGCAGTACGCCGTGGGGCACCGCGAGCGGATGGACCGGGTCCACCGTGCCCTCACGACCCATCCCGGCATCGCCCTCGCGGGCAGCGCCTTCCACGGGGTCAGCGTCCCCGACTGCATCGCTTCGGGCGAGCGTGCCGCTGACGCCGTCGCCACGTTCCTGCAACCCCAAGGAGAAACAGCATGAGATCGCTCATGACCGGCCTCGCCCTCGTCGCCCTGCTGCTCAGCGGCTGCGGGAGCGCCGACGACGGAGCCCCGACCAGCGAGCCCAGCACGTCCAGCGCGTCCGGAGACACCCTGCTGGAACGCCACGACCTGGCCGGACTGTCCGGTGCCGAGGTGGTCGACACCCTCGACCGGCTGCCCCTGGACGACCGGCCCGCCGACCTGATGGCCTCGGTCAAGCCCGATCAGCTCATCCTCACCAGCGGCGACGAGGAGCTGGCACTTCCCACGCCGGACGGCGAGTTCTACCTGTCCGTAGCGCCCTACGTGGACCAGACCCACGACTGCTTCCACCACTCCCTGACGACCTGCAAGGGCGAGCTGGGCGGCGAGGAGGTCAAGGTCACGATCACCGACGACACCAACGGCGAGGTCCTGGTGGACGACACGGTGACGACCTTCGAGAACGGCTTCGCCGGCTTCTGGCTGCCCCGCGACATCGAGGGCACTCTGACGGTGGAGTACGACGACAAGCAGGCCACCACCGAGTTCGCCACCGGCGCCGAGGACCCGACCTGCCTCACGACGGTCCGGCTGGCCTGATCACCGCACGCGCTCGTGGGGCACGGCGCCTGCCGGGAGCACCACGTCCGCGTGTGCCTCAGGCCTCTCCGCGTCGGCGTACGCGTGCCCCTCGGGTATCCACTTGGTGTCCCAGAGGTGCAGCTCGTCCTGGTCGTCACCCTGGAGGAGGTTGCGCGTCTTGGCCCGGGCTCCTGCCGAGCCCGGGTCCATGTCGATCCACACGGTCAGGTCGAACAAGCCACGGGTGCGGGCGCTGAGCAGCCGGATGCCCTCGACGATGAGGACCGGCGGCATCGGGTGGTCCTCGACGCCGGTCTCCCCCGTCCACCAGCGGTAGTCGAAGCGCAGGCGCTCAGGTCTCGGCTCGCTCCGCGCTCCGCGCACGAGCGACGCGATGAGTCGCCAGTCGTGCTGCTCCCACATCCCCGCCGCGGGACCGCAGGTCGTGGCGTAGAAGCAGTCCGTCGGGACGACCTGGTCCTCCGTCAGTCCCAGGTCCGCCGCGAGCGCCTCGGCCAGCGTCGACTTCCCTGCCCCACCGTGACCGCTGATGGCAACGACCGGGATGTGGGCCGTGGTGGTCATCAGGCTGCGGACGCGCTGCAGCAGCTCGTCGTACGTCATCTCCGTGCTCATGAGGAGGATGCTGACAGCGGGCAGGTCGCCCTCCCAATGGATTTCCACGGGCAGGAGTGGAAGGTCAGCTGTCCACCCCTGAACCTCAGTCGAGCCTGAAGATCCGAACAGGCGCGTCGAGGTCCAGGGGCACGGGCGGATCGACAGGTGACCTCGGACGCACCGACAGCACTGTGCGTGCCGTCGGCTTGACGCTCTTGCTCTTGGCCGACATCGGGCTCTTGCCGGCCGAGCTGATCGCGATGATCCGGAAGGTGTACTTCTTGCGCGGCTTGAGCTTCTTGACCGTGACAGCGGTCTTCTTGCTCGACACCGTGGCCACCTTCTTCCTCCCGAGGAAGACCACCACGTCGTAGCGCGTGACCGGCGCGGTGCCGGTGTCGGAAGGAGGCTTCCACCGGACCTTGGCCGACTTCTTGGCTGCCTTCGCCTTGACAGCACGCGGTGCTGACGGAGCCCGGCCGGCCGGTGACTGGGTCCCCGGCGGAGGCGGTGCTGTCGTCGGTGATGGCGACGGGCTGGGGGACGGCGACGGCGACGGGGACGGCGATGGCGATGGCGACGGGGAGGGAGACGGCGATGGCGACGGCGACGGGGAGGGAGACGTCCCCGACACGACCTCGATCGTCGTGGAGGCATAGCTGCTCTCGAACTCGCCCGAGCCGTCGCGGTAGCTCGCGTAGATGTCGTGCTCTCCCAGTGCCAGCCCGCTGACCGTGTGGACGGCCCTGCCGCTGGCGTCGACCGGGACGTCCACGCCGTCTTCGTCGTCGATGTAGAACGTGACCTCTCCGACGCTGACCCCCGGGGTCACGGTGGCCGTGAGCTTCACCGGCTGGCCGACGGTCGGTGCGGCCGGGCTGACGTCCAGGTCGAGATCGGTCTCGACCGGCGCCGGCTCGACGGTGAAGGCCACCGGCTGTGACGAGCTCGGGGCGTGCTCGACGCTGCCCTGGTAGTGGGCGGTGAGCTGGTGGGTACCGACCGGCAGGTACTGGACGGAGATGTAGACCTGCCCGTTCTCCAGCGCTCCGCTGCCGACGACGGTGCTGCCCGACCTGAGCACCACCGTCCCGCTGGCCTCCGCCGGGATCACCCGGGTCCTGATCCCGAAGTAGTCGCCGTAGACCTTCGAGGGGCGGTCCGTCTCGACCAGGCTGATGCTCTCGATGGGGTCGGTCGGCTCGTAGGTGAAGGCACTCGCCGCGTTGACCGGCGTGATGCCGCCGGCGGTGCTCACCCGGACGGTGCTCAGGCCCGCACCCGCGGGAGGCGACGTGGCCGTGCACTGCGTCTGCGTGCACGTGCTCGGAACGGTCCGGCTCCCGAACGTCACGATGCCCTTGGCCAGGTTGGTGCCGGTGATCGTCACCGCCGTGCCACCGGTGTTGGGACCGCTGTCCGGCGAGACGCCGGTCAGGGTGGGCGCCGGCGGCGGCGCCTCCTGGTAGGTGAACCTGGCTTGCTCTCCGACCTCGCTCTGGCCCCCCTCAGTGGCGACCGACAGGTCGACCGTCCCGACCGCGTGTGGCGGCGAGGTGACCGAGCACTGCGTCGCGGTGCACGTGCCGGTCGCCTGCGCGGCACCGAACCGCACCGTGCCGCCGTCGAGGTGGCGGCCCGTCACGGTGACGGCCGTGCCGCCGCTGGTGAGCCCGAAGGTCGGCGACACCTCCGTCACCACCGGCTGTGGAGCAGGTGGCGCCCCGTAGGTGAAGGTCGCCGCCTCGCTGGTCGACGACGTGCCCAGAGGCGTGGTGACGCGCACGGGTACCGCTCCCGTGCCGGTCGGCACGGTGATCCGGACGTGCGCGGGGTCGACGACGGTGTACGCCGCCTCGACGCCGCCCACGGTCACGGACGTGGCCCCGCCGAGGTGGGAGCCGGTCACGACGAGCTCGTCGCCCGCCGCGCCGTAGCGCTCGGAGAGGTGGGTGACCGCCGGCGCAGCGGCCGGGAGACCGGACACGCGGAAGAGCCTCGGCGACCCGAGCGTGTTGACCCACAGGTCGCCGTCGCGGTCCATCGTGAGGTACTTGGGGCCGCGGACCTGTCCGGGTGGGAGCGGGTAGGTGGTGAGCTCCCGCGTGCCCGTGTCGTAGGCGCCCAGCTGGTCCACGTCGGGCGCGACGAACCACAGCCGGCCGTCCGGTCCCACGATCAGTCCCTGGGGGTTGGCGGCGCGTGGCGGAAGGTCGTGGACCTCGACGCGTCCACTGGTGTCCACGGCCACGAGGGCGCGCCCGACGGCCTGGGTGAACCACATCCGGCCGTCCAGCCCCTCGACGATCTCCCACGAGACGCCGCGCTCACCGGGGACGGCGTACTCGGTGATCTCGCCGTCGACCGTGATCGCTCCGACGGACTGACCTCCCCACTCGGTGAACCAGATGCGCCCGTCCGGTCCGGTGCGCAGGTGGTAGGGAACGGAGTAGGGGTCGGGCAGGTGGAAGAGCTCGAAGTCCCCCGACGTGGTCATCGCGCCGATCGCCGCGGAGGTCGAGAGCGTGAACCACAGCCGACCGTCCGGCCCAGAGATGATGTGGCGCAGGTCGAAGGCGCCCTCGCCCCAGGTGCCGGGCAGCGGGAAGCGCTCCTGGGTGCCGTCCGCGGAGATGGCGACGATGTGGTTGGTCTTCTTCTCCGTGAACCACATGCGTCCGTCGGGGCCACGTGTGATCGCCAGGGGCTCGGAGTCGTCCGGGGTCGCGAAGACCGTGACCGTGCCGTCGGCGTCGACCCGGCCCACCTCGTCCCGGGTGGGCGAGGTGAACCACACGGACCCGGCTGCGCCGGGCGTCACCGTGCCGCCTCCGAGTGGCGTCGGCTCGGTGCCCGGCAGCGCCACCTCGTCCGCGCGGACGCCGGTGTTGGTGAAGGTCGCGCTCGTCGTCGACGTGCGGCCCTCGGTCGTCGCCGTCACCTGGACCTGCCCGGGCGTGCCTGTGGCTGGCACGGCGGGCTGCACGGCGGTGCACTCGGTCGGGGTGCACGTGACCTGGTTGAACGGCACGGCCACGTCGCCGAACCTGATGGTGGACCCCGAGAGGTGCTCCCCGGTGACGGTGACCTTCTGCCCGCCGGTCGCCGGGCCGGTGTCGGGGCTGATCCCGGTGACGACGGGCACGGGCGGGAGCTCGAAGGTGTAGGTGGGCGTGCCCGGGGCCGAGGCACCGCCGGCCGTCGTGGCGACGACCGCGACCTGGCCCGCGGCGCGTCTGGGGGTCAGCACCGTGCACGTCGTCCGCGTGCAGCTCTCCTCGGCCCCGGCGCCAGTGCCGAACGTGATCTGGGACCCGAGGAGGTTGGTGCCGTTGACGGTCACCAGAGTTCCGCCGAGCGTGGTGCCGCGGTCGGGACTGATCGAGGTGACGGTGGGCGCGGGAGGAACGGCGTAGGTGAAGGTGGGAGCGCCCGCGAGCGCGGTCGTGCCTGCGGTGGTGCGAGCCTGAACCGGCTGCGGACCCGCCGCGCGCGCCGCGGTCCTGAACGTGCAGCTGGTGTTGGTGCACGTCTCGGTGACGGAGTAGCCGCCGACCGTGATCTCGGCCATGAAGAGGTCGGTGCCCTCGACCGTGACCGTGTCGCCGCCTGCGGTGGTGCCGGAGGCGGGTGAGACGCCGGTGATGGTGGGCATCGGACGCGTCGTGTAGGTGAATCTGGCCTGCGGACCCGGCAGCGACTTGGTCGAGCCCTCGTCGGCGGCGACCTGGACGTCCACCGGACCCAGCGTGGTGGTCCTCGTCGCCAGTACCGTGCACGTGGTGTCCTCCTCGCACGCCTCGCTGCTCGACATGCGACCTTCGAAGAGGATCCGGGCCCCCTTGAGCCCCGTGCCGGTCACGGTCACCTCCTGCTGCCCGTCGTTCCAGCCCGAGGTGGGTGAGACGGAGGCGACGGTGGGGACGGTGAACTCGTACTTGGTGACGTCGGAGACGTCGGAGATCCCCGCCGGGGTCTCCACCCGTACGTCGACCACGCCGGGCGTGCGTCCTCCCTCGGGAGAGGGCGGGTAGTCGAGCTCGCACTCCGACGGGGTACACCCCCATCGGGGCGTGCGGCTCGCGCTCCCGAAGTGGACGACGCCGTGCTCGAGGTTGTGGCCGTGGATCGTCACGTCGTCGACGTTCTCGAGTAGACCGGACGTGGGAGTGACCGAGGTGATGACCGGTTTGGCCGGACGCACGTAGGTGAAGGTGGCCCGGTCGTCGGGCACCGATCTCCCGCCCGGGGTCGTGACCACGACGGGGACGGGGCCGACGTCGTGGGGTGGGATCTCCACGATGCACGACTGCATCGAGCACCACTCGGGGAAGTCGAGGACCTCCGCCGGTGCGCCACCGAAGGTGACGGTCCCCCCGGCCAGGTTCTCGCCGAGGACCACGACCTTGGAGCCGCCGTACTTGGTGCCGGTGTCGGCCACGACCTCGGTGACCACCGGGTCCGGGGAGTCGGTGTAGGTGAACCTTCCGGCCGGCCCCGGGACGGTCTCGCCGTTGGACGTGCGGATGTTGATGTCCACCGGACCGGTCTGTGGGTCGTCCTCGTGGACCGGAGGGGTCGTGAACGTGCACTGCGTCGACGTGCAGACCTCGTCGCGGACGAAGGCGCCGCCGACCTCGATGTAGGACTCGTGGAGTCCGACACCGTGGACCGTGACCCTGGTCCCACCGATGTTGGGCCCAGAGCTCGGTGTCACCGACGTGATGACGGGTGGCTGGTCGATGTAGGTGAACGTCGACCCGGCGGACGGCTGGGACACCCCGCCCGGTCCGTAGACGAGGACCTCGCCCGACCCCAGCTCGCCCCACGGGGTGGTCACCTTGAGCCTGGTGTCGCTCATCACCAGGAGGTTCGAGCCCTCCCGGCCGTCCGGGCCGCCGAACTCCACCCGGGTGGCCCCGGTGAACCCCGAGCCGGTGACGGTCACCTCGTCCCCGCCCCGGTCGGACCCGCTGCTGGGACTGACCGAGGTGATCGCGGGCGGGGCCGGAGGCGGCGGCTCCTCGTCGGAGAAGGTGTACTGCGCACCGGCGACCACGGGCGAACGCCCCGCATCGGTCCTGACCGTCACGTCGACGGTGGCGGGGTTGACGCTCTCCTGCGGCCAGGCCCGACAACGGTCCTCGAAGCAGATCCACGAGCCCGCCATGCTCGGCCCGAAGTACGGCGTCCCGCCGTCGAGGCCGGTGCCGAAGATCGTGACCTCGTTGCGTCCCTCGCGCGGCCCGGCCGACGGGAACACCCCGGTCACCGCCGGCACGCCGTCGGCGTAGGTGAACTTGGTGGACGGGCGGACCGCGGACGGGCCGCCGGGACCGATGGCGACGACGTCGACCGTGCCGTGGCCCGGAGGTGCGACGACGGAGCACTCGTCGTCGCTGCAGTGTGAGATGTCGCCCTGCCCGGTCGTCGTCGTCGAGGGCCCGAAGTTGATGCCCGACACGCTCTGAAGGTTGAGGCCCTTGACGGTGACCAGGTTGCCGCCGGAGGCCCGCACCCGGTTGGGGGTGACCTCGCTAACGACCGGGCGGGCCTCCTCGAGTGCGGACCGGGCCCAGTTGCGCATGATCCGGAAGGAGGCGGCCAGGTCGGGGGCGTTGGTCGCGAACAGGGCAGTCATGAGAGGGGTGGGCTCGACGTCGTCGAGGTTGGCGTAGGCCACGATCGTGTCCGCGATCTCGCGCTGCGACGCCTCGGTCTCGCCCAGGGCGCTCGCTCGTGTCGCGTGTCCGTCGGGGAGCCCGTCGAGGTAGGTGGCCATGTTGGTCGCGACGGCCTTGCCGTCGACGGTCACGTCGACTCCCGACAGCCCCGACTCCATGGATCGCGCCAAGGCGTCCCAGAGCGGTGGCAGCTCCTCGAGGGCTGCAGCCTGCTGGTCGGCCAGGTCTGCCATCGTGCGGAGCTGGAAGTCGTACCAGTAGTCGCTCGCGGCGTTGTTGGCTCCCCACAGGCGGTTGACGGTCGTGTAGAGCGCGCGGGCGAGCCCGACGTTCTTCGCGTAGGACGCGACCAGCTGGGAGTAGGCGGCGGCCTGCTCGGGGGTGAGCCCCGCGGGCGGGGCCAGTAGCGGTGGGGGCTGGGGCGTCGCGGCCTGCTGGTAGTCGGGGTCCGGCGGGTCGTCCGCGATGGCCTTGTAGGTGTAGTGGTCGAGGATCTCGCTGTAGGTCTGGATCGTGCTCAGCGCGTCCTTGATCGGGCCGCAGACCGGGCAGAAGTGGTCACGGATCTGGTCGATCGCGGCGTCCTTGACCTGGTCCAGGACGAACTGCGGCCCCAGCGGCTGCACCATCGTGCACTTGACCTTGGCCCCGCCCGGCGACGGAGGCGGGATGTAGACGCTCTTGGTCTTCTCGGCGAACCCTCCGGCCAGGCCCACGTCCTGCACGATGGAGGTGACGTCGTAGTAGCCGGCGCCGCGGTACCCCGCGAGCCGGGCGCTGCGGAGCAGGATGTGGAAGAACTGCGTCGTGGCCTTGCCCTGGGACGTGCCGAAGTGGTTGTCCCACGACCCGAACCCGCCGTTCCACATGCCCGTCGCGTAGGGCCCCGTGGGCTCCTGGCCCGGCGGTGGGATGAAGGTCGCGACGACCGTCATCGGCACGACCGGGTCCTGGTGGCGCATGTAGCCGCGGCACTCGTCCACGGTCTGCATGACCGGGGTGGCGACCTTGATGTCCTGGATGATGACGATCTCGGCGGCGTGCGCCGGGCTGGCGCCAAGCACCCACACCACGCTCGCCACCATGGCGAGCACGACGAACCGGACGGACGAACGTACGACGAGCCGCATCTCCACACCCCCGTGAAACAACCAATCGCGTCACACTAGGTAGGGCGTGACGGCATGGCAACGGATGCGTGCGGCACGTCTAGACCGGCCGCGGGCACAGATCGGGCGCACTACCTCAGAAGGACGCGCTCCTCGTGCCGAGGCACGACGGAGGTCCAGCCGAGCTTGTCGCGGACCTTGTCGGCGAGGGCCTCGGCGGCGTGCGCCTCCCCGTGGACGACGTACACGCACTCGGGGCTCCCGGCGCCGGAGACCCAGTCGAGGAGCTGGCTCGAGTCGGCGTGCGCGGAGAAGCCGCGGACGTTGGCCACCTCGGCGCGGACGGGGACGTAGCGACCGTGGATCTTGATCTGCTTGGCACCGTCGGCCAGCTGACGGCCCCGGGTCCCGGACACCTGGTAGCCCGTGAGGACGACCGTGTTGTGGCTGCGCGGCAGCTGGTGCTCGAGGTGGTGCAGCACGCGTCCCCCCTCGGCCATGCCCGAGGCCGAGATCAGGATGCACGGGTGGCGCGGGTCGTTGAGGCGCTGCGACTCCCCCGGGTCGTGGACCAGCTTCAACCGGCCAGGGTCGAAGGGGCGCGGGTCCGCCACCACCGAGGGCCGGAAGTCACCGCCCGGGCGCAGGGCTGCGCGATAGACGTCGAGCGCAGCGAGGGCCATGGGGCTGTCCACGTAGACCGGGACGTCGGGCACCCGTCCGTCGTGGACCAGGCCGCGCAGGACGTGGAGGAGCAGCGCCGTGCGGTCGACCGCGAACGCCGGCATCAGCGCTGTCCCGCCTCGACGCAGGGTCCGGGTGAGCACTGCGGCGAGCTCGTCCTCGCCGAACGCGTCGTGGTGACGGTTGCCGTACGTCGACTCGACGACCACCTGGTCGACGGAGCCCAGTGCCTCGGGAGGTTCGAGGAGGGGGTGGTCGGGGCGGCCGAGGTCGCCGCTGAAGGCAGTCGTCCGTCCATCGATCGTGACCTCGGCGAAGCGTGAACCGAGGATGTGCCCGGCGCGGCGGAGGACCACGGAGGCCGGACCGGCGGTGACCGGCTCGCTCCCGGGAACCGGTCGCAGCAGGCCCAGGGCCCGTTCGGCGTCGGCGGTGTCGAAGAGCGGCCGCGGGTCGGCGTGCTTGGACACCCGGCTCTCGCGCGCCCACTGGGCCTCCTGCTCCTGGAGGTGCGCGGCGTCGAGGAGCACGATCCGCAACAGCTGCGCGGTCTCCTCGCTGCACACGATCGGCCCCTCGAAGCCGTCGCGCGCCAGGATCGGCAGGTAGCCGGTGTGGTCGAGGTGGGCGTGCGTCACCACGACGGCGTCGATGCTCGCCGGCGGCACGGCCAGGGGCTCCCAGTTGCGGCGGCGCCACGCACGGTCCCCCTGGAACAGCCCACTGTCGACGAGGAGGCGCTGGTCGTCGGACTCGACGAGGAACTTGCTGCCGGTGACGGTTCCGGCAGCGCCGAGGAAGGTCAAGGTGGTGGGTCGCGTCATCGGGCTGCCTCTCACTGGGCGATGCCCCCAGCGTGCCGCCGCGCGAGCTGTGCGCACAGGGCCGAAGGTCTCGTCCTGGGGCCGGCGTCCCGGCGGGTGGTCAGGCCTCGTTCTCGTCGACGAGCTGCGCGAAGAGCTCGACGTACTGGATGAGGTGGCGGTCGGCGAGGTACTGGTCGCGCACCCGCTCGTGGGCGGCGCGGCCCATCGACTCGCAGCGCGCTGGGTCATTGAGCAAGGAGGCGACGGCGTCGACCAGGCCGGCTCCGTCCGTCGGGTCGTCGAGCAGCAGGCCGCTCACGCCGTGCTCGACCTGGTTGCGTATCCCGCCCACGGCCGAGGCGACCACGGGACGGCCCTTCCACATCGGCTCGGTCACCGTCAGGCCGAAGCCCTCGGCCAGGCTCTTCTGGACGACGACCGTCGCCCAGCGCTGCAGGGCGTTGATGATCCTGGCGTTCTCGTCAGGGTCGGCCATGGGCACCGACAGCAGGTGGGTGCGTGCGCGCGCCGCCTCCGGCATCGATCGCCACAGGCTTCGGCACTCGTCCAGGACCTCGGCGGCCTCGGGGTCGTCGGCCACGCCGGTCGTCTCGGGGCCGGCGAGCACGAGGTGGACGTCGGGCGGCAGGTCGTCGACGTGTCCGCCAATCGCCTCGAGCACGCCGGCCATGTCCTTGAGCCGGTCCCAACGGCTGACCTGCAGCACGGCTCGACCCACCGTGGCCAGCGGGCCGCCCTCCACCACCAGGCCGTCGCGGTGCACCAGGTCCTCGACCAGGTGATCGTCCAGGTCCGCGTTCTTCGGGCTGAAGGGATCCAGCGACGGCGGGATGATGCGCAACCGCGACCGGTCGAGCCACTCGGGCGCGAACTCCTCACGGGAGAAGACGCACGCGTGGGCCGGCGCGACCAGTCCACGCAGGAAGTCCCAGGCCCCACGTGTCCACTCGTTGCGCGCGTCCAGCCCCACGTGGCAGCGCCAGACCACCAGGGCTCCCCTGGCACGCAGGGGCCCCGCCAGACCGACGGTCTGCGGGTCGTGGAGCAGCACCACGTCGCCGGGCTGGACGAGGTCGAGCACCTCGTCGCGCTGCCGCGCCAGCGTGTCGTCGTACGCCGCGCGCGCGGCCTCGTCGAGCGCCCCGTGGTCACCGGGAACGCCGTGCAGCCAGTTGTGGATGCGCTTGGTGACGGCGAAGAAGTCGGGATCACCGCCGACCACCAGCCATCGGACGTCGACGCCGGCGCCGAGGGCGTAGGCCACGAGGGTGTGGAGCATCTCGGCCACGCCTCCCCCGTGGGCGGTGGAGTTGAGGTTCCACACCGTGCGTCCCGACAGCCCCTCCCGCGCCAACGCGGCGTAGTGATCCATGCGTTCGACGCGCTCGGGCGGCAGCAGCGACGCGAGCCGCTCGAGCGGGACGGGCACGACCTCCACCTGCTGCATGCTGCTCATGGTGCCGGAGTTCACCCAGCGTGTGGGGGAACCAGGGCCCTTCGGCCCTGACGCTGAACGTTGCGTTGCGCGACGATGGAGGGGCAACGCGGCCTCTGGTCCGTCACGCACAGGCCAGAGGCCGCTTCGTCGGACAAGGGAGCCGGCCATGTGCGAGCTTCGGCCCCCGGCGCCGCGAGCGCTACGGGCCGACGCGCTCGCCGGGGTCACGGTGGCTGCCTACCTGGTCCCCCAGGTGCTGGCCTACTCCGGTCTGGCCAGGATGCCGCCCGAGGCGGGGTTGTGGGCGGCCTTCGTCGCGCTCGCGGTCTACTTCGTGCTCGGGTCCTCACCCCAGCTCTCGGTGGGACCGGAGTCGACGACGGCCCTGATGACCGGTGCCGCGCTGGCCGCGATCACGGTCCCCGGCGAGTCTGCCCAGGACACCGCCGCGCTGCTCGCGCTCGCGGTCGGAGCCGTGTGCCTCATCGCCGCGGCGGGCGGGTTGGCGTTCCTCGCCGACCTGCTGTCCAAGCCCGTCCTGGTGGGCTACATGGCCGGCATCGCCGGGCTGATGATCCTGTCCCAGGTGGGCAGGGGCACGGGAGCCGACGTCCCGCAGGCCGGCCTCCTGACAGAGGTCTGGTGGGTGGTGCAGCACCCGTCGGCGATCCACGGTCCGACCGTGGTGGTGTGCCTCGCGACACTGACGGTGCTGCTGGTCGGGAATCGGGTGTGGCCCACGGGACCGGTGCCCCTGGCCGGGATGCTGGGGGCGACGCTCGCCGTGACCCTGGCCGGTCTCTCCGAGGTCGGCGTGGCCGTCGTCGGGGACCTTGACCTCTCGCTGCCCACCCTCGGCCTGCCAGCAGTGCCGTCGCTGGGGTCCTGGGCGCTGCTGACCACCGCCCTGGCCATCGCCGTGGTCGGCTTCACCGACAACGTGCTCACCGCCCGCGCATTCGGTGACCGGCACGGCGACCGGATCGACGCCCGCCGCGAGCTCCTTGCCCTGGGCGCCGCAAATGTCGCAGCCGGGGTGGTGCACGGCTTCCCGGTCAGCAGCTCGGGCAGCCGTACGGCGATCATCGATGCCGTGGGCGGCAGGTCCCGCTGGTCCGGGTTGTCGACCCTCGTGGCCGCAGTGGTCCTCGTCGCGGCGCTCGCACCGGTGCTCGCCCGGTTCCCCGAGCCTGCCCTGGCGGCCGTCGTGGTCTATGCCGGCCTTCGCCTGGTCGACGTCTCGGAGTTCGTCCGGATCGCGGGCTACCGCCGGACCGAGCTGCTCATCGCGCTCACCACGACGGTAGGCGTCCTCGTCTTCGGCGTCCTCCCCGGGGTGCTCGTCGCGGTCACCCTCTCGCTCGGCGACGTGCTCCGCCGCGTCGCGCGCCCCCACGACGCGGTGGAGGGGCTCGTCCCCGAGCTCGCGGGCATGCATGACGTCGACGACTACGACGACGCCGAGGTCGTGCCCGGTTTGCTGGTCTACCGCTACGACGCCCCGCTGTTCTTCGCCAACGCCGACAACTTCCTGACCCGTGTGCGGGAGTCCGTGGCACGCTACGAGCCCCGGTGGGTCCTCCTCAACGCCGAGGCGATGGGAGAGGTCGACCTCACCGGCGCGGACGCCCTCGAGGCGCTCCGCGCCGAGCTGGAGAAGAAGGGCATCGTGCTGGCCCTGGCGCGGTTGAAACAGGACCCGCGCGACGTCCTGGCGCCCAGCGGCATCCTGGAGCGGATCGGCACCGAGCACATCTTCCACACGCTGCCCACCGCGCTCGAGGCGTACCGCGCAACGACCAGCCCGGATTGAGCAGCCCCGAGCCCAGAGCGACCAGAGCCCGGCGATGTGCGGGCCCTCGGGCGCGCTCGCGTGCGCATGGCTGCGGTGCCGGACCGGGTTCAGTCTGCACGGCAATACCCCATGTGAGGGATCCGGGGCGGGGCGCACCGGACCTACCTTGAGGAGAGGTGCCCCAGCGGGGGGTAGGCGCCATCACTGTTGAGGAAGTCGCATGAGCATCTCGAACACCTGGGCGCGACCTGCCGGCTTCGTCTTCGTCATCGTGCTCGTCACCACGGCTCTCTGCACGGTCGCGCCGGCCGAGACGACGACTTCCGTCGACACCAAGACCGTCCTGGCCTGGGGACGCAACACGTGGAACGAGTCCGACATCGTGCCGGGCCTCGGCGACGTGAAGCAGATCTCCTCCACAGCTCACAACGTGGTCCTCAAGAACGACGGCACGGTCGTCTCATGGGGACACAACACCTACGGGGAGAGCGACGTCCCCGAGGGCCTCACCGACGTCGTGGAAGTCGCGTCCGGGGGGTTCCACTCCATGGCCCTCAAGCGGAACGGCTCCTTGGTGATGTGGGGCCAGAACACGCACGGGCAGGCCACGGCACCCGACGGCCTCGACGACATCGCCCACATCTCCGGCGGCCGCTTCCACAGCCTCGTCCTCCACGACAACGGCAAGGTGAGCGCGTGGGGAAGCAACTCGCACGGCCAGTCCGACGTCCCCAGCGACCTCAAGAACGTCGTGGCCATCGACGGCGGCGGCTGGCACAACGTCGCCCTGCTGACTGACGGCACCGTCAAGGCTTGGGGCAGCAACCAGTACGGACAGACCGACGTCCCCGCTGGTCTCAAGGACGTGGTTGCCGTGGCGGCAGGCTGGAACCACAGCATGGCGATGCGCGACGACGGCACCGTGGTGGCCTGGGGCAGCGACGAGTTCGGTCAGTCAAGCGTGCCAGAAGACCTGCCGCCCGTTTCCATGATCGCTGCCGGGGGAACTCACAGCCTCGTAGCGTTCCCCGACGGGACCGTGGCGACGTGGGGAGACGAGGCCTTCGGGATTCAGCAGATCCCGGAGGACATCACCGGCGTCACCCAGATCTCTGCCAAGGCGATGCACAGCGTGGTGATCGCCGATGATCCCCCGCCCACGCAGGTGCGCAATCTCTACGCCTCGGCGCTCTCGAACACGAAAGTCACCCTCAACTGGAACCGTCCGAACGGACTGACCGACGGTGACGTCCATCGGTTCATCGTGCGGAGGGCGTCCGGCGCCGTGCCACCCGCACAGGTGACGGACGGCGTCGACATCCCGGTCACCTGGCCTCGGCAGTACGCCACCGACACCGCCGGGGTACCCACCGGCCAGCAGGTCTCCTACTCAGTGTTCGCCGTGGATCTGGCGGGCAATGCAGGGACACCCACGAGCCTCACGTTCCCCGCCGCCCTCCCTGGGCCCGTCACCGGCACGACCGCCACGCTCGAGTCCCCCACGAGTCTCACCCTCTCCTGGGTCAACCCCGACGTCGAACTCCGCAGGAGCATCGTCCGCCGGGCCGATGGCACCAGACCGCCGGAGAGCGCCACATCCGGCCGCAGCGTCGCGCTGCCCGAGGGCGTGGTCACCGGCGTCACCCTCACTGGCTTGGCGACGAACACCACCTACAGCTACTCCGTCTTTGCCCAGGACCGCTTCGGGAACGTCAGCCCGCTCGTGCCCAACGGCACGGTCACCGTCAATACCAGCACCGGCGTGCTGGCCCCGGGATCGACCGCGGCCACGCCGACGCCGACGACCCCGACGCCGACAACCCCGACCCCGACCCCGACGCCGACGACCCCGACGACCCCGACGCCCAGCCGGTCCGCGAGCACCGTGCGGGCCAAGGCGCCCAGGAAGGTCCGCGTCGGCATGGCCGTACGGCTCAGAGTGCGGGTCTCCGACGCGAGGGCCACGGGCACGGTCCGGGTCCTGCGCAAGGGCAGGGTGATCAGTAGGGCGGCCGTCGAGAACGGCATGGCAACGGCGCGGCTCCGCAAGTTCGCAAAGGCGGGCAGGGTCAGGCTGGCGGTGACGTACTCGGGGTCGGCCAGCCTCGCGCCATCCTCATCGTCCCTGGTCCTCCGCGTCCGGAAGTAGGCCGCCCACCGAGTGGGACCGCATCCGCGCTGACCGACAACGGGATGATCTGCACCGTCCGGTTCGCCGGCGGCAGTGGCGGACGCAGCACGCTCGAGCACTGCGGCGCTGCCGCGAGCCTTGCTCCCCGGGTAGGAGTCGAACCTACGTCGCTAGTCCTGATTCAAAGTCAGGCGGGCCCTGCCGGCAGACCAACCGGGGAATGTGCGACCCAGCCTAGAGTCCGCGGGGCCCGACCCTCACCAGACCCTCACAGGAGCCGGGGCGATCCCTGATGGGCAGTGTCTCTCGAGACCGCTAGCGTGACGCCCGTGACAATCGGAGAGGCGCGGGTCATCGAGACCTCAGGCCTGACCAAGAGGTTCGGCCAGGTCGAGGCCCTGACCGACCTGACCGTGAGCGTGGGCGAGGGCGTCACCGGCCTCGTGGGCGCCAACGGTGCGGGCAAGTCCACCCTGATCAAGATCCTGCTCGGGCTGCTCGACCCCACCGACGGGACCGCGCGCGTGCTGGGCCACGACATCTCGAGCCAGGCACAGGAGATCCGCCGGCTCGTCGGCTACATGCCGGAGCACGACTGCCTGCCACCCGACGTGAGCGCCAGCGACTTCGTGGTGCACATGGGACGGATGTCGGGGCTGCCGGCGACCGCCGCCCGGGAGCGTGCGGCCGACATCCTGCGGCACGTCGGGCTCGACGAGGAGCGCTACCGCCAGATGGGTGGCTACTCCACCGGCATGAAGCAGCGCGCCAAGCTCGCCCAGGCACTGGTCCACGACCCACGACTGGTCTTCCTGGACGAGCCGACCAACGGCCTCGACCCAGCCGCCCGCGTCGACATGCTGCACCTGGTCCAGCGGATCGGACGCGACTTCGGCATCGCCGTGCTGGTCACCTCCCACCTCCTCGGCGAGCTCGAGCGGGTGAGCGACCACGTCATCGTCCTGGACGGCGGCCACCTGCTGCGATCCAGCGCCACCGCCGACTTCCTCAAGCACACGGGCGGACTGCTGGTGGAGGTGATCGGCGGGGACGCCGAGCGTGACCAGCTGGGCGAGGCGCTCGCGCGAGCCGGCCTGACCTGCCACCCTCGGGGCCAGCTGGTGGCGGTCGACCCGCCGCCACAAGGCCTCGCCGTCCACGACGTCGTACGCGACACCGCCGCCGACCTTGGCCTGGCGCTGGTGCGCATCCAGCCCGACCAGGCCCACCTGGAGGACGTCTTCATGAGCTCCTCGACGACCGCCGGCGCAGCCGCACCCGGAGGCCCGGCATGACCGAGCGCACCGGCGTCATCCACGACATCGGCTACCGCGGCTACGACGGCCAGCGGGAGGCCGACCTCACGCTGGCCCGCACCCTGTTCGTCACCGGCATGCGCCACGCCTACGGCCTGGGTCGCTCGGGCCGGTCCAAGGTGCTGCCCTTCCTGCTGCTGGGCCTCAACGTCCTCCCGGCCCTGATCATCGTCGGGGTCGTCACGATCGTGGAGCTCGACGAGCTGCCGCTGTCCTACACCGCCTACACCAGCCAGCTCCAGATGGTGGTGAGCCTCTTCGCCGCGGCGCAGGCACCGGTGCTGTTCTCGCGCGACCTGCGGCACCGCTCGATCGTGCTCTACCTCGCCCGACCGCTCTCACCGGCGCTGTTCGCCCTGACCCGCTGGGCCTCGCTGGCGACGGCCGTGCTCGTCTTCACGCTGCTCCCGACGCTCGTGCTCTACGCCGGCGCGCTGCTGGCCGGGCTCGACGCCGGCCAGGAGACTCCGCTGCTGCTGAAGTCCCTGGCGCTGCAGGTCCTGCTGGCCTGCCTGCTCGCCGGGCTCACGGGCCTCATCGCCTCGTGGGCGCTGCGCCGCGGCTTCGCCGTGGTGGCGTCCATCATCGTGCTGATCGTCGTGGTCGGGATCGTGCTGATCTTCCAGGCCATCAGCCAGGAGGAGGGGATCAGCGCCGTCGGCGAGGTGGCCGGCCTCTTCTCCCCGTGGACCCTCCACAACGGCCTGGCCGAGGCCTGGGACTCCGGGGGCCGGTCGATCGTGTCGCTCTCGGCGACCTGGGTCGTCGTCTACGTCGCGACCGCCCTCGCAGTCAGCGGCGCATGCGTGCTGCTGCTCGTCCGTCGCTTCACCAAGGTCGGTGCCCGATGAGCACGCTCGTCCTCGACAAGGTCTCCCGCTGGTTCGGCAACGTCGTCGCCGTCAATGACATCTCGATGACGATCGGGCCGGGCGTGACCGGACTGCTCGGACCCAACGGCGCCGGCAAGACCACGCTGATGGCGATGATGTCGGGCTTCCTTCCCCCCTCGTCGGGGTCGGTGACCATCGACGGCGAGCCCGTGTGGCGCCGCACCGACGCCTACCGCCAGATCGGGCTGGTCCCCGAGCGCGAGCTGAGCTTCGGCTACCTCACGGGTCGGCAGTTCGTGCGCGCCAACGCCGACCTCCACCGCCTGCCTGAGGCTGCAGCCGCCACGGAGACGATCCTCGGCGTGGTCGACATGGTCGAGCCGGCCCAGCGGCGTATCGACACCTACTCCAAGGGCATGCGGCAGCGGATCAAGATCGCAGCGGCACTGGTGCACGACCCGGCGATCCTGCTGCTCGACGAGCCGTTCAACGGGGTCGACCCGCGTCAGCGGATGCACCTGATGGACCTCCTGCGGCGCCTCGGCGACGAGGGCCGGACCGTGCTGTTCAGCTCCCACATCCTCGAGGAGGTCGAGCGGCTCGCACGCCACATCGAGGTCGTGGTGTCCGGGCGCCACGCGGCCTCCGGCGACTTCGGGGCCATCCGCAGGCTGATGACAGACCGCCCGGTGCGCTACTCGATCACCTCCAGCGACGACCGTCGGCTCGGTGCCGTGCTGATGGCCCAGCCCTCGGTCCAGTCGGTGGCCCTCGATCCCCGGGGAGCCTTGCGCGTCCAGGTCACCGACCTGGGGGCGTTCGCCTCCACCCTCCCGGGCCTGGCGCGCACCGAAGGCGTCACGCTGTTCGAGCTCTCGCCCAGCGACGAGTCGCTCGAGAGCGTCTTCGCCTACCTCGTCGACCGGCAGGGAGCGGCCCGATGATCAACTCCACGATCACCAAGCTCGCCCTCCAGGCCCTGCTCGGCCGCCGGCGCTTCTGGGTCCTGGTGGCGTTCCCCGTGCTGATGCTCGCGCTCACCGGCGCACTCGTCGCGATGGCCGACGGCGACGCCGGCTTCCAGCTGGTCGCGATCCTCGGCCTGCCTCTCGTGCTGCCCCTCGTCGCCATCCTGGCCTCCTCGGCCGTGCTCGGGCCCGAGGTCGACGACGGTTCGGTCGTCTACCTGCTCTCCAAGCCCGTCGACCGCCACGTCGTCGCCGTCTCCAAGTGGGTGGTGGCGTGGGCGACCACGATCGTGGTCGGCGCGGGCTCCCTGCTCGTCGCCGGGCTCGTCGCCGGCGGAGGGGAGCAGGCGCTCGCGTGGTTCGTCGCTGCCGCGGCCGCCGGAACCGCCTACAGCGCCCTGTTCCTCGCACTGTCGGCCCTCACCCGCCACGCCGTCGTGATCGGCCTGGTCTTCGTGCTGATCTGGGAGAACCTCCTCGGCAGCATCCTGAGCGGCATCGCGTGGCTCAGCGTCACCGCGTGGGGCGTGCGGATCGGCCACGAGGTCTCCTCGGTGCTCGACGCGCCGGCCAACCTGCCGTGGGCACTCGCCGCCTGCCTGGTGGTCACCGTCGGCGGGCTCTGGTTCGCCGGCGACCGGCTGCGCTCGTTCGCACTGACGGGGGACGAGTAGGGATAGCGTCGGCACCGTGGACCTTCCCGTGATGCCACCCCTGCTCCCGATGCTCGCCAAGAGCGTGTCCGGCGTGCCCGACCCTGCCAAGCACGGCGGCCTCAGCTTCGAGCCGAAGTGGGACGGCTTCCGCTGCCTGGTCTTCAAGGACGGCGACGAGGTCGAGCTCACGAGCCGCAACACCAAGCCGCTCACCCGCTACTTCCCCGAGGTGGTCGAGGCGATGCGCCAGCAGCTGCCCGACCGGGTCGTCCTCGACGGCGAGCTGTTCGTCGGCCTCGAGGGCCCCCAGGGGTGGCGCCTGGAGTTCGAGACCCTCCAGGAGCGCATCCACCCGGCCGCCAGCCGGATCACCAGGCTCGCCGAGGAGACCCCGGCCGGGTTCGTGGCCTTCGACCTCCTCGCCCTCGGCGAGGAGTCCTACCTCGACCGCCCGCTGACCGAGCGGCGGGCCGCCCTCACCGAGGCGCTCGCCCGCCTCGACGGCCGCGGCCCGTGCTTCCTCACCCGCACCACCGAGGACCCCGAGGTCGCCGAGCGCTGGTTCCACGAGTTCGAGGGAGCAGGGCTCGACGGGGTCGTCGCCAAGCCGCTGGGGGCGTCGTACCAACCCAACAAGCGCACCATGCTCAAGATCAAGCACGAGCGCACTGCCGACGTCGTTCTCGCCGGCTACCGCGAGCACAAGACCTCCACGCCCGAGGCGCCGCTGGTCGGCTCGCTGCTCCTGGGCCTGTACGACGCCTCGGGCGACCTGCAGCACATCGGCGTCTCGGCCAGCTTCACCGCCAAGCGCCGCGCCGAGCTGTGGGAGGAGCTCCAGCCGCTGGTGGTCGACATCGCCGACCACCCGTGGGGCCGGTGGAACGAGTTCCTGACCGCCAACCCCGACCGGGTGCCGGGCACGCAGAGCCGCTGGAGCCAGGGCAAGGACCTCTCCTTCACGCCGTTGCGTCCCGAGCGGGTGCTGGAGGTGAAGTACGACCACATGGAGGGGCACCGGTTCCGCCACACCGCCCACTTCAAGCGGTGGCGGCCCGACCGCGACCCCGAGTCCTGCGGATACGCTCAGCTCGAGGAGCCCGCCGGCTACGACCTCACGCGGATCTTGAGCACCGACTGAGCTCGACCAGACCAGGCTCGACCAGACCAGGGAGACAGCAATGACCGAGGACAGCATCCACGACGGCCACGGCACCTACGACGTCGTGCTGCTGGTGGAGCAGGCCATGTCCGCCACCGATGCCGCCCAGGTGCACTCGCTCCACGAGGAGATCAGCGACCAGGTGGTCTACCACGTGCTGCTGCCGCTGGAGGACGCCGCCGCTCGCATCGAGTCCTCGCTCGGCACCCTCGGTGCCGGCGACCTGATGGCCTCCCCCGGGCTGGCCCTCGGTGACATCGACATCGAGTCGGTGCGACGTGAGTGCCAGGAGCGCTCCGAGTCCGACCTCGAGGCGACTCTCGGCGCGCTTCGCCAGACCGGCGCTCAGGCACAGGGCTCCGTGACGACCGCGCCTCCGGTGGACGCCCTGGTGGAGAAGGTCTCCGAGGTGGACGCGCGCGAGACGATCATCTTGACCCGCCCCCACGTGGTCGCCGAGTTCTTCCACGTCGACTGGACCTCTCGCGCCCGCCGCAAGCTCGGCGTGCCCGTGCTCCACCTGATCGAGCACGAGACGTTCGACGAGCAGTCGGGCGGCGGAGAGGGCGTCAGCGGCCTCTGATCCGGCGGCGCGCGGCCCGGCCGAGGATGCGGACCGCCTCGCGGCCACCGATGTCGCCCCCGGTGGACTGCCTCGCCTCGGCGAGCTCGCGTCGCAGGTTGGCCACCGTCGCGCGCTGCGCGTCGCGCGCCTCCCGGCCCGCCAGGGTCGACTCGGCCTTGGTGTGGTCGAAGGTCAGCGCCACCGCATCGGCGTAGCGCGCCTTGTAGTCCTCGTGGATCTGGTCGAGTCTCGCCATGGAGGCCTCGTCGGCCGGCTCGGCCACCAGGGCGCCGAGCAGCTGCCAGACCTCCTCGGCCATCTCGCGCAGCCAGTCGGGGGTGCGCACGTCGTCCCAGGTGAGCTGGGACTTGCGCATCGACGGCTCGATGAAGTCGTCGACGGGATGAGGCTCGCGTTCGTCGAGGTCGGTGTTGAAGCTCAGGTCGAGCTGGTGCTGCACCGGCTCGAGGGCGGTGCGCCAGTCGGCGAGCAGGTCGCCGTACCGCACGAACGCGCGCTTGTGGCGACGACCGGCGTGCTCGGTCAGCAGCGCCGCGTGCACCCAGCCGGCGACGTTGGAGGTCTCCTTGGTGAGGCGGAGCTCGTCGGACTGGCTGGAGAGGTAGGCGATCTCGCGTGAGCCGACGACCTCGGCCGGGTGGCGCAGCGCCGTCAGCCAGCGCAGGTCGGCGTCGAGCTCGGCGCTGACCTCCTCCCACACCCGGGCGAACCAGAAGGCGTGCGGGTCCTTGACCACGACCTGCTCCGGCTCGAGCTGACCTGCGAGCCACTCCCGCAGCTCACCGCTCGGGACCCCCGAGGCGACGTACGACGCCACCAGGTCGACCGCCGCGGGGCGGCTGTCGATGTTGAACAGCGCCAGCTCCTTGAGGTGGCGCTTGTGGAAGTCGATGACCCACTTCGGCTCGTAGAACCCGCGCGGGTTGGTCTCCGAGGCCTCCACCTCGGGCTGGGGCACGTGCAGGCCCAGCCGCTTCAGGGTGCCGGCGAGCGAGCTGGTGCCGCTGCGGCCCGACCCGGAGACGAGGACGAGGGGGGTGGGCATGGCGGTCACCTTATCGGCCGGGTGGCTCCCTCTAGGATCGACGGTGTGGCGGTCAAGCGAGGGGTCCGGTCGGTGCTGCGCCGGCGCAACGGCCTCCGTGTGGTCTACGTCCTCTTCAACGCCGACGGGATGGGCGGGACCGCCCGGTCCGGCATCGCGCAGGCCAACGCCCTTGCCGCACTGGGCGAGGGACACGATGTCTCGGTCCTGAGCGTCACCCGCAGTGCCGACCACCCGCACTACGCCCTCGCCGACGGCGTGGGGCTCACCTACCTCGTCGACGTGCGCGGCGAGCGACCCGTCGCCCTCTCCGGCGACCATCCCGCCGAGCTGGGAGAGCGGGAGTCGCTGCTGGTCCCCCGCAGCTGGGACGCGACCTTCAGCGGCCTGACCGACGCCACCCTGCGCGCCCACCTCCGCCGGCTCGACGCCGACGTCGTCGTCACCACCACCCCCGAGCTGCTGGCCGTCGTCGCCCAGCTCGCCCCCGACGACGTCGCGCTGGTGCACCAGGAGCACCGGGCGTCCTCGCGGAGGGTCAACGACATGGGAGCGCTGCTCGAGTTCGCGCCGCGCGCCGACGTGGTCGCCTCGCTGACCGAGTCGATGTCGCGTTGGCTGGCCGGCAGGCTCGGCGGGGCGGCCCCCGAGCTGGTCGTCGTGCCCAACCCGCTCGCGTCCGACGAGCAGCCCCGCTCCACGCTCGACCAGAAGACCTTCGTCACCGCAGGACGGCTCGCTCCGGAGAAGCAGTTCGAGCACGTCGTCGACGCCTTCGCCCGGGTCTGCGAGGAGCTTCCCGGCTGGACGCTGCGCATCTGGGGCGACGGTCCCCGCGCCGACAACCTCGCGGCGCAGGTCCGCAAGCTCGGTCTCGAGGACCGCGTCGCGCTGCCGGGCAGCACCGAGGACATGACCAGCGAGTGGGCCGCCACCAGCATCGCGGTGCTGGCCTCCCGGGGCGAGGGCTACCCCCTGATCCTCCAGGAGGCGATGGCCGCCGGCGTCCCGCCCATCAGCTACGACTGCCCGTCGGGGCCGCGCGAGATCATCACCCACGACGTCGACGGGCTGCTCGTCACGCCCGGCTCGAAGGCCGCCCTCGCCGCCGCCATGCTGCGCCTCGCGGGTGACGACGACCTGCGGTCACGACTCGGCCGGGCGGCCCTCGAGCGGTCCACCGAGTGGGACCCCGTGGCCATCGCCCGGCGCTGGGTCGACGTCTTCCGCACCGCCGTCGCCCGGCGGGCCGACCCGCTGGCTCCGCGCCGCGTCCTCCACGGGCTGCGCCCGGGCCCACTGGGTGACCTGCCCGAGGGCGACTTCGCGGTCGGCACCACCCCCGCCGAGGCCCGCACCGAGGCGCTGCGCGTGGTCGCGGCGGCCGCGGCCACGACCGGCGAGCGGTGGTTTGTCATCCCGCCCCGGGGGCTCGACCCGCACCCGGTGGTCGTCGTGCCAGCCCCTCGCCGCGCCGGCTTCCTCGCGGCACTGGCCTCGGGTCGGGCGCCCACCTGGCTCTCCCTGCGTGACCCCGAGGAGCGCGGCTGGCACGAGCGCCGCGGCACCTTCGAGGCCCTCGGCGCCGACCTGGCCCGCACCCGCACCGCCACGGTCTTCGTGGAGCCGTGGCCCGGACGCGGCGGCCATGACGGCCTCCTCTCCCAGGACACCGGCGTCGCCGTGGAGTTCTGGGAGGAGTCGCCCGCCGGCGACCTGCTCGCGCCCCACCTCAACCGCTACGGCGACCGGGTGCCGGCCGCACTGCTCGACTCGGCCGAGCGGACGTCGTACGACGTCTGTGGCGTCGCGGTGCCCACGCTCACCCTGATGACCCATCCCACGCCCGACGACTGCCGGTTCGAGGTGGACGTCGTCTACACGTGGGTCGACGGCGACGACCCTGCGTGGCAGGACGCCCGCGACGCGCGGCTGGTCGGGCTCGGGCAGCAGCCGTCCGAGCGGGCGGGGGGCGCCCAGCGCTACCGCAGCCGCGACGAGCTGCGCTACTCGATGCGTTCGCTCCACCTGTTCGCGCCGTGGGTGCGCCGCATCCACCTCGTGACGGCCGGGCAGGTGCCGACGTGGCTGGACACCGACCACGAGAGGATCCGGCTCGTCGACCACCGTGACATCCTCCCCGCTGACGCGCTCCCGACCTTCAGCTCGCACGCGATCGAGACCCGCCTCCACGCGGTGCCCGACCTGGCCGAGCAGTTCATCTACGTCAACGACGACGTGTTCCTGGGCCGGCCGCGCAGGCCGGAGCACTTCTTCTCCCCCAGCGGTGCCCCCGCGGCCTTCGTCGCCGACCACCGCGCCGTGGGGCTGCCGGGCACCGACGACCGGCCCTACCTCACCGCCGCACAGAACAACCGCCGGCTGCTGCTCGAGGAGCTCGGCGTCGCGATCACCCAGACGATGATGCACAGCCCGCACCCGCAGCGGGTGTCCGTGTTGTCCGAGATCGCCGAACGCTTCGCCCCGGCAGTCGACGCGACGACCCGCTCCCCCTTCCGCTCAGAGACGGACGTCTCGCTGCTGTCGTCCTTCGCCCAGAACTACGGCCTCGTCACCGGTGCCGCCTTCCGCGGCTCCGCCCACGGCGGCTACGTCGACCTCGGCCACCAGCAGCTCCCCAGCCAGCTGCAGAGCATGATGCGTCGCGACCGCGACTTCTTCTGTGTCGCCGACAACCTGCTGTCCGCCTTCGACGAGGAGCGCGCCGACGCCCTGCTCCACGACTTCCTGGAGCGGTACTTCCCCGTCGCCACTCCTTGGGAGAAGTAGGCCGGCTCCGGTGCCCCGACGTGCTCTCGCCCCGCTCGCGGACTCGTCGCCGGGGGTAACCTCCCGCGACCCCGATCGTTGGTAGGGGCATGGGCACAAGGCGCTGGCCGTGCATCTCGGGCCTGGTGGCGAGCGTGCCGTGACACCGCACAGACACCCCGGTTCCTCCCGTGGGGCGGATGACGCCCAGGGCCAGACGCTGCTCGCCCACCCCTCGAGTGTCGCCGCGGCGCGCCGGATGGTGCGCGAGGTCTTGGCATCGGCCCACCGCGACGAGCTCGTCGACACCGCGCAGCTGCTGGTCAGCGAGGTCGTCACGAACGCGCTCGTGCACGCAGGGACGCCCATCGACTTCCACGCCTTCGTGGGAGAGGCGGGCCTCCGCGTCGAGGTGTCCGACGGCAGCACGCAGGCGCCATCCCCGCGCCGCTACGCGGGGATGGCCGGGACCGGCCGTGGGCTGAAGCTGCTGCAGCAGCTCGGCGACAGCTGGGGAACCCTCCCGCTGCCCGACGGCAAGACGGTCTGGTTCGAGCTGGACGGGAACGACGAGCTGGACGAGAACGTCCCAATGCCCGTCGCGGCAGGCGAAGGCCAGGGCGGGGCCGCCCGGGGCCCGTACGACGACGCGGTTGACGTCGTGCTGCTCGACACTCCCTTGCTCCTCCACGCCGCCTGGCAGGAGCACGCCGAAGCGATGCTCCGCGAATACCTGCTGGTCAGCCTCGACGACGACGACCCGATGGAGGTACTGGCCGCCCATGCGGCCGCGAGCGACGCCATCTCCCTGCTGAACCAGCACATCCTCGTGCCCCACCTCGGCGAGGACCCGGCGACCGTCATGGCGCAGGCGGTGGATCCCGAGCTCTCCTCCCGGCGCGTCGTGCTGCACGTTCCGCGCGCCTCCGTCCCCCACTTCCGGGTGCTGGACGAGACCATGGAGACAGCCCTCGGTCTCGCGGAGTCCGGGACGTTCCTGACTCCCCCGATCCAGCCGGAGGTCCGCGAGCTGCGCCGCTGGCTGTGCCAGGAGGTGTCGAGGCAGGCCCACGGAGGACCGCCTTCCGCCTGGTGGAGCGATCCCGACGTGGCGACGACCGACGCGGTCTCGCCGATTCCCTGGGAGGACGACGTGATCGCCACGCCGGGCCAGGCCGTCCTCGCCGCCGACGTCAACGGCCGGATCGTCGTCGCCAGCCCAGGTGCCTGCGAGCTGCTCCGGTACGACACGTCGGCCGAGCTGGTGGGCCGCCGACTGGTGGCGATCATCCCGGCGCGCTACCACCAGGCTCACCTGGCGGGGCTCACGCTCCACCTCAGCAACGGACGCAGCCCCCTGCTCGGCCGCACCGTCGTCGTACCGTTCCTGCGACGCGACGGTTCCGAGGTCGCGGTCGAGATGCTCGTCGAGGTGCGCAGACAGGAGGGCGAGCGCGTCTTCGTCGCCGGGCTGAGACCAGCACCAGCGCTCCCTGGTTGAGGAAGGACGCCCCGTCGCTGGTTGAGGAAGGACGAAGTCCTGTCTCGAAACCCTTGTGGAATGGCGCTTTCCTCGACCTCCGACTGTCAGTGGCCTCCTGTTGGATTGAGGCATGCCAGCCACCACCGCCACCACCACGCAGCCGGGTTCTGCGGCTGCGGTGCTGGCGGAGGTGAAGGCCGAGCGGGTCGTCGAGCAGGCCGCGGCTGCCCGCCAGTTGTCGCTGGCTGCGGAGTGGGCCGACCTGCACCCGCCCGAGTCCATCCACCACGCCGCCGGGTTCTCGATCCCGGGGTGTGAGCACGAGGAACCCCTCGCCGGACCCGGGCACGCCGCTGGTGGCGGAGTTCTGCTGCGCCGAGCTCGGTGCAGTCCTGGGTGTCTCCACCACCGCGGCGAAGCGGCTGATCGGCAACGCCCTCGAACTCAGGCACCGCCTCCCCAGGCTCTGGGCAGCCGTCCAGTCCGGTCAGGTTCCGGCGTGGCGGGCACGGCTGGTGGCCGAGGCCACCGCCCACGCCTCCCCCGCCCTGTCGATGGAAGCCGCCGGCTGGATCGACGCCCAGGTCGCGGCGGTGGCCGGCAAGGTCGGCGCCGCCCAGCTCGACCGGCTGGTCACCGAGGCCATCACCCGGTTCCAGCTCGACACCACCGACCCCGACGACGAGAGGTCCCCGGGTGAGACCCGGCACCTCACCATCGAGAAGGACATCGTCTCCCGGTGCGGCACCATCGCCGTCAACGCCTCCCTCGACCTGATCGATGCCCTCGACCTCGACCACACGCTGTCTCATCACGCCGCCACCTTGAAGACACTCGGCTCCACCGAGTCCTTGGACGCCCGCCGCGCCACCGCGCTCGGGCACCTCGCCCGCACCCAGACCTCGATGGACCTCGCCGGTCTCCTCGGTCACGAGTCCTCGGTGGTCGAGGACGGCCAGCCACCTTCGGTGGTTGAGCAGAGTTCGGTGGTTGAGGAGGCGCGCCAGCGCCGTCTCGAAACCCCCGCGGCCCGCCAGCTCGTCCTGCACATCCACCTCACCGCAGCCGCGGTCGGCGACGGCGGCATTTCCTTCGACCACCTCGGTCGGATGGAGGAAGGCCAACGCCTGCTCCTGCTCGACCAGGTCAGGTCCTGGTGCGGCGACTCCCACACCCGTGTGGTCCTCAAACCCGTCATAGACCTCAACCAGCCGTCGCGAGCCAACGGCTACGCGATCCCCGACCGAATGCGCGACCACGTGATCCTGCGAGATCGGACCTGCGTGTTCCCACACTGCACACGACCAGCCCGGCGCTGCCAGGTCGACCACATCGAGCCCTACGACCACGACGCACAAGCAGAAGGCAGACCCCAACCCGGCCCCACCTCAACCGCGAACCTCGCCGCCCTGTGCACCTTCCACCACCGACTCAAGACCCACACCGGATGGCGCTACACCATGGTCGAGCCCGGGGTCTTCGAGTGGACCAGCCCCCACGGCCACCGCTACCTCCGCGACCATGACGGCACCTCGCCACTGGCTTCATCTGGTTTCGAGACAGGACTCCGTCCTTCCTCAACCACCGAACGTCGTCGTCCTTCCTCAAGCAACGACGACCTACGACATTGACCGCGCCCCGCACCCCGCCGCAGCACCACTCGGCGGGGGCACAAGCACGTCGAGGGCCGGCCGGCGCGGGATGATCTCTCCCTCATGGGTGGTCCCGATTGACTGGAAGAGCTCAGGGCCTCGCCAGCGACTCGAGCTCGTCTGGGTGCACTGTGGGGTCACCGCGGCCTCCACGCCGGCCAGCGCATCACCGCAGGTGCTTGCGCGTCAGGTGGGTTCGTCGAGAACCAATCGCTGTCCGCCATCGGCCAGCTCGCGGCAGATGTCCAGGTGGCCGACATGGGTCGCGGTCTCGACGATCACGTGCAGCAGGACCGCTCGTAACGAGGAGTGAGGAGGGTTGCCGCCGTCCTCGAACCACCAGGCGGGCTTTGCGTCCAGCGGCAAGTCGCTGATGGCTGCCGAAGCCAGCCGGCACTCGGCTGCATAACGCTCGAGTAGTTCCTCGTCGCTCTGCGTCTCGGGCGCCGTCCAGCCGTCGTATCCCTGAGGGATCTCCACAGGCTCGCCCGCCATGACTGCGCGGAACCAGACCCGCTCAACATCGAGGGTCAGATGCCTGACGAGACCTCGTGGCGTCCAGCCAGAGGGGACATGTGAACGGCGGCGAGCTGCCGCAGGCATGTTCAACACCTGCTCTGCGACATGCGCGCGCGTGGCGTCGAGCCGCTCCAAGAGCTCGCCCTTGGTGGTCTGCTCCGAGTTCATCTCCACCAGGGCAGTCAACTCGACGCGGTGAGGGCGCTCATCGTCGGGTGCGACCGCCGAGGCAGCCCCCGGCGGCCACGGCACAGAGGAGGCTTCGGAACACAGACGCATTCCCACTGCTGCGATCCCGCCCCGCACCCGAAAGGCGTCTCTGTCAGGATCACCTGCGTGGACGCCGAGACCTTCGCCTGGTTGCTGACCGACGAGGGGCAGCAGCTGCTCGTGCACGCCACGCACGCCTGGGCCGACCACGAGGGTGACCCAGTGCGGTCTGCGGCGGCGGTGCGTCGTACGGAGCCGAACGCCGACCGCGCGGCTGCAGCACTCACGCAGGTCCAGCTGCGGGCGAAGGCGGTCGCGAAGTTCGGGGCCGACGCGACCCGGATGTACTTCACCCCGGACGCCCTCGAGCAGGCCACGCGCACCCGCGTCGCGGCACACCGTGCAGCCCGCCTGGCGACCGCGATCCCCGGTGGGAGCGTCATCGACCTCGGGTGCGGGATCGGGGGCGATCTCATCGCCTTCGCCCGCGCCGGGCTCGTTGCCGCAGGGGTCGACCTCGACCCCGTGCGGGCGGAGATCGCGAGGGCCAACCTCGCCGCGCTCGGGCTGCCGGGTGCGGTCATGGCGACCGACGCCACGGCCGTGGACACCTCCGGCTTCGACGCCGCGTTCGCCGACCCGGCGCGCCGCAGCGGCCGTGGACGCGTCTTCGACGCCGACGGCTGGACGCCCCCGTGGCCCTGGGTCGAGGAGCTGCTCGCCCGACGTGCGGTCGTCAAGGTCGCCCCCGGCATCCCCCACGACCTCGTGCCCGAAGGAGTCGAGGCGGAGTGGGTGAGCGAGGGGGGTGAGGTCAAGGAGGCCGCGCTGTGGTCGTCCTCGCTGGCGACCGTCAGTCGGCGTGCCACCGTCCTGGGCGGCACGGGCCTGGCCAGCATCACCGACGAGGACGACCCGTTCGTCGGCCGGGACCGCCCGGTGCGCGACCTCGGCGCCTTCCTCTACGAGCCCGACGGCGCCGTGATCCGCGCCGGTCTCGTCACTGCGGTCGCCGCAGGCGTCGAGGGCGGGCTGGTCGACCCGCACATCGCCTACATCACCTCCGACGCCTCGTTCCACACGCCCTTCGCCAGGTCCTACCGCGTGCTGGAGCAGCTGCCCTACCGCGAGAAGCAGCTCAAGGCCGCCCTCCGCGAGCGCGCCATCGGCCGGCTCACGATCAAGAAGCGGGGCGTCGACGTCGTCCCCGACGAGCTCCGCAAGCGCCTGGCGCTGCACGGCGACAACGAGGCGACGCTCGTGCTCACCCGGGTCGACGGATCCGGCACGGCCCTGCTCGTCCAGCCGTTCTAGCAGCCCGTCCGCTCGACTCCAGCCACCCGCACGGGCAGCTTCCCCGGAGCCGACGCCCGGCCCAGCAGCACCTCCACGAGCACGGACATCGCGCCGGGGGTGTCGCCGTAGGTCGCGATCCGCACTGGTGCGGTGACCGCTCCGAGGACCCAGGGCGAGTCGGTGGCCACCGCGACCGCCCCGTCCACCGGGGCGTCGCGGTAGCCGGTGAAGCCGATGGCCGTGCCTGCCGCGAGCCTGGCCTCCTCGCGCGCTTCCCAACGGTCCAGCCGACGCTCACGGCGGTCCTCGCGGCGCTCCCAGCGCCGCAGCCGCTTGCGGAAGTGCCGGCGCCTCTCCTTGGCCTTCCGCTCCGGCTCGGGCGCGACCCGAGTCAGCCGGGCGGGAGGGGTACGGCGCTGCAGCACCGTGATCCCCGCAGCGACGGCCGCAGTGGAGAACGCCGCGACGGCCGCTGGGTCGCCGTACGGGTGCACGACGCTGTCCACCAGCGGTCCCTGGCATGGCCCGGCGACGACGGTGACCGCCGCTGCCGAGAGTGCGCGCGAGGCCCCCTTCGCCGACCCGGGGGCCGACCCCTTCGACCTGCCACGGCCACCGGCGACGTGGGACAGCAGGGCGATCTGTCTCGCGGCCGCCTGCTCGAGGCGCCGACGCGGCAGCTCGCCCCGGCGCACGGCGCGCACGAGGGCGTCGCGGGCGACCCGCGGGGAGGCGGGCATCAGCAGCACGTCGGCCCCGGCCCTCATCGCGCCGACGGCGATGCCGGCCGTGGTGCGTCCCCGCGTAACGCCGGCCATCGACAGGGAGTCGGTCACCACGAGCCCCTCGAAGCCCAGGTCCCGGCGGAGGAGCCCGGTGACGACCTTGCGCGACAGTGACGAGGGCCGACGCGGGTCGACTGCGCGGACGTCGAGGTGCCCCACCATCACGGCCGGCAGCCCCGCGCCGACTGCGGCCGCGAACGGCACCAGCTCGACCTTCTCGAGCTCGGCACGCGAGCGGTGCTGGACCGGCAGCGTCAGGTGGCTGTCGTCGGGGACGGACCCGTGCCCGGGGAAGTGCTTCACGACCGGCACCACGCCGCGTGCGGCGAAGCCCATGGCGGCCGCCGTCACGTGCTCGGCGACCACCAGCGGGTCCGAGGACGCCGCGCGGGAGCCGATCGTCGGGTCACCCGGCCCGCTGGTCACGTCGGCGTCCGGGGCGAAGTCGACCGTGAAGCCGAGCCCGCCCAGCTCGGCGGCGAGGGCGGCGTACGACGACCGGGTAAGCACCGCGTTCCGCGCGGCGCCGGCGCTCATGAACGCCGGGAAGCGGGTGGCCGCGCCGCGCAGCCGCTCGACCACCCCGCCCTCCTGGTCGACGCCGAGGAACAGCGGCCAAGGGCGGCGGGCGCGCTGGGTGAGCGCGGTGTTGACGGCCCGCACCTGGTCCGCGGACGCGACGTTGTCGGCGAACGCGATCACCCCACCCAGGTGGAGGTCGCGCACGAGCCGTACCGGGGCGCGGGTGCCGCGCCACTGCGCGACGATCACCTGGCCGGCGAGGTCAGGAAGCCGCATCCGTCCGACGATCCGCGCCGCCCGGTCGAGCCCGGCGAGATCCGGGCCCCACCCCTCACGCAGCCCCAGGCCCTCGGCTGGCGTCGGCGGGGTCTCCGTGGCCGTCGCCGCACCGGGCGCCGACTCGTCGGGGCGCTCGGTGGCGTCGCCCTCGCACGCCGAGAGCAGGAGCCCCAGCGTCAGCACGAGCGCGGCGGTCGGGCGCACGCCTCAGCCGAGGTTGTCCCGCTCGGCGCCGATCGTGGTGTCGGGGCCGTGCCCGGTGTGCACCACCGTCTCGTCGGGGAGCGCCAGCAGTCGCGACCGGATCGAGTCGACGATCAGGTCGGCGTCGCTGAACGACCGGCCGGTCGCACCCGGCCCTCCCTCGAACAGCGTGTCGCCGGTGAAGACGCAGCCCAGGTCGTGGACGTAGAGGCAGACGGCCCCGGGTGCGTGGCCGGGGGTGTGCAGCACCGTCATCGCGGCACCGCCGACGGTGATCGACTGCCCGTCGGACAGGTCGACGTCCCACAGCTCCGCACCCTCCTCGTCGCCCCCGTGGGTGAGCTCCCACAGCGGCCGGTCGGCAGGGTGCAGCAGGATCGGGGCGCCGGTGCGCTCGCGCAGGGCCGGGGCGACACGGACATGATCGTCGTGGGCGTGGGTGCACACGATGGCCTTCACCGCCCGCCCGGCCACGACCGCCATGATGGCGTCGACGTCGTGGGGTGCATCGATCACGACGCACTGCTCGTCGTCCCCGACGACCCAGACGTTGTTGTCGACGTCGAAGGTCTCCCCGTCGAGGGAGAACGTGCCCGACACGACGGCGTGGTCGACCCGCGCGCTCACAGCGTCACCACCGAGCGCAGCACGCCCTGACCGGGAGTCTCCATCTTCTCGAAGGCCGCCTCGACGTCCCCCAGGGCGATCTCCTCGCTCACGAACGCGTCGAGGTCGAGTCGCCCCTGCTGGTAGAGGTCGACGAGCATGGGGAAGTCGCGCGAGGGGAGGCAGTCGCCGTACCAGCTCGACTTGAGCGCTCCCCCGCGTCCGAAGACGTCGATCAGCGGGATGTCGGGCACCTTCATGTCCGGCGTCGGCACGCCGACCAGCACGAGCGTCCCGGCCAGGTCGCGGGCGTAGAACGCCTGCTTCCACGTCTCGGGGCGGCCCACCGCGTCGATGACCACGTCGGCCCCGCCCTCGTGTCCGGTGGCGTCGGCGGGTGGACAGAGCCGCCTGATCTCCTCGACCGGGTCGGTGTCGCGGGAGTTGACGAGGTGGGTGGCTCCCATTGCACGGGCTCCCTCGAGCTTGGCGTCGTCGACGTCGACGGCGACCACCGTCGACGCGCCCGCGAGCACCGCTCCCGCGATGGCGGCAGCACCCACGCCACCGCAGCCGATCACCGCGACGGTGCTGCCACGACGTACGGCACCGGTGTTGAGCGCGGCGCCGAGCCCGGCCATCACGCCACAACCGAGCAGGCCGACCGCAGCCGCCCGGGCCGAGGGGTCGACCTTGGTGCACTGCCCCGCGGCGACGAGGGTCTTCTCGGCGAAGGCGCCGATCCCGAGGGCCGGCGTCAGCTCCGTGCCGGCCCGGTCGCCCTCGGCCAGCGTCATCTTCTGCGTCGCGTTGTGAGTGGCGAAGCAGTACCACGGCTCGCCGCGGTGGCAGGCCCGACAGCTGCCGCACACCGCCCGCCAGTTCAGGACGACGAAGTCGCCCGGCGCGAGGTCGGTGACATCGGGACCGACCTGCTCGACGATCCCTGCGGCCTCGTGGCCGAGCAGGAACGGGAACTCGTCGTTGATGCCGCCCTGGCGGTAGTGGAGGTCGGTGTGGCAGACCCCGCACGACTGGACCTTCACCAGCGCCTCGCCCGGCCCCGGGTCGGGGACGTTGATGGTCGTGAGGGTGACCGGCTCACCCTTCGCGAGGGCGACGACCGCCTTGACCTGCTGCATGGGGGACTCCTCAGTCCGACGCTCAGTCGGGGTAGATGTTCTCGAAGGTGGCCAGGACCGAGTCGATGAGCTCCTGGCGCTCCTGCGCGTCCATCGGCTCCTTGTCGTTGATCACCATGCGCGGGAAGTCGAAGGTGATGGTCCACTCGCCACCGTGGTTGACGACGCCGTAGGCATCGGTGATCTCCTGGCGATTGGACGTGTTGCGGAAGTGGAAGCCGTAGAGCGTGCCGCCGACGACCACGTCCTCCAGCCGCTTGCTCCCCTTGGGCACGTAGATCGCGCGCTTCTTCATCTGGCGCGCAAGCTGGTCGAGGGTCGGTGTCCCGTCCACGAACGCCGGCGAGAGGGCGACGGAGGCCCGCAGGTCCTTGTCCCGGCGGGTCATCACCAGGCCCAGGTAGTCGGTGACCATCACCCAGTTCTTCGGCGTGCGGATCCTCGCCCCCGGGACCTTCATCCACGGGCCGTCAGCCGGCTCGACCGTGGGAGGCGCCTCGGAGGGCGAGGTGCTGGCGGTGCTGGTCGCTGCGCTGGAACCCTCGGAGGGCTCGCCGGCTCCCGAGTCGCCGCACGCGCCCAGCGCGAGCGCGGGGACGAGGAGGAGCGTAGCCAGGGATGAGCGTGGGACCGACCGAGACATGTCTCGACCCTAGCCGCAACAAATTCCATGTTTAGAGGTGAGCGCACCGGGGAAGGCGGGACACATGCTCCTCCCCGAAGACAGAGCCCTGCTCGGCGACACGATGAAGGGCCTCAACCTCGACACGGACACCATCGACATCCTGATGTCGACGCTCGACTCCACAGCCGACAGCATCAAGCCGCAGTCGGTGCTCAACGTGAGCGAGGCATGGTTCGGAGGCTCCCACACCGGCGGCTACCGGTTGGCGACCAACGCCGGCATGGCCGACCAGGCCGTGCGCGAGGAGCTGGGCAAGATGGCGGCCGGCATCCGCGAGATGTCGACCTCGGTGGGCCAGTTCGCCAGTGACGTCACCGGCGTCACCGAGGACACCCGCATCATGTTCACCAACTACGAGGCCGCCACCGAGTGCATCGCGGCCCCGACCTTCGACGGCGGGCAGTGCACGCTGCCGCCCGCGAGCGAGGACTGAGACATGGCAGTGGTGAAGGGCCCCAATCGCGCCAAGCTCGAGTCCTACCTGACGGGTGCCAACGAGGACGACATGCTCCTGGCCGGCCAGGACTGGAAGGACAAGGCCCGCGCGCTGAAGCTCCTCGCCGACGCCCTGGAGGCCGCCGCCAAGGATGCCGAGCTGAGCATCGGCAGCGAGACGCTGACCGGCCCGGCGCTGCGGGCCAGCATGACCAGCACGGCTACTTCGATCCATGACAAGGCGGCGAAGCTGGAGGCTGCCGGAGCCGAGCTCGTCCAGGTGGCCGGACGGCTGTCGATCGCGCGCACCAAGCTCACCAACATGCCGGAGCTCCAGGAGAAGCCGGAGCCCTACACCCCGCCCGCCGCGACCGGCGTCCCGTTCACCGACGCCGAGCTCACGCAGCAGGGCAACGATCGCAGGGAGCGCAACAACCTGCGGAGCGACTGGGACACCGCGTACGCCGACCAGGAGACCGCCGCCGCCAACCAGGTCACCAAGCTCGACGAGAAGTTCCTCGAGGCGATTCCGCCGATGAAGGCGATCCACGGCCAGGAGGACCCGACCGAGCCGCCCACCCCGCCGCCCGGGCAGCCGTCCGGTCCGGGCTTCCCGAGCACCGCTCCGCCGACGGGTGGCGGCGGCGGTGGAGGCGGTGGCGGCGGTGGCCACGTGCTCACGCCCATCCCGCCCAGGCCTCCCGAGAATCCGCAGCCCCCGATCTGCTTCCCGCCTCCACCGCCCCCGGTCGTGGAGCCCCCGGTGGTCGTCTGCCCCCCGCCGCCGCCTCCGCCGCCGCTGCCCCCGCTGCCGCCGGTCGAGCCGCCCGTGAACCCCCTGCCTCCGACCAACCCGACGGAGCCGCTGCCACCCCACACGCCGATCACGTCGGTCTCGGGCACCCCCCAGGGTGGGATCGACTACCAGCCGAGCTCCTCGGTGTCCTCGAGCCCGGTGTCCGGGGTGAGCGGTGCCACCGGCAGCGGCGCCGGCACCGGCGCCGGAGCAGCAGGACTGGCTGCCGGTGCAGGCGCTCTGGGAGCGGGTGGTGCTCGCGGCGGCGCGTCCGCTGCCGGCTCGCCCAGCCGCTCGGCAGGTGCGCGGAGTGCAGGCGTCAAGGGCATCGGCGCCACCGGTCGCACCGGCGGGCCGAGCGCGATCAGCCGCGGCGCTGCCGGCTCCGCGGGGAGTCCCACGTCGCGGGCCGGCGCGGCGGGAGCCGGCGCCCGCTCGGCTGCCGCCACCGGAGCGACCGGCCGCGGCGCTGGCGCCGCCGGCGGTGCCGGCGGACGTGGGGGCACGGGCGCCCGCGGGGTCGGCATGGCCTCCACCCAAGGTGGGCGCAAGGGCGAGCGCCGCTCGCCCGCCGAGCGTGACTCGCTGGTCTACGACCAGGACTGGCTGGGCGACGAGGACGTCGCTCCGGGGGTCCTGGACTGACCTGAGCGGCTCGCAGCCGCTCAGGCCACCACGGTGGTGAGCGGCTGCGAGGAGTCGGCCGGCAGGTCGAGTGCGGACGGCGCCCGACCTCGGGCGACGAGCTCGGAGCCGAGCGCGGCCACCATCGCGCCGTTGTCGGTGCACAGGCCCGGTCGCGGCACCCGCACCCGGATCCCGTGGGCCGAGGCGCGTTCCTCGGCCAGGACCCGCAGCCGGCTGTTGGCCGCGACCCCTCCGCCGATGAGGATGTCCTCGATGCCCCGGTGACGCGCGGCGTCCACGGCCTTGCGGGTCAGCACGTCGCACACCGCCTCCTGGAACGACGCCGCCACGTCGGCGACGTCGATCGCCACACCGTCGCGCTGCTGGGCCTCGACCCAGCGCGCGACAGCTGTCTTGAGGCCGGAGAAGGAGAAGTCGAAGCGGTGGCGCTCGAGGTCTCGCTTGCTGGTGAGCCCCCGGGGGAAGTCGATCGCGAAGCTGTTGCCGCTCCGCGCGGCGCGGTCGATGTGCGGGCCGCCGGGGAAGGGCAGGCCCAGCAGGCGTGCCACCTTGTCGAACGCCTCGCCCGCCGCGTCGTCGAGCGTGGAGCCCATCGGCTCGACACCCTGCGTGACGTCGGCGACCTCCAGGAGGCTGGAGTGCCCGCCGGACACCAGCATCGCCAGGCAGGGCTCCGGGAGGGCCCCGTGCTCGAGCTGGTCGACGGCGACGTGGGCAGCGAGGTGGTTGACGCCGTAGAGCGGTTTCCCCAGCCCGAGTGCGAGCGCCTTCGCGCTGGCCACCCCGACGAGAAGGGCTCCGGCCAGCCCCGGGCCGCTGGTGACCGCGATGGCGTCGACGTCGTTCAGCGCGATCCCTGCCGTCTCGCAGGCTCGTTCGATCGTGGGCACCATCGCGTCCAGGTGGGCTCGGCTGGCCACCTCCGGGACCACGCCCCCGAACCTCGCGTGCTCCTCGACGCTGCTCGCCACGGCGTCGGCGAGCAGGGTGTGGCCGCGGACGATGCCGACGCCTGTCTCGTCGCAGGAGGTCTCGATCCCGAGCACGAGGGGCTCGTCAGGCATGCCGACCTCTCACGCGCGGGAAGGGCGCCGGCTCCGGGCGGTTGGCTGCAGGGAGCCACCGGCACATCACCAGCGCCTCGGACCCGTCGCGGTAGTAGTGCGGGCGTACGTCGATCACGGTGAACTGTCGCGCCACGTAGAACGCCACCGCGTCGGTGTTGGTCACACTGACCTCCAGCAGCATGCGGGACGCCTCGTGGGTGTCCTCGAGCGCGGCCTCGAGCAACCGGCTGGCGATGCCCTCGCGCCTGGTCTGAGGGTGCACGGCGAGGCGCAGGAGGTCGACGACGTCGCCCACCGACATGGTCACCACGTAGCCGCTCAGCTCGTCGGTCACCAGGAATCGGCGGCTCGGACCGTCGAGCTCCTGACGCAGCTGCTCGGCGCTCCACGCGTCGACACCGAAGAGCGCCTGCTCGAGCTCGAGCAGGGCCGGGAGGTCTGACTCAGTGGCGGGACGGATCACGAAACTGGCTTTCTGGGAGCGCCGGCGACCGCGTCCGGGCGCCGCAGGTAGAGGGGCTCGGGGTCGAGCAGCTCAGCACGCTCGTGGGTGACGGTGTGCGCCAGCCACCCGGCGCTGGGCTTCTCGGGGCCCACCCCCTGAGGGAACGCCTCAGGGTAAAGCGCCGGACCCGCGCCCGTCACAGGAACGGAGGTGGCGACCTCGGCCGGCCTGCTCACCGCCGGCCCGGCGATCCGGGTCCCGGCGGCGTCGTAGGAAGCGACGTAGACCTCCTTGCGGCGCGCGTCGGTCGCCACCATGAAGGGTTCGTCCACCGCGCCCGTCTCCACCGCCTCGACGGCGAGCACGTCGAGCGTGCACACGCCGTAGACCGGAACGGCCAGCACGAAACCGAGGGTGCGCGCAGTCACCAGACCGACGCGCAGCCCGGTGAACGGCCCCGGTCCCACCCCCACCGCGAGGGCGGTGAGGTCCTGGCGCACGACGCCCGCAGCGCTCATGACCTCCTCGATCAGTGGGGCCAGCTGCTCGCCGTGCTTCATCGGCCGGTCCGAGGAGCGCTCGGCGACCACCCGGTCGCCGTCGTGGAGCGCGACGGTGACCAGCGCGGTCGCGGTGTCGAAGGCCAGCAGCACGGTTGCGAGGGTACCTATCCGACGTGGCGCCGGAGCACCACGCGTCGAGGGTCGTCGTCCGTGCCCGCGGCGCCGAGCGCCCGCTCGATCGTGATCTCCAGCCTCGAGTCGGACAGGCCCTCGGCCAGGCCTGCGCCCCACTCCACGACGGTGACCGCCGACTCCACCGAGGTGTCGAGGTCGAGGTCGTCGAGCTCGGCCACGCCGCCCAGGCGGTAGGCGTCGACGTGGACCAGCTCCGGGCCGCCCACCAGCGAGGGGTGCACGCGCGCGATCACGAAGGTCGGCGAGGTGACCGCCCCCCGCACGCCGAGGCCCTCCCCCAGGCCCTGCGTGAACGTCGTCTTGCCTGCGCCGAGCTCGCCCGTCAGGACCACCAGGTCGCCTGCCGCGAGCGTGCGCCCCACGCGGCGGCCCAGGTCACGCATGGCGTCGGCGTCAGCGGCGTCGTACGACGTCTCGAGCGGCCGGCGCAGCCGGACGTGGCAGTCCCATCGCTCGACCTCGACGAACCCCTGTCGCTCCCAGAACCGGATGGTCTCCGGCAGCTCCTGCCGGGCACGCACCACCAGGGACTCGTGGCCGAGCGCACACTCGACCGCGAGCTCCACGAGGGCTCGCGCCACGCCGTGCCCCTGGGCGTCCGGGACCACCCCGAAGCGCCGCAGCACCATGCCGTCGGGCCGGGGCGCGAGGAGCAGGCAGCCGACCGGTTCGCCGTCGAGGGTGGCGAGGATCCCGCCGTGCCCGGCCAGGGCGCCGCTCACGCTGGCGAGGTCCTCGGACAACGCGTCGGCAGGCGGGTCCAGGACCGGCCGGGCGCCGAAGGCCGCCCGGACGACCTGCAGCACCTCGGCAGCGGCCTCCGCGCCGACTCGCCGGACCTCGAGGCTCACGCGCCCGTCTTCCGCTGCGAGCGTTGCGGTGCTCGCTGCTGGGCCACTCGCTGGTGGGCCAGGTCGAGGAGGTCGTCGAGCTCGCGGTTGACCTCGTCGTGACGCTCGAGGATGACCATGTGGCCGGCGCCCTGGCACTCCAGGAGGCTGGAGCCGGCGATGCGGGCGTGGAGCTTGCGACTGTGGCTGATGGGGGTGATGCGGTCCTCGGTGCCGCAGATGATCGCGGTCGGCGCCTGGGCGAGAGGGCTGAGGACCTCGAACTTCGCCAACGAGGCGAAGGCCGGGTAGAAGTCGGCCACCACGGAGAACGGCGTCGCGTTGATCATGTCGAAGACGAAGTCGACGTAGTCGATCGGGACGTCGTCGCCGAAGGCGTAGCGGTCGGTGACGACGTCGGCGATCTTCTGTCCCCACTCGCGGGCCAGGTCGACGAGCTTGTGGCCGCGGCTGAGCGTACGGACGGCCCGCCCCACGAACCTGCCACCCATGCCGAGCGGCAGCATCGGGAAGAGGATGCGACCGGGATCGAGGCCACCGGCGGTCGTGGACACCAGGGCGGCTCCGACGACCTTGTCCCCGAACAGCTCGGGGTGGTGCTCGGCCAACGAGATGATGCTCATGCCGCCCATCGAGTGCCCCACCAGGACCACCGGACCGGGCGCGGTGTGCTGGATGACTCGCATGAGGTCCAGCCCCAGCTGCTCGATCGTGGAGCCGTCGCCCTCGGACCTCGCCGAGCGACCGTGGCTGCGCTGGTCGTAGAAGACGGTGCGGACCCGGCCGCGGTAGGCCGCGCGCTGGAAGTGCCAGCAGTCGAGGTTGAGGGTGTAGCCGTGGACGAAGACGACCGTCAGGTCGTCCTCGGTCGCCGGGGTGCCGCCGTGGTCCCCCGGCTCGTCGATCTCGGCGTGGAGGTCGGTGCCGTCGTCGGCGACGATCTGGAGCGGAGTGCTGCGCAGCTCGCCGAACGGGGTCGTCTCACCCGCTCCCCGGCGTGCGATCGTGCGTTGCTGGCGCGCGACCGCCCCCACCGCGGCCGCCCCGGCGGCCGCGCCGGCGGCGGTGCCGACGAGCTTCCCGGCCCGCCTCATGGCCGCTCCTCGGGGGCGCACGCGGTGTCGACGTGATGGCGCGCCAGGCGCCCGCCCACCCGGGTGACGATCTCGTAGTTGATCGTGTCGAGCGCCACGGCCCAGTCCTGGGCGGTCGGCTCGCCACGGTCGCCGGGCCCGAAGAGCACGACCTCGGTGCCGGAGGGCGGGAGGTCCCCCTCGAGGTCGACCATGAACTGGTCCATGCAGACCCTCCCGCGGATGGGTCGCACCTCGCCGTCGACCCAGACCGACGCCGTGTTGCCCGCCGCCCGAGGGATGCCCTCGGCGTATCCGGCCGGGACCAGGCCCACCGTCGTGTCGTGGTCGGCGATCCAGGTGTGGCCGTAGGACACGCCCTCCCCCGTCGCGACCGGCTTGGACAGGGAGAGGCTCGCGCGGACCGTCATGGCCGGCCGCAGGCCGTCCGAGCCGGTCAGTCGGGCCGGCGTGACGCCGGGCGCCGGGTCGAGGCCGTAGGTCGCGATGCCACAGCGGACCAGGTCGTAGCGGAAGGAAGGACTCACGAGCGTGGCCGCGGAGTTGGCGATGTGCCTGACCTCCGGCTCCAGCCCGGCCGAGGCGGCCAGCGAGAGCGCGTCCTCGAAGGCGGCCTGCTGGGCGTGGTTGGCGGGGTGGTCGGGGTTGTCGGCCGCCACGAGGTGGGACCACAGGCCCACGACGCGGAGGCGGCGCTCCCGGTGGAGGTCACTGGCACAGGCGAAGAGGTCGTGCCAGTCGGCGCGCGGAGCGCCACCGCGGCGCAGGCCGGTGTCGACCTTGACGTGCACCCGGGGCACCGTGCCGACGCTGTCGCCCGCGGCGGCGATCTCGTCGAGCTCGGCCTCGGTGGCGGCCGTCAGGTCCACGTCGGCAGCGACGCCGGCGGCGTAGTCCTCGCCCGGTGCGGTGAGCCAGCACAGCAGCGGGCCATGGTCTCCGCTCGCCCGGAGCGACAGGGCTTCGTCGAGCGTGGCGACCCCGAGCCAGTCTGCGCCGGCCTCACGGGCCACTTGGGCCACCTCGACCATGCCGTGGCCGTAGCCGTCGGCCTTGACGACCGTCATCAGTCGCGCGGGGGCCGCCAGCTCCTTGAGCAGACCGACGTTGTGCCGGATGGCGGCCAGGTCGACGACGATCTCGGCACGATGCACGCGTCCGATTATCCCTGCCGAGCCAGCAAGTCACGCATCAGGAGGGGGATCGAGCCCGCCAGGGTCGTCGCGGTGAGTGGCCCGCCCCGCGAGGCACGTGTCCCGGCGGCACCATGCACCCACGCCCCCAGGGACGCGGCATCGAAGGCTGGCAGGCCTGCCGCGAGCAAGGAGCCGACGAGCCCGGCCAGGACGTCGCCCGCCCCTGCCGTCGCGAGCCACGGCGTCCCCGTCGACGTCGCCCGGACGAGACCGTCGGGGGCCGCCACGAGCGTGCGGTGCCCCTTGAGCAGCACGACGCAGTCGAAGCGGTCGGCCGCCCCGCGCACATGGGCGAGCGGACGCGCCTCGACCTCCTCGCGTGCCAGGCCCAGGATCCCCGCCAGCTCGCCGGCGTGCGGGGTCAGGACGCATCCCGGCAGCGTGCCGTCGACGTGAGCAAGGGCGTCGGCGTCCACGACGAGGGGTACGCCGTCCGCGCGCGCGGCGTCGAGCATGGCGGCCGCGTCGTTCCCGCCGCCCGGCCCCACCACCCACGCCTGGACGCGTCCCTCGCCCACCACCTCGGGGTGTGCCTCGCGCACCCGGGACGCGACGGCCTCGGAGCCGACGTAGCGCACCATCCCGGCCAGCCCCGTGTTGGCGCCCGCCACCGCCAGCAGGGCTGCGCCCGGGTAGGTGGAGGACCCGGCACGCACGCCCACGACGCCACGGGTGTACTTGTGGGCGTGCAGGGCCGGCTGCGGCAGCAGGCGGCGTACGTCAGCGGGCTGGAGGGCCTCCACGGCGGGCTCGGGGAGGTCGAGCCCGATGTCGACGGCGTGCAGGGCACCGCACGCACTGGCAGCGGGGTCGACCAGATGTGCGACCTTGTGGGTGCCGAAGGTGACCGTCAGGTCGGCCGTCACGTGGGGACCGTCGACCTCGCCGGTGTCGACGTCGACTCCCGAGGGGACGTCGACCGCCACGACCGGCACGCCGGCGAACGACTCCAGCGCCTCGACGGCCGCCGGGCGCAGGCCGGGTCGGCCGCCGATGCCGACGATCGCGTCGATCACGACGTCGGGGCGCGGGTGCAGGTCGCGCACCTCGCGCACAGTCAGTCCCCCCGCAGCCCGGAGGGCGGCGAGGCCGGCCGCGTGGGCGTGGTCGGAGAGGAGCAGCGCCTCGACGCGGACGCCTCGCCGCGCGAGCATCGACCCGGCCAGGAGCCCGTCGCCGCCGTTGTCGCCCGACCCCACCAGCAGGAGGACGCGCCGCCCGTAGCCGCCGCCGAGCAGGTCGAGCACCGCCGCGGCCAGGCCTGCCGCCGCCCGCTCCATCAGGGCACCGTCGTGAAGGCGCGCCATGAGGTCACGTTCAGCCCGACGCACCTGCTCCACCGTGTGTGCGCGCAGCACCTCAGGACTCCAGCACCACGACCGCCGAGGCGACCCCGGCGTCGTGGGACAGCGAGACGTGGACGTGCTGGACGCCCAGCGCCTCGGCCCGGGCGGCCACGGTGCCGCGCAGCTCCAACCGGGGTCGACCGCTCTCCTCCGAGACGATCTCGGCGTCGTGCCAGGCCAGGCCGATGGGAGCACCCAAGGCCTTGGCGATCGCCTCCTTGGCGGCGAACCGGGCCGCCAGCGACGCGATCGGCTGGGTCGCCTCGGTCGGCGTGAACAGCCGTGCGCGCATGCCGGGCGTGCGCTCCAGCGACTGCTCGAAGCGGTCGATCTCGACCACGTCGATGCCCACGCCGATGACGGGCATGCTGGCTCCTCGGGTGGCTACTCGACCGTGACGGACTTGGCGAGGTTGCGGGGCTGGTCGACGTCGTGGCCCAGCTGCGTAGCCAGCTCGCAGGCGAACAGCTGGAGCGGCACGGCTGCCACGAGCGGCTGCAGCAGCACGGGGACCTGGGGCAGCGTGATGAGCACGTCGGCGTACCGGGCCACCGTGTCGTCGCCCTCCTCGGCCAGGCAGAGCGTGCGGGCACCTCGGGCGCGCACCTCCTGGATACCGCTGATCATCTTGGAGTGGAGCTGGTCGCGCCCCCGGGGAGGCACCACGCACAGCACCGGCAGGCCCTCCTCGATCAGGGCGATCGGGCCGTGCTTGAGCTCGCCCGCGGCGAAGCCCTCCGCGTGGATGTAGGCGAGCTCCTTGAGCTTGAGCGCGCCCTCCAGCGCCACGGGGTAGCCCGCGTGGCGACCCAGGAACAGCACCGACCGCGAGCCGACGTGGGCGCGCGCGAGCTCGTAGATCTCCTCGGCCTTGCCCAGCACGGTCTCGATGTGGCCCGGCATCTCGTCGAGCTGGTCCATGACCTGCCCGATCTCGTCGCCGAAGCGGGTGCCCTTGACCTGGGCGAGGTAGAGCGCCAGGAGGTAGCAGGCCACGAGCTGGGTCAGGAATCCCTTGGTGGAGGCGACGCCGATCTCCGGCCCGGCGTGGGTGTAGATGACGCCGTCGGACTCGCGGGGGATGGTCGAGCCGTTGGTGTTGCAGATGGCCAGCACCTTGGAGCGCTGGACCCGCGCGTGGCGGATCGCCTGCAGCGTGTCAGCGGTCTCGCCGGACTGGCTGATCGCGACGACGAGGGTCTCGGTGGTCAGGATGGGGTCGCGGTAGCGGAACTCGCTGGCGAGCTCGACCTCGACCGGGATGCGGCACCAGTGCTCGATGGCGTACTTGGCGACCATGCCGGCGTAGAACGAGGTGCCGGCGGCGATGATGATGATCTTGTCGATGTCGCGCAGGTCCTGGTCGGACAGGCGCATCTCGTCGAGCTGGAGCAGTCCTTCGGGGGTACGGCGTCCCAGCAGCGAGTCGGCGACGGCGTGCGGCTGCTCGAAGATCTCCTTGCGCATGAACCAGTCGTGGCCGTCCTTCTCGGCAGCCGAGAGGTCCCAGTCGACGTGGTAGCGCCGGCCCTCGGCGGGCGAGCCGTCGAAGCCGGTGACGCTGACGCCGTCGCGGGTGATGGTGACGACCTGGTCCTGGTCGAGCTCCATCGCCTCGCGGGTGTGCTCGATGAACGCCGCCACGTCGGAGCCGAGGAAGTTCTCGCCCTCGCCGAGCCCCACGACCAGCGGGGAGTTGCGGCGGGCGGCGACGACCCGGCTCGGGTCCTTGGCGTCGACGGCCACGAGGGTGAAGGCGCCCTCGAGTCGCCGGCACACACGCTGCATGGCCTCGGTGAGGTCGTGGCCGGCACGGACCTCGCGCTCGAGGAGGTGGGCGGCGACCTCGGTGTCGGTCTCGGAGAGCATGTCGATGCCCTCGGCCTCCAGCTCCGCGCGCAGGGCCACGAAGTTTTCGAGGATGCCGTTGTGGACGACCGCGACCTGTCGCTCCTGGCCCAGGTGCGGGTGGGCGTTGGCGTCGTTGGGGGCGCCGTGGGTGGCCCAGCGGGTGTGTCCGATGCCGGTCGTGGCCGCGGGGAGCGGCTGGTCGGCGATGGCCTTCTCGAGGTTGGCGAGCTTGCCGGCCCGCTTGTCGGAGACGACGCGGTCGCCGTCGATCAGCGCGATCCCGGCGGAGTCGTACCCGCGGTACTCGAGGCGGCGAAGTCCCTCGATGACAACATCCTGGGCTGACTTCCCACCCACGTACCCGACGATTCCGCACATGGTCGGGGAGTCTATCGGCAGGGCGCCCGCCCCCCGCCGGCGTCGACGATGCGAGAATCGCCGTCATGTCGACTGAGCCGGTCTCGGGCGCTGCGCCGGCCTCCGGCCAGGAGGCCTCTCCCTACGTCGAGCTCGACCGGGCCGCGTGGGCGGCGCTGGCCCCGGCGACGGAGGCACCCCTGCAGCCCGACGAGATCGCCCGGCTGCGCGGCCTGGGCGACGCCCTCGACCTGCGCGAGGTCGAGCAGGTCTACCTCCCGCTCTCGCGCCTGCTGAGCCTCTACGTCGCGGCGGCGTCGCGCCTGCACCTCGAGCAGGAGGAGTTCCTGCACCGCGCGACCCCGCCGCGCACGCCGTTCGTGATCGGCCTCGCGGGCTCGGTGGCGGTCGGCAAGTCCACCACCGCGCGCGTGCTGCAGCAGATGCTCGCCCACTGGCCCGAGCACCCCAACGTCGCCCTCGTGACCACCGACGGCTTCCTGCTGCCCAACGCCGAGCTCGAGCGCCGGGGGCTCCTGCACCGCAAGGGGTTCCCGGAGTCCTACGACCGCAAGGCCCTGCTCAGGTTCGTCATCGACATCAAGTCCGGCAAGGAGGAGGTCGAGGCACCGATCTACTCCCACCTCGTCTACGACGTGGTGCCCGACGAGAAGGTCGTGGTCAAGAGCCCCGACATCGTCATCATCGAGGGCCTCAACGTCCTCCAGCCGGCGCGCGTGCGAGAGGACGGTCGCACCGGTCTCGCCGTCAGCGACTTCTTCGACTTCACCGTCTACGTCGACGCGGCGCTCCCCGACATCAAGGGCTGGTACATCGACCGATTCCTGCGCCTGCGCGAGACCGCCTTCCAGGACCCCGCGTCCTACTTCCGCAAGTACGCCCGCCTCTCGCACGACGAGGCCGTCGACGAGGCCACCCGCATCTGGGAGGGCATCAACGGCCCCAACCTGGTGGAGAACGTCGCCCCCACGCGCGGGCGCGCCACCCTGGTCCTACGGAAGGACTCCGACCACTCGGTGCGCTACGTGCGCCTGCGGAAGCTGTGACGCGCCCACGTCTCCCGGGCTACCGCGGCACCGGCGCCACTGCGCCCTTCGGGGACCTGCTCCGCTCCCACGCGGGCGTGGCGATGGAGGGCTACTTCTGGCGCTTCAGCCTGCCGGACGGCCGGGCCCTGGTCGCGCTGTGCGGCATCAACCAGGGGCCGGAGGGCTCGTGGGCGACGCTCGGCGTGGCGACCTCCGGGGGTGCGCTGGTGCTGGCCGACCCGCGAGGAGCCGTCGCCGACCCCTCGCGGCTCGGCGTCCGGGTGGGTGAGGCGTTCGTCGCCGACGCCGGCAGGCTGCGGGTGTCGGTGCCCGGCGCCGACGTCGACGTGCGCGTGACCGATCCCGTTCCCTGGCCGCGCCGCGGCCTCGGCGGGTCGAGCGTGTTCCAGGCGGTGCCCGCCCTCAACCAGTACTGGCACCCGTGGCTGCTCGGGGGAACCGCCCGAGGCACCGCCGTCGTCGAGGGGCGTGAGTGGTCGCTGGACGACGCGCAGGTCTACTGCGAGAAGAACTGGGGGCGCGAGGGTTTCCCGACTCCTGGTGGTGGGGGCAGGCGCACTTCGCCGACTCCCCCGGCGCCTGCCTGGCGTTCGCCGGAGGCGAGGTGACGGCGGGACCGTTGCGCACCGAGGTGACCGCGCTCGTCGTACGCCTCCCCGACGGTCGCGTCCTCCGCCTCGGCGACTCCCTCGTCTCGCCCGTCAGCGCGGCTGTCAGTGACACCAGGTGGGACCTCGACGGCCGCGGGCACCTCGGCCGGTCGCGGGGCTGGCGGGTCCGGGTCCACGGCGAGTCTCCGCTCGGCGAGGCACACGTCCTGCCCGTGCCGCTGCCTTCAGCGCACCGCAACACCGCCGGGGCGATCGAGCACCTCACCGCTCACGTCTCTGTCGAGGTCTTCCACCGTGACCGCCCCGTCTGGTCAGGGTCGACCACCGCCGGCGCCCTCGAGCATGGAGGCCTGGCGCTGGCCGAAGCCGAGCTTCGCCGCCGGGGCGTCCCGGACGGGGCCGTGGGGGCCCCGCCAACGGGGTGACGTCTCACAGCTTCTTCTGGAGCTCCAGCACGGTCTCGACGGTGCGGTAGCCGAGCTGCTCGTTGACGGCGTTCATGTGCGTGTTGACCTCTGCGTTGCTGGTCTCGACGCTCCGCAGACGGGGGTACGACGAGAGCGCGAGGTCGTGGGTCGCCACCTTGAGCGCCAGCCCCAGACGTCGGCCGCGGTGGCCCGGGTCGACCAGGGTGATCCCGACCTGGCCCTGGGTCGGCGACGTGTCGTTGACACGCACGTCGGAGGCGCCCGCGACCGTGCCGCCCGGGGCGATGGCGATGGCGGTGAGCACATGGCGACCGATGGCGACCTGCCGCTGCTCGGCAGCGCGCATGCGCTCGGGCGTCCACTCGGCGTCCGCGAGGTCGAGGTCACCGAGCGGGATCTCGGCGTTGAGCATGCCCAGCAGGCGGCCGAACGAGACGAGGTGCTCCTCAGGACAGACCGTGTCGAACGTGACGATCTCGTAGCCGTCGCTCGCCCCGCCCACGGCGTCGAGCGCCGCCTGCCGCCGGGCCCGATAGTCGGCCATGGTCAGCTCCTTCATCGACTCCCGGCTGGCGACGTCGAAGCCTCGCGCGTGGGCGAACGCCTCACCCGGTGCAGTGCCGCCGGGCGGGACCAGGGCAGCCGACCACACCGTGGTCCTGCCGGCGCCACGCGTCAGCGCCTCGGCTTCTGCCAGCAGCGCCGTAGCGATGCCCTCGCGACGGCGGTCGGGTCGTACGTAGAGCTCCAGCTCCACCCCGTGCGTGTTCTCCAGGAGCGGGTGGGCGGCCAACGCGGCCCCGACCATCTCGCGGCCGTCGATGGCGGCGAGGAACACCAGCGCCCGCTCGGGATTCGTGGTCGTCGCGATAGAGCGCATCTGCTCCCACACCGGCCACGGCATGCTCGCCCGCCCGGCAGTGGCTGCTTGGCCGACCTCCCACCAGGCCTTCAGGGCCGGCTCGTTGTGAGGATCGATCTGCTCGATGGAGAAGTACACGACGCGAGAGTAGGCGTCCCGGCGTCGTCGATCGAACGACTACTCGAAGACGAGGACCTCGAGCAGTACGACGAGGCCCACCACAGTCGGGAAGGTCGCCAGCGGCAGCCACAGCCGGCGCCACGGTTCGTGCACGAACCCGGCGAACGCTGCAATGACCAGGGCGATGAAGGCACTGACAAGGCCAAGGAAGAGCGCCAACGTCACGGTGACGCCGACCCAGTTGTCGGAGACGGCGTCGTCGCCACCGATCACCCACGCGCCTCCGAACAGCACCGCAGCGAGGACGAGGACCACCAGCGCGCCGCCGGCCAGCTGCCGCGCCATCACGCCCGCCGCCGCTGAGGCGCCGCGGCCGGTGACAGGCGGAGACGTGTCGTCCATGGCTCCAGCCTCTTGCGTCCCTGGGTGGGTCGGCAGAGGCGAACGTCCTCGACGACTCCACGGGGCCGCGCGCACTGAGGTCTTTCGACCCTGCCGCCGCAGGTCGCAGCGGAGGAGGATGGGAGTGCAGAAGGAGTCTCACGTCATGGCTACCACCCACCACCCCGCCCAGCTCGACGGGGCACCCCTCACCCGCCGCGCATGGTTGTCGCTCCTCGGGTTCGTGCCGAGCTTCGCGTTGGCGTTCCTCATCGGCGAGGGACTCATCTCCCTGCTCGGCTACCCGGTGGGCGGCGCGGAGCAGGCCCCGTGGTGGGCCGCCCTGATCGCGACCACACCGGCCCTGATCGTGTTCGTCCTGCCAGCCGTGGCGGCTGTCCACTTCGGCAGGCGCGCCATGCGCCACGGCGACGACAGGGCACGGATTCCCATGCTGTTGGCCGTCATCGTGGCGGCCGGGTTCGTCCTCCTCAACGCGGTGTCAGCGCTCGCCATCTGGCTCACGTGAGTCGAGCTCGAGGCGACGGGGTCGCGACCACGAGAACGTTTGAAGTCGTTGTCCACATCGTGGCGGGATCCAGGTTTTCGGGGGCTGGTTGTCGGTGGTCTTCGGTTGTATTGAGACATGACCTCCTCCACCACCATCGCCGCCCCGGTGCCCGGGCGTCCGGTGCTGGACGGGCTCAGCAGAACCCAGCTGATGGCTCACGCCGCCGAGGTCGAGCAGCTCTCCCGGCAGGTCGAGGTCGCCCGCCTCGAGGTCGCGCTGGAGTGGTCGATCACCCACCCGGTGGTCGAGACGTCGTCCTCGGTCCTGGAAGCACCCGACCACCCCGGCGGGGCGGGCACGCCGGAGGTGGCCGCGTTCGCGACCGACACCCTCGCCGTCGCCATGAGCATCGCTCCGGCCGCCTCCTCCCGGCTGGTCGCCGACGCGCTCGACCTGTCGTTCCGCCTCCCCCTGCTGTGGGACCTCACCCGTGAGCTGAGGATCCCCGCCGCCCGGGCCCGCAGAGTCGCCGGCGCCACCCGCGACCTGTCCGCGGAGGGTGCCCGCTGGGTCGACCGTCAGGTCGCCGCCGCATCCGGGCGAGTGTCCTCGGCTCAGCTCGACCGGATCGTCGCCCACGCCACCGCCCAGTTCGACCCCGACGCCCTCAAGAACCGTCAGGACCGGGCACGCGAGACCTGGGGAGTCGACCTCGACCACCCGTCGCCCGGTGACTTCGCCGGCACCTCCACGCTGACCGCCCGCGGCGACTCACTCGACCTGGCCTGCTTCCACGACGTCGTCAACGCCGAGGCCGACACCCTCGCCGCGCTCGGTGACACCGACACCCTCGGCCAGCGGCAGGCCAAGGCCCTCGGCGTGATCGCCGCCCAGCAGGCCGCCCTCGACCTCACCGGGCTCATCGCCGGCGAGCAGTCCGACGACGACCGTGCGGATGTCCGGGCCAAGGCGCTCACCCGGGCCGACGCCAAGGTCAAGCTCTTCCTCCACGCCTCCCTGCCCGACCTGCTGACCCGCGGACACGACGACCTGGTCGGCACCGCCGACACCCTCGGCCCCACCACGCTCGCCAAGCTCAAGGACTGGGTCGGCCACTCCCGCGTCACCATCACCCCCGTCCTCCACGTCGCCAGTGACGACACCTGGACCATCGACCGGCACGACCCGCCACCCCGGATGGCCGAGACGGTCCGGCTGCGCGACGAGACCTGCGTCTTCCCGCGCTGTGGCCGTCACGCCCGATGCTGCGACCTCGACCACATCACGCCGTACGACACCGGCCCACCAGACGACACCGGACCGCCCACCGAGTCAGGCGGCACGACCGCCGCCAACCTCGCGCCCCTGTGCCGGCGCCACCACCGGGCCAAGACCTCAGGTGCCTGGTCCTACCAACGCCTCGCACCCGGCACCTACCTCTGGACCGGCCCCGCCGGACTCACCACCCTCGTCACGCCCGACGCCCTCATCGACCTCTGACGGGACGTGCGGCGTGGGGACCTCCGCGACCCGAACAGCCGATGTGCGAGCCTCGCCGCGTCAGGGAGAGTCGCGGTACAGCGGCGCGGCGTCTCCGTAGGCGACCCGGCGTACAGCGTCCGACATTGCTTCCATGAGGGCTTGGGCCGCGTCGCCAGAGCATCCCGCGGTGAGCTCGGTCTCCTCGTCGACCTCGCACGCCACGCACCAGGCTTGATCCTCTGGCCAGACGAGGTGTGGCTCCTGGTATGTCTGCGGGTAGCCCCACGCCAGGCCCGAAGCGTCTCGCAGCACGCTGACCGGTCCAGTGAAGAGCAGCATCTCCCGGTGGGGGATGTGAACACGCATTGCAGAGGGAACAGGATGGCTGCTGGTCCAGCCGGCCACGGCGAGCCTGCGACGCAGCACACACCGCAGTCCCGCGCATGGTCTCCATGACGTCGGGGTACGACGCTCGCGCTGCGCCCACCGGTGCACACGCTCAAGACGATGGGCACATCGTTTTCTCGCGAGTCATTCACAGGAGACACCGATGTCGACCATGAACGCCGACACCCGCCTCACCACGACCCGACGCGTCAACACCGAGGCAACGTCGTACGGAATCGCTGGACTCCTCGCCCGTGCCGTCGTCGCGGTGGCCGCGCTCATCGCGGGGGCCGGCCGATGACGCCGCTGCACCTTCGGTCGCTGGCACAGGTGTTCGGCGTGCTCAGTGTCGCCGTGGCCCACGCCGCGGTGGGACGACGGCCGGCCCGAGACAGGGCTTAGCGCTCGGACCGCTCGGTCAGGCGGGGTCGAGGGCGAGCTGGGCCTTCACGACGCCGGCCAGCCGGTCGGCGACGCCCTGCGCCACCTCGGCCGTCGGCGCCTCGACCATGACCCGCACGAGCGGCTCGGTGCCAGAGGGACGCAGCAGGATGCGCCCGGTGTCACCCAGCGTCGCCTCCTCCTCCGCGACCGCCGCGGCCAGCACGGCGTCGTCGTCGGCGCGGGACTTGTCGACGCCGGGGACGTTGACGAGCACCTGGGGCAGCCGGGTCATCACCGAGGCCAGGGACTGCAGCGACTGGCCGGTGCCGGCCATCCGCTCGAGCACCTTCAGGGCGGTGAGGATGCCGTCGCCGGTGGTGGCGTGGTCGCTGAGGATGACGTGGCCCGACTGCTCCCCGCCGAGGTTGTAGCCGGAGACCCTCATCGCCTCGAGGACGTACCGGTCGCCGACCTTGGTCTGGCGCACGCCGAGCCCTGCCTGCTTCATGGCGTTGACGAAGCCGAGGTTGCTCATCACTGTGGCGACCACGGTGTCCTTGACCAGCGCTCCCTCGTCGTGGAGGGCCAGCGCGAGGATGGCCAGGATCTGGTCGCCGTCGACGACCTCGCCCTCGTGGTCGACGCCCAGGCAACGGTCGGAGTCGCCGTCGAGCCCGAACCCTGCGTCGGCGCCGTGTTCGATCACCGCAGCCTGCAGGGACTCCAGGTGGGTCGACCCGCAGTTGTCGTTGATGTTGAGGCCATCGGGCTCGGCGTGGATGGCGACGACCTCCGCGCCGGCGTCGCGCAGCGCCTTCGGGCCCACCACCGAGGCAGCACCCGCGGCGCAGTCGAGCACGACCTTGATCCCCGCCAGGGGACGGTGGATCGTGCCGACCAGGTGGGCGGCATAGTCGGCGACCGCAGCGTCGTACGACGTCACGCGGCCGACGCCGCCGCCGGTCGGGCGCTGCCACTCCTCGCGCATGCGCTTCTCGATCGCCACCTCGATGGAGTCGTCGAGCTTCCTGCCACCACGCGCCAGGAACTTGATGCCGTTGTCGGGCATCGGGTTGTGGCTCGCCGAGAGCATCACGCCCAGGTCGGCGCCCAGGCTGTCGGTGAGGTGGGCGACGCCGGGGGTCGGGATCACACCCAGCAGCTGCACATCCACACCGGCAGAGGCGAGGCCCGCGACGACGGCGGCCTCCAGGAACTGGCCCGAAATGCGGGTGTCACGACCGACCACCGCGCGGGGCCGGTGACCGGCGAACTCGCCGAGGTCGGCGAGCACATGGGCTGCTGCAACGGAGAGGTCCAGGGCCAGCTCCGCCGTGAGTGTGGCGTTCGCCAGGCCCCGGACCCCGTCCGTGCCGAAGAGTCGCGTCATGGCCCGGCAGCCTACGGGAGCCACCGGGCCTTGACGCCCCCTGATCACTCCAAGCGGACGTCGGCCGGCCCCCGCGGAGCCGTCCGCCTTCGTGAGGTCACCCGGTGGCACCACCCCAAGCCACCGTGCGGCGTGGGCCAGTCCCGAGCCCACTGTCCCGGTCGCATCCTGCCGAAGGTGCTGGCCCCCGTGACCACACCTCCGTCGACTCCCGCCGTCGCTCTCGACGCCACGCAGGCGCGAGGTGGAAGGCTCATGTGATTGCTCCGATGCATCCGGGCCGCACCCCCCGGTGCGGTTCACGACAAGGAAGCACTCGGGGGGACGTCCCCCGCGGCAGATTCGATGCATCTTCGATCAGTCTGCGCGAGACCTTGGCGGTTCCGCCCGGACTCGACGAAGAACCACGAAGGGCCCGAACCGTCCGGAGACGGTTCGGGCCCTTTCGGGAGACGGATCAGCGCTTGCTGAACTGCGAAGCCTTGCGGGCCTTCTTGAGACCAGCCTTCTTGCGCTCCACGACGCGGGCGTCGCGGGTGAGCAGGCCGGCCTTCTTGAGGATCGCGCGGTTGGCCTCGACGTCGACGTCGTTGAGCGCACGGGCCACGCCCAGGCGCAGCGCACCGGCCTGGCCGGCGATGCCGCCGCCGTGGATGCGGGCGATCACGTCGAAGCGACCCTCGAGCTGGAGCTCGGTGAACGGCTCGTTCGCGATCTGCTGGTGCAGCTTGTTGGGGAAGTAGTTCTCGAGCGTGCGGCCGTTGATGGTCCACTCGCCGGTGCCGGGGACGATGCGCACGCGGGCGACGGCCTCCTTGCGGCGACCGGTCGCACCGGCGGGCGCGATGGTGGCGGGGCGCAGCGGGGCGTCGGCCGACGGGGCGCTCTCGGAGGTGTAGGAGACACCCTCCTCGTTGGGAGCGAAGGTCTCCTCGGCCTCGGTGGCCTCACCCGGAGCGGTGGTAGCGGTGTTCTCAGTCATGGTGGGTCCTCAGTCGCTTACTGGGAGATCTGCGTGATCTCGAAGGGAGTGGCCTGCTGGGCGATGTGCGGGTGCTCAGGACCGGCGTAGACCTTGAGCTTCTTCAGCATCTGGCGACCGAGCTTGTTCTTGGGCAGCATGCCCCACACGGCCTTCTCGATGGCCTTGCGCGCGTCCTTCTCGAGGAGCTCGCCGAACGGCGTGGCGGAGAGGCCGCCCGGGTAGCCGGAGTGGCGGTAGGCCATCTTGGTCGTCTTCTTCGAGCCCGACAGCGCGACCTTGGACGCGTTGACGATGATCACGAAGTCGCCCATGTCCATGTGCGGGGCGAACTGCGGCTTGTGCTTGCCGCGGAGGAGGTTGGCGGTCTGGACGGCGAGGCGTCCCAGGACCACGTCGGTGGCGTCGATGACGAGCCACTCACGCTGGATGTCAGCGGGCTTGGGGCTGTACGTGCGCACGGCTATGTCCCGTTCTCGTTCGTGGTGCCCGGCGGGAGGCTTCCCGGCGGGTGGTGGTGCTGCGGCTTCTGACGAACACTGCCCGGTTTCTCTTCACCCGGGTCTGCACCCTCGATCCGTGTGGGACCGGAGCGCGGCAGGAGTCGCGACAGGCAAGGTTACGCGCGGACGAGGAGCCCGGTCAAAACGCGGTCATGACACGACGCTGGGGGTCTGCTCACGAGCGTGCATGACCCCGATGAAGTCGTCGACGGGGATAGGCCGGCCCACGTGGTAGCCCTGCGCGAAGTCCACTCCGAGGGTGTCCACGACCTCGAGGGTCGCGGAGTCCGTGACGAACTCGGCCACCGTGGTCTTGCCGAGCTCGGTGGCCATCTGGGCCACCGAGGAGATGATGGCGCGGTTCATCGGGCTCCCCGCGCAGCCGTCGACGAACTGCCCGTCGATCTTCACCACGTCGAAGTGCAGGTTCTTGAAGTAGTAGAACGAGCCGAACCCGGCACCGAAGTCGTCCAGCGCGAACCTGCAGCCCAGCGGGCGGAGGCGCTCGATGAACTCGCGCGCCTCGTCGATGTGGCGCAGCGCCGCGGTCTCGGTGATCTCGAGCACCAGACCTCGGGGATCGGCGCCGTGGAGCTCGAGCGCCGCACGGAGCTCGTCCTCGATGCTCAGCCCGTGCACCGACTTCGCCGACAGGTTGATCGAGAGGCGGAAACCGGGGTCGGTGGACTGAAGCGTGGCGAGCAGCTCCACCGCGCGCCGCACCACCCACCGGTCGAGCTGGACGATGGTCTCGGACCGCTCCGCGACCGGCAGGAACTGGCCGGGCATGACGATCTCGCCGTCGTACCGCATGCGCAGCAGCGCCTCTGCCCCGGTGACTCGTCCCGTCGCGACGTCGAGGATCGGCTGGAGGTGCAGCTCGAAGTCGTCGCGGGCCAACGCGGTGTCGATGCGCTCGGCCCACATCATCCGGGCGCTTCCCTCGGGCTGGGCGTGGACGCGGCGATCGAGCACTGCGACGCGGTTGCGACCGGCTTCCTTGGCGTCGTAGAGCATGGTGTCCGCGGTCGCGAGCAACGAGACGGTCGAGTCGTCCGGCTCGATGACGACGCCGCCGACGCTGACCGTGACACGGCGCTGCACGCCGTCGAGCTGCGACATGTGCTCGCGGACCAGCGCGACGATGTCCTCGGCTGCGCGTTCCGCGACGCCCAGGTCGGCTTCTGGCAGGAGCACTGCGAACTCGTCGCCACCGAGACGGGCGAACACGTCGCCTTCCCGGAGCCGACCTCGCAGGGCGCGGGCCAGAAGCACGAGGAGCTGGTCGCCGACCCCGTGGCCGAGCGAGTCGTTGACGTCCTTGAAGTGGTCGAGGTCCAGCATCAGGACCGCGCCACCGGCGTCCTCACGCTTGAGGTGCAGCTGCAGCTCGTGCTGGAACTTGCGGCGGTTGGCCAGCCCGGTGAGCGGGTCGTGGTCGGCCAGGTAGGTCAGTCTCTCCTGGTAGCGGTGGCGCTCGGAGATGTCGACGACGTTGGTCAGGACAGCGTGCCGGCCCGGACCGTCGGCGTCGCGGAGCAGGGTGCTCGACAGGCTGACCACGCGCTGGCTGCCGTCGAGGGTGCGAAACGTCCAGATCGCCTCCTCGCGTGCGGAGGCGGCGTCGGCCACGACCGCCAGGATGTGCTGGTGCAGCGTGGCGTCGGCGTGGTCGTCGCCGAAGCTCGCGAGCTCGAGGCCGACCAGGTCCGACGCCCAGCTCCCCAGGAGGTCGCACAGCGCCGGGTTGACCTGGCGGATCACCCCGGAGGTGTCCAGGACGGCGACGCCGTGGGGCGCGTCCTGGAAGAGCCGCTCGGCGCGGTCGCGGGAGGTGGTGACGGCTTCCTCGCGGAGCTTGCTGCTCTCCAGCAGGACAGCGAGCCGGGCCGACACGGACCGCTCCTCCGAGTGGGTGAGGGCCAGGGCGAGACCGGCGACCACGACCATGATGTAGAAGACCTGGGAGATCAGCGCCCGGAAGGCCAGGTCGTCGAGGACGAGAAACGGGCCGAGGTCGTAGAGAGTCGCGGTGATGGCGACGGTGCCGGCGCCGATGGCGTGCATGTGGACGGTCAGCGGCGTGAATCGCAGCGCTGCCCAGAACGTGAACACCAGCAGCAGGAACGCGAACGGGTGGCCCTGCGGGTGGATGAACACGAAGGCGTACAGGGAGGTCGACAGCACCGTGAGCACGGTGATCTCCACGCCCCGGACGCCCGAGGTCGAGACCATCGAGGCGCCCACCCGACGCAGTGCGACGAGTGTCGAGGGGCGGTCCTCCCCGATCGCCTCCCGCAGCAGGATCCCCAGCAACCCCACCACGAGGATGCCGGTGGTGTTGCGGCCCCACCAGACCAGGAAGTTCACAAGACTGCCGGAGTCGAGCGTCACCTCGAGGCCCACGACGCCGACCGCGGCTGCCAGGGCGCATGCCACGAGTGCGGCGGCGAAGAACGTGATGAGGTCGCCGACGCGCCGCAGCGGCTCATGGCCGCCGAACCCTCTCAGGTGCGGGAGCCACCGCCGGGAGAGCTCGACGAAGGCCACCGCCTGGCCCACGTTGCACACCACCAGCACCAGGCTCAGGTCGGCGGGCGCTCCGGTGGTCACGTTGATCACGAAGCTGACGAGGCCCAGCACGGCCACGTCGACACGCCTCTGGGCGCGGTCGCCCGAGGCCAGCCACAGCACCGCGACCCCGGCAGCGGGCCACACCAGGGCGAGCCCCTGCCCGTCGATGGCGGTTCCCCGGCCGGCGAGCCCGGCGACCACGAAGGCGAGGGTCCACCCCGCCAGTCGCGCAAGCGAGCCCCGAGCCGTGGTCATGGTCGAAAGTATGGGTGGGGTGGCACGTATATGCGGCGTTTTCGAGCAACTGGGTCACTCTCGTCTGGTAATACGAGACGCCCGTGGGACTCGGGTTCGCGCGTGAGGGGTCACGCGGATAGGTTGGAGGGAGACCCGATGACCTCAAGGCAGGAGCCGACGTGACCGACGTAGCGGCCAACTCCGACTCACTGACCGTCCGCGACAACCGGACCGGCCAGCAGTACGACATCGCGATCACCGACAACACGATCGCGGCCAAGGACCTGGGACAGATCAAGGTGGCCGACGACGCCCCTGGCCTCGCCACCTACGACCCCGGATTCGTCAACACCGCCTCGTGCAGGTCGGCAGTGACCTACATCGACGGCGACAAGGGGATCCTCGAGTACCGCGGCTACCCGATCGAGCAGCTCGCCGAGAAGTCGAGCTTCCTCGAGGTCGCCTACCTGCTCATCCACGGCGACCTGCCGACCAAGGAGCAGCACGACGCCTGGGTGCACGAGATCACCTACCACACGTTCGTCCACGAGAACGTCAAGGGCTTCATGCACGGCTTCCGCTACGACGCCCACCCCATGGGCATGCTGATGGCCTCGGTGGGCGCCCTGTCGACGTTCTACCCCGACGCCCGGAACATCACCGACGCCGACAACCGCCACATGCAGATCGTCCGCATGATCGCGAAGATGCCGACCCTGGGTGCCTGGTCCTTCCGCCACGCGCAGGGCAAGCCGTTCATCTACCCCGACAACGACCTGAGCTACACCGCCAACTTCCTCTCGATGCTGTTCCGGATGAGCGAGAAGAAGTTCGCCGCCGACGAGCGCCTGGTCAAGGCCCTCGACGTGCTCTTCATCCTGCACGCCGACCACGAGCAGAACGCCTCCACCAACGCCGTCCGGTCGGTGGGCTCCACGCAGGTGGACCCCTACTCGGCCGTCTCGGCGGGCATCGGCGCGCTGTTCGGCCCGCTGCACGGCGGCGCCAACGAGGCGGTGCTGCGGATGCTGCGCCGCATCGGCACCAAGGAGAACATCCCCTCCTTCATCGAGGGGGTCAAGGACGGCAACGAGAAGCTCATGGGCTTCGGCCACCGGGTCTACAAGAACTACGACCCGCGCGCGAAGATCATCAAGAAGTCCGCCGAGGACGTCTTCGAGGTGACCGGCACCAACCCGCTCCTCGACATCGCCAAGGAGCTGGAGAAGATCGCGCTGGAGGACGGAGTACTTCGTCAACCGCAAGCTCTACCCCAACGTCGACTTCTACTCCGGGCTGATCTACGAGGCCTTCCAGTTCCCGCCCGAGATGTTCACCGTGCTGTTCGCCATCGGCCGCACGCCGGGCTGGCTGGCCCAGTGGCTCGAGCTGGTCCAGGACAAGGAGCAGAAGATCGCCCGGCCCAAGCAGATCTACACCGGGCCCCGCGAGCTGACCTTCACCCCGGCCGAGGAGCGCTGGGCCTGACGGGAGTCGGGGCCACCTTCTTCACCTTGCCCAAGTTCTCTCTCAGGGAGCACACAGGGACGCCTCGCACAGTGGAGGCATGAGCAACACGACCACGAACCCAGGCCCCCCGTTCGGATATCCCTACGGCCCACCGGCCTCCCCTGAGCCGCCGCGCCCGCCGCGCCGACGCGGGCTGGCCGCGGCGGTCGTGGCGACCTCGCTCGTCGTGGGCGCGGGCGCCGGCCTCTGTGGTGCGGCAGCGTGGGACGCCATCCAGGACGACACGGCACCGGCGTCGACGACCCAGACGTCGACCGCCTCCGTGGTCGACCAGGGCGACCCGCCGGCCGAGGAGGGCTCGATCGAGGACGTTGCGGGCAAGGTCCTGCCCAGCGTGGTCAAGATCGACGTGGCCGGCCCCCAGGGGTCGGGTTCCGGCTCGGGCATCATCCTCACCTCGGACGGAACCATCCTGACCAACGAGCACGTCGTCGCGGGCGTCGGGGAGTCCGGCTCCCTGCGGGTCTCGTTCAGCGACGGCTCCGCCGCCGATGCCGAGGTCCTGGGCACCGACCCGCTGACCGACACGGCCGTGATCAAGGCCGAAGGAGTGGACGGCCTCGACGCCGCGACGATCGGCAAGTCCGCCAACCTCGACGTCGGACAGGGCGTCGTCGCCATCGGGTCGCCCTTCGGGCTCGACGCCACCGTCACCAGCGGGATCGTGAGCGCCCTCGACCGGCCCGTCAGCGTGGGTGCCGACGAGTCGGGCAGCTCCACGACCTACCCCGCGATCCAGACCGACGCGGCGATCAACCCAGGCAACTCCGGCGGCCCGCTCGTCGACATGACCGGTGCCGTCGTGGGCATCAACTCCTCCATCCGCACCGCCCCCTCACAGTCCCCGTTCGGGGGCGGTGGCGCCGGCTCGATCGGCCTGGGCTTCGCTATCCCGATCGACGAGGTGATGCCGATCGTGGACCAGATGGCCGCGGGCGAGACGCCCACCCACGCGCAGTTCGGGATCCGCATCACCGGCTCCGACGACCCCGAGGTCCCGGGCGCGAAGGTCACCGAGGTGACGCCGGGATCGACCGCGGAGGACTCCGGGCTGCGTCCCGGGGACGTCATCACCAAGGTCGACGACCGGCACATCTCCGGAGCCGACTCCCTGGTGGCCACAATCCGCTCCTACCGCCCCGGTGACGAGGTCACCGTGACGTGGCAGCGCAGTGGCGAGGAGATGACCGCCGACGTGACGCTCGACTCCGACGCCGACAGCTCGAGCTGAGCCAGGCGGGCCCTGGTTGCTCACGTCAGCAGGTAGGCGGCGCGGTCAGGGAGCCAGGACGGTGAGCACCCCGGGCATGGCCTCGATCCGGGCGACCGCCTCGGTCGTCCCACCCGGGGGCAGGTGGCCCAGCGGCTCTCCGTCAGCACCCATCGGCGCGCTGGGCGTGCCGGAGATCTCCACGACGCGGCCGCGCAGCAGCATGACCTCGTCGAGCTCGACGTGTGAGCCGTCGTAGACCTTGGGCATCGCACGGATCATCGCGCGCCGCGAGGCAGCGGTGATCACCACGACGTCGAGGAAGCCGTCGGTGACCGAGGCCGGCGGCGCGATCTTCATGCCGGAGCCGTAGTAGGCGGAGTTGGCGACGACGACGGTCGCCGCGACGACGTCGTGGGCGTCGCCGTCGACGACCACACGTGCACGCACCGGGGTGTACGACGCCAGCGACCTCACCGCCGCGTAGGGGTACTGGAGCCGGCGTGGCATCCAGCGCACCCGGTCGACCAGCTGGGCGGTGGCCGCGTCGACTCCGGTGTAGACCGACCCCGCCACCAGCCGCCGCGGCGCGTCCCCGAGGGTGAAGCTGATCAGGTCGACCTTCACGGGCTCGCTGTCGAGGAGGATCCGCGCGATCGACTCCACGTCACCGGGGATCCCCAGCATGCGCGCGAAGTCGTTGCCGCGGCCGGCGGGGACGATGCCGAGGGTGCCACCCCGGTCGGAGACGTGGCCGGCGACGGACGAGAGCATCCCGTCCCCGCCGACGGACACGACCACGTCGCCGCGGTCGACGGCCGCAGCGACCAGCGCCGCACACTGCTGCGGACCGGGTGAGTAGGTGACCTCGACGACCGACCCGGCGTCGCGGAGCAGCCGGGCCACGGGCACGACAGCCTGGGGCGCGGCGCCGCCGCCCGAGATCGGGTTGACCAGGAACGAGAAGGCACGGCTCACGGGATCAGCACCCCCGGGTTGAGGATGCCGGTGGGGTCCACCGCGCCCTTGAGCCCGCGCAGCATCGCCACCCCCACCTCCCCGATCTCGCGGGCCAGCCAGGGCCGGTGGTCCGTGCCCACCGCGTGGTGGTGGGTGATCGTCGCCCCCGAGCCGACCATGGCGTCGGAGGCCGCCGACTTGGCGGCGTGCCACTGGGCGATCGGATCGTCGCCCTGCCGGGCTGCCACGGTGAAGTAGAGCGAGCAGCCGGTCTCGTAGACGTGGGAGATGTGGCACATCACGAGCGCACCGGGCAGGTGCGACTCGAGCGCGGCCCTCACAGCGTCGTACAGCGCCTGGCGGCGGGACCAGAAGGTCGCCGTCTCCAGCGTCTCGACCAGCACCCCGACGTCGAGCATGGAGTCACGCAGGTAGGGCGCGTGGAAACGCCCCCGGGCCCACGCGGCGCCGCGCTCCTCACCGAGGGGCTTCGCACCGAGCTCCCCGAGCGCCGCCGTGACGGTCTCGCGGCGCCGGAGTGCCCCGGGGGTCTCGTAGCCGACGATCATCAGGGCACCGCTGATCCCCTCCCCACCGACCTCGCTCTGGCTGGCCAGGTTGACCATCGTCTCGGTCTCGTCGGAGAGTCTCAGCACGGTCGGCCGCAGGTCGTGCTGGACGAGGTGGCGCATCGCATCGGCGCCTGCGGCGAATGAGTCGAAGGCCCACGCCTCGTAGGCCTTCTCAGGCGCCAGCTCGCGCACGCGCACCGTGACCTCGGTGATGACGCCCAGGGTTCCCTCGGACCCGAGGACGACCTGCCGCAGGTCGGGGCCCGCCGCATTGGCGGGCGAGGACCCCGTCACCAGCTCGCCGACCGGGGTCGCCACGCGGAGCCCGACGACCATCTCGTCGAACCGGCCGAACCCTGCGGAGGACTGCCCGCTCGAGCGGGTGGCCGCGAAGCCGCCGATCGAGGCGAACTCGAACGACTGCGGGAAGTGGCTGAGGGTGAGGCCGTGCTCGGCGAGCATGGCCTCCGCGGCCGGTCCGCGGACCCCGGGCTGGAAGGTGGCGGTCATCGAGACCTGGTCGACGTCCAGCAGCCTGTCCATCCGCACCAGGTCGAGCGACACGAGGCCGGCGAACCCGTCGCGGACCGCGGCAAGGCCCCCGGTGACGCAGGTGCCGCCGCCGAACGGGACGACGGCCACGTGGTGCTCGACAGCCCAGCCGAGGACGGCCGCCACCTCCTCGTGCGTCCGAGGTCGTACGACGACGTCCGGGGCGTCGCCGAGGTCGCCGGCGCGCGCGAGCAGCAGGTCGGGAGTGGACTTCCCGCGGGTGCGCAGCCGTCGGGTCTCGTCGTCCGCAAGCACGGCGCCCGCCCCGAGAAGGCTCTCGAGCGAGTCCAGGAGGTCGGCGGACAGGCCGGGCTCGGGCAGGGTCGCCCCGTCGCTGGCGGGCGTGTCGCGGGTCCCGAGGAACGCGTCGACCAGAGCGTGCGTGGACGCAGGCAGGGGCGCCGCGTGGGCCGGGTCGCCCCAGCGCTGTGGATGCATCTCGAGGGTCATGGGTTACAGTGTGACATATGACGTCCATCCGTAACACCACGACCGAGGACCGGCTGCTCGACGCAGCCCGCGACTCGATCCTGTCGGTGGGATGGCGGCGTACGACGCTGACCGACGTGGCCCGCCGCGCCGGCGTCTCGAGGATGACGGTCTACCGCACCTACCCCGACATGACCGGCCTCCTCGGCGACCTGATGACGCGCGAGTGGCTCCAGATGCTCGCCGAGCTCGAGGACCACGCACCCGGCCTGCCGGCGGCCGAGCGCATCGCCGCGCGTGTCCTGGCCGCCGTGCGAGCCCTGCGCGCCAACCCCCTCTTCCATCGCATCGTCGACGTTGACCCCGAGCTTCTCCTCCCCTACCTGCTCGAGCGGCGCGGCCGGTCCCAGTCGGCCGTCATCGAGCTGCTCGCCGACGCGATCGCCACCGCCCAGGCAGACGGCGAGGTCCGGGCCGGCGACCCCCCGCGACTGGCACGGTCGATGGTCCTGGCCGCCCATGGCTTCGCCCTGTCCCACCAGACCATGACCGATGACGAGGTGGGCAGCGACGACCTCGACGCCGACCTGGTCGAGATGATCACGAGGTTCCTCACGCCATGACCCGGCCACCCACTCCCAGCACCGGCGGCGCCGACGCCCGGATCCGTGCGGGACTCGCAGGGACACCCACTGACTTCGACCTCCTCGTCATCGGCCTGGGCGTCACCGGCACGGGCGTCGCGCTGGACGCAGCCGCGCGCGGGCTGTCGGTGCTCGCCGTCGACGCCCACGACGTCGCCTTCGGCACCTCCCGGTGGTCGAGCAAGCTGGTCCACGGCGGCCTGCGCTACCTCGCCTCCCTGCAGGTCGGCATCGCCCACGAGAGCGCCGTCGAGCGCGGCATCCTGATGGAGCACACCGCCCCCCACCTCACTCGCTCGCTCCCCTGGCTGCTGCCCCTGATGGCAAGCGTCTCCCGGCAGCAGGCGACGATGTCGTCGCTGGGGTTCCGCGCGGGCGACCTGCTGCGCCTGGGGGCGCGCACGTCGCGAGAGACCCTCCCCCGGCCGCGTCGCGTCTCCCGCACCGAGGCACTGCGCCTGGCACCGGCCCTGCGCGCCTCCGGCCTGCGCGGCGGGCTGGTCACCTGGGACGGCCAGCTCGAGGACGACGCCCGTCTCGTGACCTGCCTGGCCCGGACCGCGGCGTCGTACGGCGCCGATGTCCGCACGCGCGCCCGCGTCACCGAGGTCCACGGCACCGGCGCGACGCTGCGCGACCAGCTGACCGGCGAGACGTTCACCGTCGCCGCCCGCGCGGTCGTCAACGCGACCGGCGTGTGGGCCGACACGCTCGTGGACGGCATCCGGTTGCGGCCCAGCCGCGGCACCCACGTCGTCCTGCGCGCCGAGTCGGTCCCGGGACTGATCGGCGTGCTGACCGTCCCAGTGCCGGGCAGCGCCAGCCGGTTCGTGTTCGCGGTCCCCCAGCCCGACGGCACGATCTACGTCGGACTGACCGACGAGCCCACCGACGGCACCGTCCCCGACGTGCCGCAGCCGACGGAGAGCGAGATCGGTTTCCTCCTCGACGTGGTCAGCGCCGCGCTGGAGAAGCCGCTGCGCCGTTCGGACGTGGTGGGAGCCTTCGCCGGCCTGAGGCCACTGCTGGAGTCCGAGGGGTCCACCGCCGACCTGTCGCGACGCCACGCGGTCCTCCGCTCCGCCAGCGGCGTCGTGACCGTCGTGGGGGGCAAGCTCACGACCTACCGCCAGATGGCCGAGGACGCCGTCGACGCGACCGGACTGACCACCCGTCCGACCCCGACCCGGCGACTGCCGCTGCTGGGAGCCGCCCCGCGCGAGGAGCTTGCCAGGCTGGAGGCCCCCGCGCGGCTCGTCCGACGCTTCGGCACCGAGGCGCACCTGGTCCTCGACACCGCACGAGAAGCCACCGGGATGACCGACGCCGAGCTGTTGGCCCCCGGCCCCCAGGGGATCACCCTGGCCGAGCTCGTCTTCGGGGTGACCCACGAGGGCGCCGCCGACGTCGACGACCTGCTCGACCGCCGCGTGCGGGTCGGCCTGGTGCCCGAGGACCGTGCCGCCGCACTGCCGATGGCGGAGCAGGCGCTCGCCCTGGCGCTCAGCGCGCCCTGACGACGCGCCCCTCGTCCCACACCGGCTCGGGGGCCTCGTAGACCTCGCCGTCGGCGCCGTAGACGAGGAAACGGTCGAAGCCGCGGGCGAACCACCGGTCGTGGGTGACGGCCAGCACCGTGCCCTCGAAGGCCTCGAGCCCGGCCTCGAGCGCCTCGGCGGACTGCACGTCGAGGTTGTCGGTCGGCTCGTCGAGGAGCAGCAACGTGGCGCCGGACAGCTCGAGCAGCAGGATCTGGAAGCGGGCCTGCTGGCCGCCGCTGAGGGACTCGAAGACCTGCTCGCCGGCGTGCGCGAGCTCGTAGCGGTCGAGCACGCGGGCGGCCTGCTCCTGGCCCATCCCCCGGCGCCCGTCCGGGGAGCCGTCGCCGCGGTGCAGGATCTCCAGCAGCGTGCGCCCGACGAGCTCGGGGTGCTCGTGCGTCTGCACGAACCATCCCGGTCGCACGCGGGCCCCTAGCCGCGCCCGCCCGGTGTGCGGCACGGGAGCCGGGGGCTCACCGACGGGCCGGTGCTCGACGTCGGGGTCGGAGCCACCAGCCGCGAGCAGCCTGAGGAAGTGCGACTTGCCCGACCCGTTGGAGCCGAGCACGGCGACCCGCTCGCCGTACCAGACCTCCAGGTCGAACGACTTCATCAGCCCGGTCAGCTCGAGGTCCTCGCACACGACGGCGCGCTTGCCCGTGCGACCGCCCTTGAGCCGCATGGTGACCTGCTGCTCACGAGGTTGCTCGATCGGCGGCCCGGCCTCCTCGAACTTGCGCAGCCTCGTCTGGGCGGCGCGGTACTGCGAGGACATCCCGTCGTTGTACTCCGACTTGATCTTGAGCCGCAGGACCAGCGCCTTGATCTTGGCGTGCTCCTCGTCCCAGCGCCGGCGCAGCTCCTCGAAGCGGGCGAAGCGGTCGGTGCGCGCCTCGTGGTAGGACGCGAAGTCCCCCGGGTGGGTCCACACCCGGTTGCCATCCGAGCCCAGCTCCACGGTGACGATGCGCGTCGCGGTGTTGTTGAGGAGCTCGCGGTCGTGGCTGATGAACAGGATCGTCTTGGCCGACTCGCGGATCCGCTGCTCAAGCCAGATCTTGCCGGGCACGTCGAGGTAGTTGTCGGGCTCGTCGAGCAGCAGGACCTCGTCGAGGCCGCGCAGGAGGTACTCCAGGACCAGGCGCTTCTGCTCACCGCCGGAGAGGGTGCGCAGCGACCGGTTCCGGACACGGTCGAAGGGCATGCCCATCGCCGCCGTCGTGACCACGTCCCAGGTCACCTCGAGGTCGTAGCCGCCTGCGTCGCCGTACTGCGAGAGCGCCTCGGCGTACGACATCTGGGTCTTCTCGTCGTCGGTCTCCATCAGCGCCAGCTCGGCGGCGGCGACCTCCTGGGCCGCCGCGCGCACAGCGGCGGGGGCGACGCTGAGGAGGAGCTCCTCGACCGTCTCGTCGGCTCCCCCGTGCCCGACGAACTGCCGCATCACGCCGAGTCCGCCGGAGCGCGTGACGACGCCGGCGTGCGGCTTGAGGTCACCGGTGACGATGCGCAGCAGCGTCGTCTTCCCGGCCCCGTTGGCCCCGACGAGGGCGACCTTCTGACCGTCCCCGACGCGGAAGGACACCTCGTCCAGCAGCACCCGGCCGTCCGGCAGCTCGTAGCGCACCCCTGCGACGTCCACGTGACCCATGGCGTCATTGTGCGCCCTGACCAAGATCCGGGCACGCCGATATCCAGATGCCACGAAGGGTTGTCCCACCGGCCATGATGTCCTCACACCGGACGAGAGGGGCGAGCATGCGGCTCGAGCTGTCAGCAGAGGACCAGGCCTTCCGCAAGGAGATGCGGGAGTTCTTCACCACCCAGGTCCCCGAGGAGATCCGCACTGCGGTCCTCGACGGCCGCGAGCTCAGCAAGGAGCAGGTCGTCGAGAGCCAGCGCGCCCTCAACGCCGGCGGGCTCGCCGTGCCCGGGTGGCCGGTCGAGTGGGGTGGCCGCGACTGGAGCCAGCTGCAGCGGCACCTGTGGCACGAGGAGATGCAGGCTGCGGGTGTCCCCCTGCCGCTCCCCTTCAACACCAGCATGATCGGGCCGGTGATCGCCCACTTCGGCTCCCAGGAGGTCAAGGAGCGGTTCCTCCCGCCGACCGCCAACCTCGACATCTGGTGGTCCCAGGGCTTCTCCGAGCCCGACGCCGGCTCCGACCTGGCGGGCCTGCGCACCACGGCCGTGCGCGACGGCGACGACTGGGTGGTCAACGGGCAGAAGACCTGGACCACGCTCGGCCAGCACGGCGACTGGATCTTCACCCTCGTCCGCACCGACCCCGAGGCCAAGAAGCAGCTCGGCATCTCGATGCTGCTGATCGACATGACCTCCCCGGGCGTGGAGGTGCGCCCCATCCAGCTCATCGACGGCGGCCACGAGGTCAACGAGGTGTGGTTCACCGACGTGCGCGTCCCGGGCGAGAACCTTGTCGGCGAGGTCAACCAGGGCTGGACGATGGCCAAGTTCCTGCTCGGCAACGAGCGTGTGGGCGTGGCCCCGGTCGGGTCCGTGAAGCGGATGCTGGTCAGGGCCAAGCAGGTTGGCGGGGACAGGCTGGCCGACCCGCTCCTGCGCGCCCGCATCGCCGACCTCGAGAACGAGCTGCTCGCGCTCGAGCTGACCACCCTCCGTGTGGTCGCCCACTCCGCCGGCGGGGCGCCCCACCCGGCCAGCTCCGTGCTCAAGCTCCGGGGCACCGAGCTGCAGCAGGCGGCGAGCGAGCTGCTGCTCGACCTCGCCGGGCCGCAGTCGCTGGCCTCCGGCGCCGACCCGGACGCCGGTGGGACCGACGCCCCCGGGTGGGCGCGCCGGGCCGCCCCGACCTATCTCAACCTCCGCAAGGCCTCGATCTACGGCGGGTCGAACGAGATCCAGCGCCAGATCATCGCCCGCACGATCCTGGGACTGTGAGGAGATCACCATGGACTTCACCTACGACGACGAGCAGATCGCCCTCCGCGACGCCGTGCGCGGCCTCCTGGCGAGGAAGTACTCCGACTTCGAGCAACGCCGCCGGCAGGTGGCCGAGGACCCCGGCTTCGACGAGAGCCTGTGGGGCGAGCTCGCCGAGATGGGTGTCCTCGGGCTGCCGTTCTCCGAGGACGACGGCGGCATGGGCGCCGGTCCCGTCGAGGTGGCGATCGTCGCCACCGAGCTCGGCCGGGTGATCGCCCCCGAGCCCTTCCTCTCCTCGGTCGTGCTGGCCGGAGGCCTCGTCGCACTGGCGGGCACCCCGGAGCAGCGCACCGAGGTCCTGGGCTCCCTCGCCTCCGGCGAGCGGGTGCTGGCCCTTGCCCACCTCGAGCCGGGAGACCCGGTCACCGCCACCCCCTCGGGCGACTCCTGGACCTTGTCGGGCGTCAAGGAGCCGGTCGTCCACGGCGCTCGGGCCGACCAGGTCGTGGTGAGCGCGACGCGGCCCGACGGCAGCCTCGGGCTGTTCCTCGTCGAGGGCGACGCCGCCACGCGCGCCGGCTACTCGTCGTACGACGGGGGGCGCGCGGCGCGGATCTCGTTCGAGGACACCACCGCCGTGGCGCTCGGCGACCCGGAGACCGACGGGGCTCCCCTGCTGGAGCAGGCCCTGGCGGGTGCTCGCATCGCCGCGTGCCACGAGATGCTCGGCGGGATGGAGGTGGCCCTCTCGGCCACCACCGACTACCTCAAGAGCCGCAAGCAGTTCGGGGTCACGCTCAACACCTTCCAGGCCCTGAACTTCAGGGCTGCGGACATGTACGTCTCCCTCGAGCTCGCCCGCAGCACGGCATTGTGGGCCTCGATGGTGCACGCGACGGGCGACGCCGCTGCGACCCGCGAGGCGGCCGCGCGCGCCGGCCTGCACGTCGGCAAGGCCGCCCGCCACATCGGGCAGGACGCGATCCAGCTGCACGGCGGCATCGCGATGACTGCGGAGTACCTCGTCGGCAACATCACCGCCCGCCTCACCGTGCTCGAGCGCTTCCTCGGTGACGGCGACCACCTGTCGGTCCTCGCCGCGGGCATCGATGACCATGCCGCCCTCGACCCGATCCCGGAGCCCACCGCATGAGCGAGCTCGATCCCCGCCTCGACCCCCAGCTGGCAGGGCTCCTCGCCCTGGTCCAGGGCAGTGGCGCGCCCCGCATGCACGAGGTCACCCCCGACGAGGCAAGAGCCATGTTCCGGGCGATGACGGTCGACTTCCGCGACCACTCCCGCGTCCCACAGCTGGAGTCCGTCACCGAGGCCACGGTGCCGGGCGGCGACGGCGAACGGCCGGCGCGGATCTACCGTCCCCGTGCCGGCGACCTGCCGACGGTGGTGTTCTTCCACGGGGGCGGCTGGGTGATCGGCGACCTCGACACCCACGACCTCACCTGCCGCACGATCGCCTCCCTGTGCGACGCCGTGGTCCTGTCGGTGGACTACCGGCTCGCTCCTGAGCACCCGTTCCCGGCGGCGGTGGAGGACGCCCTCGCGGCCACGCGCTGGGCCGCCGACCACACCGCCGAGCTGGGCGGGTCCGACGTGCTCGCCGTCGCCGGCGACAGCGCGGGTGGCAACCTGTCGGCGGTGGTCGCCCAGGAGCGGCGCGATGCGGGAGAACGACTGGACGCCCAGCTGCTGATCTACCCCGGCACCGACATGCTCGCCGAGCTGCCCTCGCGCACCGAGAACGCCGAGGGCTACTTCCTCGACATGCCGACCATGACCTGGTTCGCCGTCAACTACCTCGGCGCCGAGACCGACCCCGCCCAGCCGCGCCTCTCGCCGCTGCGTGGCGACCTCGCCGGCGTCGCGCCCGCGGTCGTCGTGGTCGCCCAGTTCGACCCGCTGCGTGACGAGGGCACGGCCTACGCCGAAGCCCTCGCCGCCGCCGAGGTGCCGGTCCTGGTCGAGGAGTTCGACGGCCTCATCCACGGGTTCGTCGACATGGGACAGCACTCCGTGGCCGCCCAGCAGGCGATCGAGGAGACCTGCCGGTTGTTCCGCGCCCTGCTGCATCCGGCCGACTCCGGCGCCGAGGAGTGAAGTGACCGTCCCCGACGAGTCCGACCGGCGCCCCATGCGGGAGCGGATGCTCACCGGCGACCTCTACATCGCCGACGACCCGGCGATCGCTGCCGACTCCGCCCGCGCCATGGACCTGTGCCACCGCATCAACACCGCCCACCCGAACGACCGCGACCTCGTGCGCGGGCTGTTCACCGAGCTGCTCGGGCACTACGGCGACGGCGCCGAGATCCGTCCGCCGTTCCGTTGCGACTACGGCTACCAGACGTCCTTCGGAGCGCGATCCTTCGCCAACTTCGGCCTCGTCGTCCTCGACGTCGCCCGGGTGACGATCGGCGAAGACGTCCAGATCGGCCCGAACGTGCAGCTCCTCACCGCCACTCACCCCTTGGAGCCCGGCCCTCGCCGGGACAAGTGGGAGGCTGCCGAGCCCATCACCATCGGTGACAACGTGTGGCTCGGCGGCGGGGTGATCGTGTGCCCCGGCGTCACGATCGGTGCCGACACGGTCGTGGGGGCGGGGTCCGTCGTCACGCGGGACCTCCCCGCCGGCGTCGTCGCCGTCGGCTCGCCGGCACGGGTGGTCCGGGAGCTGTAGGTCGGTCCTCGCCTGCCGGTTGCCGCGCTCACAGCCCCGTGCGGTGCCGCACCCACACGTTCGGCTCGACGTACACCGCCGTCCCGTGCTCGGCGTCGCACAGCACGGGGGCGAGCGCGCCCGGCACCTCCACTGGGCCTGTCCGGTCGAAGGGCAGCCCGGTCCACTCCCGCCACTCCTCCACCGTGCCGGGGATGACCATCGACCGAGGCGCCACCTTCTCGATGGTTCCGCCGGCGCGGACGTGCACCCGGAGCCACGGGTCGCGGGGCAGACCGTCCTCGCGTGTCCGGAGCGCATAGGCGCTCATCGGCTCGTCGACGTCCTTCTTGCCGTTGGGTCGAACGGGAGCGAGGAGCTCCCGATGGCCCAGTCGCTTCGCGTTGTCGCGCAGGGCGACGACCAGACGTCCCGAGAGTCCAGTGCCCTGAAGGCCCGGGACGATGGCGATCTCCACGGCTGAGACCGCGTTCGCCTCCTCGCCACCGAGCCTCGTCAGCAGGCCGCTCCGGATCGCTTCGTCCCAGCCGGCGTCGGGAAGCTCTTCGTCGGGAAGCCTGAACGGCACCGAGTGCGCCTTGGCCACGAGCCGACCGTCGCCGTCACGGCACACCAGCACGTACTCCGCGAAGTGCTCCACCGACGCGTAGTAGGCGTTCCCGATGGGGTCGTGCTTCATGAACTCCGGCCACGAGGTCTCCATGTGCCAGAAGACGTCCATGACGTCCGGGTCGTCGGCCAGCGTGCCGATGGTGAGCTCCATCCGTGCATTTCACCAGAGGACGGCCCGGAGCTGTCACCCTGTTCGGCGACGCTCAGGGTCCGGTGTGAGTGACTGGCGCAGTAGGGTTCCTCCATGACGGCAGCAAGGGGACGCACCTCCGACCGCGACTTCAGCTCACTCCCGCCGGCGGTGAAGATCGGGGACACCCTCGCCAGCATCGACACCGATCGCGTGCCCGACTCCGACGACGTCCGGAACATCGACCAGCACAGCGCGCTGCGCGAGGACTGAGTCCCCTCGGCTCGGAGGGTGGAGGCAACCCACCGCCCTCCTGGTGCGTCTACACAGTCGTGAGGACTCTCGGGACGGCACCCGTCACACTTCTGCTCATCGCCTTGCTCGGTGCCTGCGGCACCGACGAAGACTCCGCCACCGCGCCCGGTCTCCGGGCCGAGGAGCCCGCCTCCTCCAGCTCGCCCACCACCCCGACCCGACCCGAGAGCACGACGCTCCAGCTCGGAAGTCTGGACGTGGTCGGAAGCTGGGAGACGGGCGAGCTCCTGGGCGAACGCATGCCGGCCGGTACGGCGTACGGCGTCCCGCAGGTCGTCTACGCCGTCGCAGACACTGCCTCGACGCAGGGGGACGCCTTGGTCGCCCTTGGCCTTCAACAGGGGGACCGGCTGTTCCGGACTCTTCCCGCGCTCACGCCCGAGAAGGAGGAGGCAGCCGACGGGATCGACCTGTATGGCGGCAACCTGGCCGACGGCAACTACGAGCTGGTCGGGGCGGTCCCCGGCACCGTGACCGTCTCGATCGAAGGTCCCGACGGCCGCTCGACCGAGGCGACGTCCCAGAGTGGCGCCGTGCTCCCGGGCTGGACCGTCTTCCACCACCGCGGAACATGGCGCCCTGGCTGGGACCAGGTCCAGCTCGCTCCCGTCGCGGTCACCACGGACACGGGTGCGCGGGTCGAGGTGCGCGAGCGCAGCTGGAGCGGCTGACCCCCTACCCCACCGCTCGCGCCGAACTCGGCGACATGCTGCCCTCACCTGCGCGTCAGGACTCCTGACGCTTCTCCACCTCGGGCAGGGTCCGACCCACGACGACGCCGAGCAGCCCGAGCAGGGCGAGGAAGACCAGCGCGAATCCTGGGCCGAGCATCGCGAGCGCACCCGACACCGCGCCCGCCACGAGCAGGAGGACGCCCATCGCGGTGTTGGCCACGGCGACGTACTCCGTGCGCCGGTCCCCTTCGGCCATGTCGACGACGTAGGTCTTGCGGGCCACCCGCACGGCCGTGTGGGTCAGCATGAGCAGGAGATAGGTGAGCGGGTGGAGCAGCGACCACTCCTCCACACCGGGTGACCGGGCGAGGGCGAGGTAGGCGAGCAGGATCACCGACGCCAGCCCCGAGCCCCAGATCATCAGCCGACGGGAGGACCGGTCGGCCAGCCCTCCGAACCACCGGCCGCCGACGAGGCCGGCGATCCCCTGGGCGATCACGAACGGTCCGAGCCCGCTGAGGCCCACCCCGCCCTCGGCTGCCGCGATCGACACGACGAACGGCGGGCTGAGGGCCGAGACCAGGAGCAGCGTCCGCACCACGACGAACCGCCGGAAGGTCGCGTCGTTCCTGAGCAGCGACCACGAGGAGGCGACCCAGCCCGAGGACGAGGAACCGGGCGCGGACTCCGGCACCGGCTCGCGCACGCCGGCGAAGACCAGCGCCGCGACGACCCACAGCACCGCCGCACCCACCAGCAGCGCCGCCAGCAGCCCGACGCGCACCGAGGAGCCGCCGAAGACCTGGACCGCGACGCCGAGCGTGATGGCCGCCCCTCCGGCCGCCACGACCTCGAGCCCGTTGATGCGCCCCCGCCGCCCCTTCTCGATCGTGCGGCCGAGCACGTCCTTGCCGGCGAGCGAGCAGAGCGCGCGCGAGGTGGCGAAGGCCGCCAGCGCCAGCACGATCCCGACACCGGCCACCACCCCCGTGGTGAGCCACGCCAGCAGCGCCATCGCCGCGACCGACGAGGCCTGGCCGAGCGCACCGGCGACCCAGATCCACTTGCGCGCGCGATGACGTCGTACCCACGGTGTCATCGCCGCCTGCGGCAGCATCGAGCCCGACTCGCGGATCGGCACGAGCAGGCCCAGCAGGAACCCGGGCGCGCCGAGGCCGGTCAGCAGCCAGGGCAGCACGCTCTTGGCGTTGACCACCTGGTCGCCGGTGCCCTGCAGCGCGTTGGCCACGACCTGCCGCAGGCCGTTGCTGCGCTCGTGGGCCGGGCCGGCCTCCTCGTGCTGGACAGCCGACTCGTTCACAGGCGCTCCGCGAGTCGTCGCGCCGCGATCTGGAGGATGTCCCAGGCCGTCGAGAACGGCGGTGCATAGGCCAGGTCCATCCAGGCGAGGTCGTCGACGGTCCCCTCGCTCCACAGCACCGCGGCCGCGGTGTCGACCCGCTTGCCGGCACCGTGCCCGCCCACGACCTGCACCCCGAGCAGCCTTCGCGTCGAACGGCACGCCAGGACCCACACCGAGATCGGCTCGGCCTCGGGCATGTAGCCGCTCGCGGTCGTCCCCTCGGTCACCAGCGCGACTGCGTCGTAGCCGGCGTGCTGCGCCTCCTCGAGGCCGAGTCCGGTGCGCGCGATCTCGAGGTACTCCCCGCACGCCGCGAACCGCGTGATGGAGGTGTCGACCACCCCGGGGAACGCCAGGGAGCCGCCGGCGAGGTTGTCGCCCAGCACACGCCCCAGCTTGTTGGCGTGGGTGCCGAGGGGGCGGAACACCGTGCGATCGTCGATGCGCCGTCGCACCTCGCAGCAGTCGCCCGCCGCCCAGATGCCCGGCGCCACCCGGCCGTGCTCGTCGGGGAGCAACGCCCCGTTGTCGCCCATCGGCAGGCCCGAGTCGCGGAGGAACCCCGTCGCGGGCCGCACCCCGATCGCGAGCACCACGAGGTCGGCGTCCCGGCCACCACCCTCCCAGCGGACGCCGGTGGCCCTGTGCCCGCCGCTCTCGCCCGTCGCGGTCTCCAGCCCCGTCACCTCGACACCCAGCACGACCTCGGCACCGGCGTCGCACATCGCGATGGCGACCTTCTCCGACATCTCCTCCTCGAGCAGGGCGAGCCCGCGTCCGCGTGTGACCACGGTGACGCCCAGGCCTCGCCGCAGGGCCGCCTCGGCCACCTCCACGCCGACGTACCCAGCACCCACCACGACGACGTGCGCACCCTCGCCTGCTGCCTCGAAGCGGCTCTCCCAGGCGGCCCCGTCGTCGAGGGTCTTCACCGGCCCGACGTTGACGTACGGCGTCCCGTCCGGCCGCAGCGCCCAGGCGGGCACGATGGCGGGCGCACCGGTGGCGACGACCAGCTCGTCGTACTCGAGGGTCTCCTCGTCGACGTCCTGCCCGCCGCGGACAGTGACCGTGCGCGAGGTGACGTCGACCGCGACCGCCTCGGTCCCGAGCCGCATCTCGATCCCCGCCTCGCGGTGCTGCTCGACGGTGCGTGCCACGAGCTCATCACCGGACTCGACGTCACCGGCCATCCAGTAGGGGATCCCGCACGCGGAGTACGACGTGTGGGCGCCCTTGTCCACCACGGTGACCTGCAGCGACCGACCGTGGCTCCCTGCGGTGCGCAGTGCCTGGTGGGCGGCCGACATGCCGGCAGCATCGGCACCGATCACGAGGACCCGGGTGGCGTCGCTGCTCATTCCTCGGTCTGCTTCGCCCACAGGTTGATGCCGGAGTCGACGGCGTACCGGTCGATCTCGGCCAGCTCCTCGTCGCTGAGCGGAGGCGCGTCCAGGGCATCGAGGTTGACGTCCAGCTGCTCGACGCTGGAGGCACCGATCACCGCACTCGTCACACGGCGGTCACGCAGCACCCACTGGAGGGCGAGCTGCGCGAGCTTCTGCCCACGCCTGCCGGCGATCTCGTTGAGCGCGCGCACCCGCTCGAGGACGCCGTCCTCGAGCCCCGCGAGGGTGGAGTCCTCGCGTGCCGCACGGGAGTCGGCGGGGACGCCGTCGAGGTAGCGGTCGGTCAGCAGGCCCTGCGCCAGCGCGGTGAAGACGATGCAGCCCATGCCCTGTGCCTCGAGCTCGTCGAGCAGGCTGCTCCCGTGCTGCTGGGGTGTCTCGATCCAGCGGTTGAGCATCGAGTACGAGGGCTGGTGGATGAGCAACGGCGTGCCCAGGTCACGGGCGATGGTCGCCGCCTCCTGGGTCTTGGCCGCCGAGTAGGAGGAGATGCCGGCGTAGAGCGCTCGGCCGGACCGGACCGCCGTGTCCAGGGCCATCATGGTCTCCTCGACAGGCGTGTCCGGGTCGAACCGGTGGCTGTAGAAGATGTCGACGTAGTCGAGCCCGAGCCGTGCCAGCGACTGGTCGAGCGACGCCAGGACGTACTTGCGCGACCCGCCGCCCTGCCCGTAGGGCCCGGGCCACATGTCCCAGCCGGCCTTGGTCGAGATCACGAGCTCGTCGCGGTAGGGCTTGAAGTCGTCGGTCAGGTAGCGCCCGAAGTTCTCCTCCGCACGGCCGTAGGGAGGGCCGTAGTTGTTGGCCAGGTCGAAGTGGGTGACACCGCGGTCGAACGCCCGGCGCAGGATCGCGCGCTGGGTCTCCTCGGGCCGGTCGGTGCCGAAGTTCTGCCACAACCCCAGCGAGAGCGCGGGCAGCTTGAGCCCGCTGCGTCCGCAGGAGCGGTAGTCCATCCCGGCTCCGTCGTCGTCGTACCGGTCGGGTGCTGCTTCGTAGCCCATGCCCATCATCTTGCCCTGACAGCGTGCGAGGCATGCTTGCCGCCACGGCGTACCGTGACGAGATGGGCCGAGCAGCACCGCTCCTCGCCGGCATCGTGCTCCCGCTCGTCGTCGGTGTGGCCGCCTGCTCGGACCAGGCGCCTGCGCGACCCGACTCGGAGCCGACGCGCACCTCCCCCACCCGGACGTCGGCGACCCCCGCGCCGGCCACTCCCGAGAGCGCGACCAGCCCGCTGCCGGCCGCCACCCCGGAGCCCAGGCGCTCGTTCGTGACCATCCCGGCACTCGGCCTGCGCGACTTCCCCGTCGTGCGCTACTGGGGATCGCCCGACGACGCTCCCGGCACGCGGATCCAGAACGCCGGCGACATGGCCTCCCCCCGAGGGCCTCGTGGCGGGGTCGGGCCCGGCGAGGTGGGCAACTTCATCGTCACCGGCCACCGGCTCACCGGCACGGCACCCCTGCGCCGCTCCCCCTCGTTGCGACGCGGTGCACGTGTGCTGGTGCGCAGCGGCGACACCGTGCACGTCTACGAGGTCCGGCGCACCCGGTGGACGTCGTTCCGCGAGCCGGCGTCCCTCGCCGCGCAGCGGGCAGCCGTGCCGGGACGTCCCGGCGTCGAGGCGACGCGGCCGATGATCACGATCTCCACCTGCGCGACGCTCGAGGACCATGCTGCGGGCAACTACTGGGCCGACGAGTTCGACAACCCCGAGCACCGCATCGACAAGATCGGGGTGCTCGTCGCGACTCGCCCGGCCTGATCGTCAGGGCCGGCGAGCCTCCAGCACCCGGAAGCCCTTGACGCTCGCCAGCCTCTCGGTGGGCCATCCCTGGTCGGTCAGCCAGCGCTGGAGGGAGTCGGCGCCGAGGTTCTTGCCCACCACCATCACCGCACGACCGCCCGGGGCCAGCCGTGGCAGCCAGGTGAGCAGCAGCTCGTGGAGCGCGTCCTTGCCGATACGGATCGGGGGGTTGGACCAGATCTCGTCGAACACCAGGTCGCTCGGCACCTGCTGCGCCGTGCAGGCCACAAACTGCCCGCTGAGACCCGCGGCGCGCGCGTTGTCGTTGGCCAGCAGGATGGCCCGTTCGTTGACCTCCACGCCGATGACCGAGGACAGCGGCACGGCCCGGGCGATCCCCAGGCCGATCGGCCCGTAGCCGCACCCCAGGTCGAGGAACCGACCGCTCGCGGGCGGTTCGAGCTCGCGGAACAGCACCGCCGTCGCGTGGTCGAGGTGGCCCTTGCTGAACACGCCGGACCCTGTCTCGAAGGTGAGCTCGTGGCCCCAGATCGTCGTCGTGAACGACTCCCGCTCGAACGCGGCCGCGGGATCGGCGGAGAAGTAGTGGTCAGTCATGGAGAGCCTCTCGTCTGGCGCGGGCACGCTCGGACTGGGCGAGGAGCTCGGCCCCCTCGGGGTAGCCGACCTCCTCCAGGGTGAGCCCGTGGGCCTGTACGACGGCCACCCCGGCCTCGCGCGAACGCCCGGCCAGCACCTGGGCCGGCCAGGTCACGGGCTTGCGGCCGTCCCCCACCGCGAGCAGGCAGCCCACCAGCGCGCGGACCATGTTGTGGCAGAACGCGTCGGCGACGACCGTGCCGACGGCGACGCCGCTCCCGTCACGGGCCCAGCTCAGCTCGAGGAGCGTGCGAATCGTGGTGGCGCCCTCGCGCCTGCGACAGAAGGCCGCGAAGTCGGTGAGGCCGGTGAGCGGCTCGGCGGCCGCGTTCATCGCCTCGAGGTCGAGCCCGCGCGGCCAGGTGAGCACGTGGCGGCGGGTCAGCGGGTCGACGAGCGCCGGGTCGTCGGCCACTCGGTAGGCGTAGCGCCGCCAGATCGCCGAGAAGCGCGCGTCGAAGCCGGCCGGGGCCTCGGCGATGCGTCGTACGCGCAGGTCCGGAGGCAGGATCCCGGCCAGGCGACGAGCGAGGGCCTCCATCGGCGGATCGTCCGACCTGCCCGCGGAGGCGGCCAGCAGGGACTCGTCGACGTCGAGGTGGGCGACCTGGCCGCGGGCGTGGACACCGGCGTCCGTGCGGCCGGCCACGGTCACCCTCGCGCGAGGCACTCGCAGGGCAGTGGCGAGCGCCTCCTCGAGGACTCCCTGGGCGGTACGACGGTCCGGCTGGGCGGCCCAGCCGGAGAAGTCGGTCCCGTCGTATGACAGGTCCAGTCGCAGTCGCACGCAGGGATCTTAGGATGTCCCCGTCATGGCCACCCTGAGCGCGCTCTCGCGCACCGCCGCCCTGCTCCTCACAGGAGCGCTGCTCGTCGTGCTCCCGTCCTCCACGGGAGCCGTGGCAGCGCCCACCACCTGCGAGATGGAGTACTCGGCACCAGGCCTCAAGACACTCCACCCCCGCGTCCTGCCCAACCCCGGCTTCTCCGTTGGCGTGATCGACATCCAGGTGGCCGACACCCGCACGGTGGTCGACGTCGACTGGGGCTTCGACGCCACCTACGCGAGCGACTCCGCGGACCTCTCGTTCCTGCTCGTGAATCCGCAGTCGGACGACAAGAACGTCCCCAAGTCCATCGTCAACGGCATGACCGGCCCGCTCTCGGGCTCCTACGTGCTGGACGACTCGGCGTCGGCTCCGTTCGCGACGAGCAGCCCGGCCCCTGGCCGCTACCGTCCCGACGAGCTGGCGGCCGCGTTGACCGGACACCCTGCGGCAGGGCGGTGGCGCTTCATGGTCACCAACGTCTCGGACAACACCGGGGACTGGGGCAACGTCACCCTGACCCTGACGGTCGACTGCGACTCCGACAAGGACGGCATCGCGGACGCAGCCGACAACTGCCCGGCGGAGCCCAATGTCGAGCAGGTGGACATCGACACCGACGGAGTCGGTGACACCTGCGATGGCAACCGCGACGGCGATGCCCTCGACAACGCGTCCGACGGCTGCCAGCGGGTCGCAGCGGCCACCATGAGCGGCTGCCCGGGTGCGGACCGCGACGTTCGACTGCGGCACCAGAAGAAGAAGCGCAAGCTGCGTGTGACCGTGGCCTCCTACTTCACCGAGTGCCAGTCCCGCGCGGACGTCGTCGTGTGGCGCGCCCGCAAGGGCCCCGACAAGATGGTCGCACGCAAGGCCACCGACGCCCGTGGCCGCCTGGTGCTCAAGGCGCCGCGTCGACCGGGCCGCCACTACGCGACGGTCGAGGAGCTCTACGCGATCGGGGTGGCCGAGTGCGGGGCCGCTCGTTCCAGGTCCGTGCGCATCCGTCGGTCGGAGAGGTGAACACCGTGCTCGTGCGTACGACAGTCCTGTCCGTGCTGTTGGCAGTCATGGCGGTCCCCGTCGCCACCACCGCGCCGGCGTCGGCCCAGGTGCAGCCCTGCTCGATCACCTATTCCAGCAGCGGTGGCGCCATCAGGCCGGGGCCGGACCCCCAGAAGGACCACTCGTGGAACGCCTGGGCGGTCGAGACCACCGACGAGAGGACCGTCGTCGACCTCGATCTCGCGATCGACCTGGACCACGCGAGGGCGCAGGACCTGCACATCAACCTGATGGGCCCCCAGACCGTCGGCTTCCTCCCGAACGTCGTCGCGCTCCAGAAGGGACAGGCCACCGGCGTGGTCGACGGCCTCTACCGCTTCGACGACGAGGCCTCCGCCAAGATCACCGGCAGCAACCCGCCGGCAGGTGACTACCAACCGGCGACGGCGATGTCGGCGATGGAGGTGCCACCGACGACCGGCGGCTGGTCGATCTGGGTGAGCAACTACGGCACCACGGCAGGCACCGTCGGGAGCTGGAGCATCACCATGACCTTCGCGACCTGCGACAGCGACGGCGACGGGATCGAGGAGAAGGTCGACAACTGCCCTGTCGTCCTCAACTCCGAACAGCTCGACCGCGACGCCGACGGCCGCGGCGACGCCTGTGACGACGACACCGACGGAGACAGCGTGGCCAACACCGCCGACGGCTGTCCAGCCATCACCGCCCTCACCACGTCCGGCTGCCCGGCGGCGGACCGGACCGTCCGGGTGCGCCACCTGCTCAAGACGAGCGACCTGGTGGTCCGGGTCCGCTCCTACTACCCCGAGTGCCAGGCTCGCGCCCAGGTCGTCCTGTGGCGGGTGAAGAAGGGCGAGGACAAGGTGGTCACGCGCCTCACCACCAGCTCCCGCGGCAAGAAGGCCCTCGACGCACCGCGACGCCCCGGTCGCTACTACCTCACCGCCGAGCCGGCCTACGCCGCCGCGGTCGCCGAGTGCCCCCCGGCCACCTCCAAGTCCGTGCGCATCCGTCGGCCAAGGAGGTGAGCACCGTGCTCGTGCGTAGGACACTCCTGGCCATGCTCCTGGCCCTCGCGGTTGCGCCCGTGGTGACCAGCCCTCCCGCTGCCACGGCGAGCGAGCCGTGCACGATGACCTTCGCGCGCGCGGGCGGCCCGATCCACCCCAACTCCAGCCCTGACGGCTCCGGCCACTCCCTCTCGGCCTGGACGCTGGAGGTGGCGGACACCCGCACGGTGGTCGACCTCGACCTGTCCTACGACATCGCGTTCGCCGATGCGTCCAAGATCGCGGTCAACCTCCTCGGGCCCAAGACGGACTTCACCTGGCTCGCACCTGCCGTGTGGACCGTCGACGGCGCCCGTGGCGGCCTGGACGGCGACTACAGCTTCGACGACGACAGGGGCGCACCCGGGCTGTCCGGCGTCGACCCCTCGCCCGGAACCTACGCACCCGCCAACCCGCTCCGCGACCTCGAGGACCACACCGCGGCGGGCAAGTGGCACCTGTGGGTGCTCAACACCTCCACGATGACCGGCGAGGTCCGCTCGTTCTCGGTGACGCTGACCTTCGCGACCTGTGACAGCGACGGCGACGGCATCGAGGAGAAGGTCGACAACTGCCCTGTCGTCCTCAACTCCGAACAGCTCGACCGCGACGCCGACGGCCGCGGCGACGCGTGCGACGACGACACCGACGGAGACACCGTGGCCAACATCGCCGACGGCTGCCCCGCCATCACCGCCGTCACCGCCTCGGGCTGCCCGGTCGCCGACCGGACCGCTCGACTGCGCCACCTGCGCAAGAAGCATGGCCTCAGCATTCGCGTCCGCTCCTACTACCCCGAGTGCCAGGCTCGCGCCCAGGTCGTCCTGTGGCGGGTGAAGAAGGGCGAGGACAAGGTGGTCAAGCGCCTCACCACCAGCTCCCGCGGCAAGAAGGCTCTGGACGCACCGCGACGCCCCGGTCGCTACTACCTCACTGCCGAGCCGGCCTACGCCCCTGCGGTCGCGGAGTGCCCCGCGGCAACCTCCCGGTCCGTGCGCATCCGTCGTTCCTCGAGATAGTCCGCTGCAGAGAGCCGCTCCGCGGGCATCCCCGCGCGGCTCTTCGCAGCGGACCATCCCTTTCCCAACCAATTGGTTGACAAGGGACGGGACGAGGGCTAGCGTCGTTCTCAACCTACTGGTTGATGAAGGACTTCACGTGACCGATCCGCTCTCCCGCATCTTCGCCGCCCTTGCCGACCCCACCCGGCGCGACATGGTCGCCAGGCTGGCTGCCGGTGACGCGACGGTGGGCGCCCTGGCGGCGCCGTACGACGTCAGCGTGCAGGCGGTCTCCAAGCACCTGAAGGTGCTCGAGGAAGCCGGCCTGGTCACCCGCAGCAGGGATGCCCAGCGCCGACCCGTCCATCTCGAGGCGGAGGTGTTCGACCTGATGACCAAGTGGATCGAGCGCTACCAGCGCCAGGCGGAGGAGCGCTACTCGCGCCTCGACCAGGTCCTGGCCGAGCTCGACGACCAGCAGCACCCACACCGCGCACGACCCCAGGAAGGAACCGCATCATGACCACCACGCAGAGCCCCTCCACGGATCAGCCGACCCGCTACGACAAGGCCAGGATCGAGGCCGACGCCCAGGTCCCGGCCATCCACATCTGGCGCGACTTCAGCGGCACGCCCGCCCAGCTCTTCCGCGCCCACACCGATCCCGAGCTCTTCGCGCGGTGGATCGGCCCGCGCGACGTCGGCGCGGAGATCCACGAGTGGGACGCCCGCGACGGCGGAAGCTGGAGCTACACCGCGCGCGGAGGCGAGGGGCGCGAGGCGTTCGAGACGTCCTTCCGTGGCTGCTTCCACACCGTCCGCGAGGACCGCATCGTCCAGACCTTCACCTGGGAGGGCATGCCCGACGCCGTCTCGCTGGAGACGATGGAGTTCGAGGACCTCGGCGACGGCCGCACCCGGCTCCACGCCATGTCCCTGTGCGACTCCTTCGAGGGCCGCGACCAGTGGCTGGCCAGCGGCATGGAGGTGGGCGTCGACGACGGCTACGAGGCCATCGACGGGATGCTTGCCGATGGCGCCCTCTGACCCGGCCGAGCGGCACCGTCTCGTCGCGAGCGGCTTCGCCTCCGTGGTGGCCGGGGTCACCGACTGGTCGGCCCCGGCTCCGGTGGCCGGCTGGACCGCGCGCGACGTGGTCGATCACCTCGTGGACTGGTTCCCGTCGTTCCTGTCGGCGGGTGGGGTCGAGCTGGCTCCGGGGCCGCGGTCCGACGAGGACCCCGTCGGCGCGTGGGAGCACCAGTCGTCGGAGGTGCAGGCGCTCCTCGAGCAGCGGGGCGAGGAGGACTTCACCCACCCACGCGCGGGGAGCCACCGACTGTCGGACGCAGTGGACCTCTTCTACACCGCCGACGTGTTCATGCACACCTGGGACCTCGCACGGGCCAGCGGCCAGGACGTCGACCTGGACCCCGACTACGCCGCCCGCCTGCTCACGGGCATGCAGGGCATCGAGGAGATGCTGCGAGACTCAGGCCAGTACGGCCCCGCCGTGCCAGTCCCCGCCGACGCGCCGGTCGTCGACCGCCTCATGGGCTTCATCGGCCGCGACCCGGCCTGGACCGCCCAGGGCTCGCCGACCGCGTCGGCCTAGGACTGCCCGAGCTCCCTGCGCCACGGCGGGTCGGCACCTGCCCGGGACACCGTCACGGCTGCGGCGCGGGCGGCGAGCCGGATGACGCCCACGCGGTCGGCAGGGTCGAGGTCGCGCACCCGCTCCCCTGCGCCCGGGCCCCGGGCGCCCAGGCGCCACAACCCGTCCACGAGAGCCGCAGTGACGGTGTCGCCGGCACCTATCGTGTCCACGACCGCGACCTCCGGTGCGGGTACCTCGACGACGCCGTCCCGGGCGAACCACTGCACGCCCGCGGCGGCCCGGGTCACCACCACGGCGCTGCTGCCCGCGGCCAGCAGCTGCGACGCGACGTCCCCCCTGTCACGACCGGGCCAGAGGGCCTCGACGTCCTCGTCGCTGGCCTTCACCACGTCCGCGAGCGACGCCATCTGCTCCGCCCTGGCGACCACCTCGGGGCCGAGGCCGGTCACCGCGGGTCGCACGTTGAGGTCGAGCACGGTGAGCACGCGCTCGCGGAGCGACTCCACCAGCCGTGCCACGCCCTCTGCCCCCGGAGCCAGCGCCGCCCCGAGGGAGCCGTAGACCACCACGGCCGGGTCGACCTCGTCAGGGACGTCGAGCGGGGGCAGCCGCCACTCCAGGTCGAAGGCGTAGGTCGCTGCACCGTCGGACCCGACGGTGGCGAGCGCGGTCGAGGTCCGCGCCAGGACGTAGGGGTCGCCCGCCAGGCCGACGTGGTTGGCGGCCAGGTGCCCGGCGACGGCTCGTCCGCGGGCGTCGTCCCCCAGGGCTGTGGCGAACCAGACCTCCTGGCCCAGCCGGGCCAGCCCCACCGCAGCGTTGGCGCAGCTGCCGCCAGGATGCTCCTCGGTGACGCCGTCGGGGCGTCGTACGGCGTCGACCAGGGCCTCACCCACCACGAGGACCACTGGTTTCGCCAACATGCCAACAAGGTCTACACGACAATCCTAGGGTTGAGCCATGAAGCTCCACCCGATTGATCCTGGCTCCGCAACTCCTCCGTTCGAGCAGGTCCGCGCCCAGATCGCGAAGAAGACAGCCTCGGGTGACCTGCCTCCCGGGACGCGGCTGCCCAGCGTCCGGTCCCTGGCATCCCAGCTCGGCCTGGCCGCCAACACCGTCGCCCGTGTCTACCGCGAGCTGGAGAGCGACGGCGTCGTCATCACCGAGGGCCGCAAGGGCACCTCCGTCGCCCCGACCCGGCTCACCGAGCAGCAGGACTCGCTGGCTGCCGCCGACGACTACGTCGCTCGTGCCCGCCGCCTCGGCCTCGAGCGCGCCGAGGCCCTGCGCCTGGTGGAGACCCGCTGGTCCCGGTAGTCCGGTCGCGGCGCTGTCGGTGACGGGTGGCAGTCTCACCCGACACCACCACCTCATCTCGGGAGCCGCCCATGGACCAGCCCAGTTCCGACACCCTCGCCAAGGTCCGCAAGCTGCTGGCCAAGGCCGAGGATCCGGCGGCGACGGCTCAGGAGGCCGAGACCTACACCGCGAAGGCCGCCGAGCTGATGGCGGCCCACGGCATCGACCGGGCGCTGCTCGCCCTGGCCGACCCCGGCCTCGACATCGTCGGCGACCTCGTCATCGTGCTCGACCGCCCCTATGCCGTTGACAAGGCGGACCTGCTGAGCGCCATCTCGGTGGCGCTGCGGTGCCGGCCGGTCCGGCGAACGCGCTATTCAGGCGGCTCCAAGGAGCTCTCGGTCCACCTCTTCGGCCACCGCTGCGACCTGCAGCGGGCCGAGATCCTGTTCACGAGCCTGCTGGTGCAAGCCGTGCACGCCCTGGCCCGGACCGCGGTCCCCGCCTCCGACCACCCAGCGGCGTTCCGTCGCAGCTGGTTGGCCGGTTTCAGCCGATCTGTCGGCGACCGACTGAGCGCGGTCGAGGTGCAGGCCGCCGACCGGGCGCGCGATCGCTTCGCTGCCCAGGGCACGTCCAGCGCCCTCGTCCTGGCCGACAGGTCAGCCGCGGTCGAGAGTGCCCGGGACCGCACCTACCCCCACCTCCGGCAGGCGTCGGCGCGTCGCCTCTCAGGCAGCGGGATGCACGCGGGATGGAGCGCCGGCCAGCGGGCTGACCTGGGCTCGACCAGGCTGCCCGGGCGGCGCTCACTCCCCCGAGCATGACGACGGCCCGCCACCCCGGAGGGTGACGGGCCGCCGTGCGGTCCTGGTGACTAGCTCACTCGCCGGCGCGGGTGAAGCCGGCCGCCTCGGCGGACTCGACGGAGTCGAACCACACCTCGGCAGTCGTCTGGGAGAACCACTGGCCGTCGGGCTCGTGGAACTTCATGGAATCCTCGTTGCCCTTGATCGGGAAGCCCTCGGGGACCTCGTCGACGTTCTCCATCGGCGCGTGCGAGCCGGGGTACTTCCCGGAGACGTTGCCGTCCGTCACACCCTCGTCCGACGGCAGGGTCGCCACGCCGTGGACCTCTGCGGCCTCGCCGGTGGCCTGGGCCTCGGCGGTCTCCACGTCGGCGGCCTCGGTGTCGAGGACCTCGTCGTCCGCCACGACCTCGGCCGGAGCGGCCTCGGACGGAGCAGCCGGAGCAGCGGCCTGGGTCTTCTTGGTCGAGGGAGCCTTGGGGCTGTAGGCCTCCGTCACCAGCTCGATGACGGCCATGGGGGCGTTGTCGCCCTTGCGGGGCCCGATCTTGGTGATGCGGGTGTAGCCACCGGGACGCTCGGCGAAGGTCGGCGCGATCTCGGTGAACAGCGTGTGCACCACCGACTTGTCACGGATGGTCTTGAGGACCTCGCGACGGTTGTGCAGGTCGCCCCTCTTGGCCTTGGTGATCAGCTTCTCGGCCACCGGGCGAAGCACGCGTGCGCGCGTCTCGGTCGTGGTGATCCGGCCGTGCTCGAACAGGGCGGTGGCCAGGTTCGAGAGCATCAGGCGCTGGTGGGCGGGGCTGCCGCCGAGGCGGGCACCCTTCTTGGGCTTGGGCATCTCAGTTCTCTTTTCTCTCCGGCCGTGTCAGGTACCGGGGTAGACGTCCGACGCGGCGTCGGACGGTTTGGATGGTGCTCATTTGTCGCGGAACCTGCGGGGCTAGGCTTCGGCAGACCTCGCTGGCGCTCGGCCTACCTCCGCCTCACTCCTCGGTCCGCTCAGTACTGCTCGTCCTCGACGAAGCTGTCGTCGTCGTCGTCGCCGTAGGCAGCCAGGGCCGCGCTCGGGTCGAAGCCGGGAGCGCTGTCCTTGAGGGAGAGGCCCATCTCGACGAGCTTGGCCTTGACCTCGTCGATCGACTTGGCGCCGAAGTTGCGGATGTCGAGCAGGTCCTGCTCCGAGCGGCTGATGAGCTCACCCACGGTGTGGATGCCCTCACGCTTGAGGCAGTTGTAGCTGCGGACCGTGAGCTGCAGGTCCTCGACCGGCAGTGCCAGGTCGGCGGCGAGCTGCTCGTCGACCGGCGACGGACCGATGTCGATGCCCTCTGCCTCGACGTTGAGCTCGCGAGCCAGGCCGAACAGCTCGACCAGGGTCTTGCCGGCCGAGGCGATGGCGTCGCGGGGACGGATCGAGGGCTTGGTCTCGACGTCGATGACCAGGCGGTCGAAGTCGGTGCGCTGCTCGACACGGGTGGCCTCGACCTTGTAGGTCACCTTCAGCACGGGGCTGTAGATCGAGTCGACCGGGATGCGGCCGATCTCGTTGTCGGCGCCCTTGTTCTGGACGGCCGAGACATAGCCACGACCGCGCTCGACGACGAGCTCGATGTCGATCTTGCCCTTGTCGGAGAGCGTGGCGATCTTCAGCTCGGGGTTGTGCACCTCGACACCGGCCGGCGGCGTGATGTCGGCCCCGGTGACGTCACCGGCGCCGGACTTGCGGAGGTACATCACCACGGGCTCGTCGTGCTCGGAGGAGACGACCAGGCCCTTCAGGTTGAGGATGACCTCGGTGACGTCCTCGGTGACGCCCTCGATGGTGGAGAACTCGTGCAGGACCGAGTCGATCTTGATGCTGGTGACCGAGGCGCCTGGGATGGAGCTGAGGAGAGTACGGCGCAGCGAGTTGCCGAGCGTGTAGCCGAAGCCGGGCTCGAGGGGCTCGATGACGAACCGCGAGCGGTAGTCGTTGACTGTCTCTTCCGTGAGAGTCGGGCGCTGAGCGATGAGCACGGAATGTGTCCTTCCCGGACCCAACCACTATTTGATGGATCCGAACCAGATGAGGGTGTGTGGAGGAGGTGCCCCCCGGCCCGGGAAGCAGCTGCAACCGCGGGCCGGAGGTGCACGGGGGCGAACCCCCGCGCGTTACTTCTTGGAGTAGTACTCGACGATCAGCTGCTCGGTGACCGGCACGTCGATCTGAGCACGCACCGGAACCTGGTGCACGAGGATGCGCATCCGCGAGGGGATGGCCTCGAGCCAGGCCGGGACGTGGCGCTCGCCGTGGGTCTCGCGGGCCACGATGAACGGCGTCTGCTCCAGCGACTTCTCGCGCACGTCGATGATGTCGTGGTCGGTGACCTGGAAGGAGGGGATGTCGACCTTCCTGCCGTTGACCAGGAAGTGGCCGTGCACGACCAGCTGGCGGGCCTGACGACGCGTGCGGGCGAACCCTGCGCGGTAGACGACGTTGTCGAGACGGCACTCGAGCAGCTGCAGGAGGTTGTCGCCGGTCTTGCCCTGGCGACGGCTGGCCTCCTTGTAGTAGCGGAGGAACTGCTTCTCCATGACGCCGTAGGTGAAGCGCGCCTTCTGCTTCTCGCGCAGCTGGAGGAGGTACTCGCTCTCCTTGATACGGCCACGGCCGTGCTGGCCGGGAGCGTAGGGACGCTTCTCGAAGGCGGCGTCCCCACCGACGAGGTCGACACCGAGACGGCGCGACTTGCGGGTCATGGGTCCGGTGTAACGGGCCATGTCAGTCTCTCTTTCTCAGTCTCGGGTCAGACGCGGCGGCGCTTGGGCGGCCGGCATCCGTTGTGGGGGGTGGGGGTGACGTCCTGGATGGTGCCGACCTCGAGGCCGATGGCACCCAGCGAACGGATCGCGGTCTCGCGACCCGAGCCCGGGCCCTTGACGAAGACGTCGATCTTCTTCATCCCGTGGTCCATGGCGCGGCGCCCGGCGGCCTCGGCGGCCATCTGCGCAGCGAAGGGCGTCGACTTGCGCGAGCCCTTGAAGCCGACAGTGCCGGCAGAGGCCCACGAGACGACCGCACCCGTGGGGTCGGTGATCGTGACGATGGTGTTGTTGAACGTGCTCTTGATGTGGGCTTCGCCCTGAGCGATGTTCTTCTTCTCCTTGCGGCGCACCTTGGTCGCGCGGCTCTTGGGAGGCATGCAGTTTCTCCTGAGGTATCTGGAAGCTGTGGGATCGAGGGAAGGTCAGCGAGCTCGGCGGGTGCCGAGGGTCACTTGGCCTTCTTCTTGCCGGCGACAGTGCGCTTGGGACCCTTGCGGGTGCGCGCGTTGGTCTTGGTGCGCTGACCGCGGACCGGAAGGCCCATGCGGTGGCGACGACCCTGGTAGCTGCCGATCTCGATCTTGCGGCGGATGTCTGCCTGGACCTCGCGACGGAGGTCACCCTCGATCTTGAAGTTGGCTTCGATCGCGTCGCGGAGCTTGACCAGCTCCTCGTCGCCGAGCGTGTGCACCCGAGCGTTCGGGTCGACCCCGGTCTCGGCGAGCAGCTGCTGGGCGCGGGTACGGCCGATGCCGTAGATGTAGGTGAGTGCGATCTCGATGCGCTTGTCGCGCGGGAGGTCCACACCAACGAGGCGTGCCATGGTGGCCCTTTCCACAAGGCTGGGAGCCTTGTCTGTGTTCATCGCTCTGGTTTCGGTCGTGTCGCGTCCCATCCCGCCTCGGGGTGGGCTCCGGCCAGTGCTCCGGAGGTGACTTCGATGAGGCGGTGCCTCACCTAGCGATCACGTTGTGGTGGATTCAGTTGTTGCTGCGTGCAAGCCGGCGGAGAACTAGCCCTGGCGCTGCTTGTGACGGGGGTTCTCGCAGATGACCATGACGCGGCCGTGGCGACGGATGACCTTGCACTTGTCGCACATCGGCTTGACGCTCGGGTTGACCTTCATGTCAGCCCTTTCTTGCTCGTGAGTGGCTGTCTCGGTGTGCTGCAGTGAGCTCGACGCTCGCTCACTTGTAGCGGTAGACGATCCGTCCTCGGGTGAGGTCGTAGGGAGAGAGCTCCACCACCACGCGGTCCTCGGGGAGGATCCGGATGTAGTGCTGGCGCATCTTGCCGCTGATGTGGGCGAGCACCTTGTGACCGTTGCTCAGCTCCACACGGAACATCGCATTGGGCAGGGCTTCAGTGATCGTGCCCTCGAGCTCGATCACGCCTTCTTTCTTCGGCATGTCCTCCACAATCTGTCGTCTGGTCATCTACCGTTCCTTGCTCCGGCCCGGGAACCTCCTCCTGCCCCCGGAGGGGCTGGCGGTGGACCTCGTGCGGTGGCCCCGGATCCCTCTTCCGGACACACGACGACACGCTCGAGCGAGCGAGTCGAGATGGATCCGGCAGCCGCGAGGCATCCGAATGCACAACCCACGTTGGGCCGACACGCGAGTCTAGTCGGATCCGCCTGTGGAAGACCAATCAGCGACGGCGCGGGCGCAGCGTCGCGACGTTCACGGCCGCGAGGAGCCTTCGACGGCGGCCCACCGCCGCGGACATGCTGCGGCGAGCCTGGTCGACTGCGCTCCAGTATGCCGCAGCGTCGGCCGCCTCGGGCGGACGGGGTCCGAAGACGAAGCTGTCCGCCCGCCTCGCCAGGGAGGGCGCCGCGTCGGCGGAGATGTCGCAGGACTGCTCGCGCCGCGTGACCGAGGGCCCCAGGGCCACCACCTGCCCGAGGTCGCGCGCGTGGTCCACCAGCTCGCGCCACGCACCCACGAAGCGAGCCGAGGGCGTGGCTGCCCGGCGGCGCCGGCGTCGACGCAGTGCCTTGAGCGCGAGGATCGAGCCGACGACCAGCGCGACGACCAGCAGCGGCAGGCCGACGTAGCGCAGCACCACACCGACCCAGGCCGGCAGCCCGGCGAGCGCCTCCTCGTCCTCGTCCTCCTCCTTGGAGGTCTTGCGCTCCTTGAGGTCGGCGTTGCTCTGGTCACCGATGTCAGAGGGTGGCGGGATGGGAGCCGGGGGCGGGATGACCGTCCCCGTCATCGGCTCCTCGGTCTGGGGCAGCTGCTGGGTGGGCGGCTCCTTCGACATGAACCTCTCGGTCGGGAGCGTGCGCCACGAACCGTCCGCCGCGCGCAGCTCCACCCAGGCCGAGACGTCGGCCCCGGTGACCGCCCCGTCCTGCGGGACCTCAGCGCCCAGGACGACCCGCGCGGGCACCCCCACCTGCTGGGCCAGCAGGGCCATCGTGGCGGCGTACTGCTCGTCGTTGCCCACCATGACCTGCTGGTTCAAGAACTCGTCGGAGAGCCGGTGGATGCTGTGGCCGGGGTGGTACTGGCGCTCGTCCTTGCCGATACCGTCGGAGTACTTGCCCTCTCGCTTCAGGTGCCGGGCAATGGCCAGCACGCGGCTCATCGGCTCGGTGGTGTCCTCGGACCACTGGGTCGCCGGAGCCCCGAGGAAGGCCGTGCCGGGCGGGAGGGTGGTGACGGCGGAGGACGGCACGGTGCCCGGTCGCAACGAGTCGTCCGGGACGACGGCGGTGAAGGTGTAGGTGTCGCCGGGCGCGAGACCGGTGGGTACGACGGCGGTCGAGGTGGCGAGGTTGTAGCGGAAGACCTCGGCCTTGAGGAGCGGGTCCCCGATGCCGAACTCCAGCGACGTGAGGGAGCCGCTCGTCGGAAGCCACACACCGTCGTAGCCCTCCCCGATGGTCACGCTGGCCTCCACCGACGTGCCCTCGGCCGGGTTGTCGAGCGTCGAGGAGACGCGCTGGAAGGAGTCGCCCCCCTCGCCCGGGAGGGCGTCGTTCGAGGCACCCCACACCAGCCCGTCGTAGCGGTCCATCGTCGCGATCCGCATCCGGGAGCCGGGCTCCAGCCCCGAGACCGTGAAGAGCGTCTCGTCGTGGACGTTGGCCCGGTCGCTGCGGCCCTGGGGGTCGACGTACTTGCGGAAGCCCGCCAGGGGCGAGGGGTAGCGGCCGATGTCGAAGGGCGGGGTGATCCAGTCGCGGGCCACCGCGCGCTCGCTGTCGTCGCCCACCAGGGCGCCTGCCGGCAACGACGCGGCGGCGGCGAGTGCCACCATCGCGGCCCCGACGGCGAGCCGGCCCCACCCGGCGGTGCCTCCGTGCACGGCGGCCGAAGCACGGCGTGAGCGCATCGCGAGCCATCCGAGTGCGAGAGCAGCGAACACCGCACCGTGGACGAGCAGCGACGTCGGGTGCCGCACGCCGAGGAGGAGGGTGAGGGCAAGCAGGCCGGTCATGGCAAGGACAGGGAGGAGCGCACCCAGCCATGCGCGCCGGAGGACCAGCTGCGACAGCGCGGTACCGGACACGCCGGCGACCAGCCCGAGCAGCCACGGCAGGACGAGCAGGGGTCCGGAGCCGTCCACGGGCGGGAGCGTGGTCAGCAGGTCCTTCCAGCCGAAGATCGCCTGGTCGGCGAGCTCGGAGAGGGTCGCCGGGCCGGGGATGAGCGAGGCGTCCCCCAGGGAGCGCAGGCACAGCAGCCCACCCAGCAGGAAGAACACCACGAGGGCGAGCACGACGGCCGAGACGAAGGGCCAGCCGACCGCACGCGTCACGTGGGTGATCAGCACACCGAGGACCACTCCCAGCACGCCCACGAGGAGGAAGTCCCACCCGGTGAACGACGACGCCAGGGAGCTGATCGAGACGACCGCGAGGGCCACCACCATGACCAGGTCGACCGCGGTGTGCCGGTCGGGGAGCAGCGGTGTGGGACGCACGCGGGTGCGGGTGTCGAGGTGCCTCAACGCACGCTCCAGGAGAGGAGGCCGCCGAGGTCCTCCTTGGCGGCGAGGTGCATGACCGGAAGGCCGCCGGCCTCGCTGATCCGGCTGGTGCCGTCGGGCTCGACCAGGATGGCGTAGCGGCGCACCTCGGGCGGGAACACCGCAGCTGCGCGCAGGACGTCGGTGAACCCGGTGGCGGCCCCTGCCACGAGGAAGACGAGGCTCGTCTCGGGGGCCACGTCGGTGGCCCGCTGGGCGGCGTCGACGATGCCCACGTCGCCGAAGTCCGCCCGGCACACGGCGTCGAGGGCGGTGTGCCCCGAGGCCCCGGTCGAGGAGTGGCTGCCGCACACGAAGGAGACGTCGAACTCGTCGAGCACTGCTCGCACGGCGATCGACGCGGCCACCGACATGGCGGACTCGAACTCGTCGGCATCGGGCCAGGCCTCCGCCCGGTCGTCCACGACGATCGTGGCGTGGCTGCGGCGCGTGTCGAGGTACTGGCGCACGAGCAGGCTGGACTCGCCGGTCGAGGCCATCACCTTCGCCGAGGAGCGCCAGTGGATGTGCCGGAGGTCGTCGCCGGGGGCGTACTCGCGCAGAGCATGGAAGGCGAGGTCGCTCTGGGAGACAGCGTCGGTCGAGACACCCTCGAGGTCCCGGAGCAGGCCGGCCCCCAACGAGTCGAGCGGGAGGAGCGGCGGACGCACCAGCACCTCGCGCAGCGGAGTCCACTCCATGTCACGCGAGAACAGGCCCACCGGATCGCCGCGCCGGGTGATCGCCGGGCCAACCGGGATGACTCCGCGCCGCTCGGTGCGGATCGTGAACGACTCCTCGTGCGAGGCCCCGGCTGCCAGGGACCCGATGCCGTAGCGGTGGACGGACGACCCGACCGGCACCTCCAGCGTGGTCGGCAGCAACCGCCCCGAGGCGGTGTTGGTCACCACGACGCCGGCCACGACCGAGTCGCCGGCGGCCACCCGCTCGGGCTCCAGCCGCAGGTCCACGCGCACCGAGGTGCGGCCGAGCAGGAACGGCACACCGAGCGCGAGCAGGGCTGCGCACGCGGTGGCCAGCACGGCGATCTCGCGCCAGTGGGCCACGGCCGCGAGCACCGCAGCGCCGAGACCGAGGCCGAGAACGATCCAGCCCGTGGGGCGGACGATCTCGAGCCCTGGCCTCAGCCGTTCGAGGACTGCCTCCATGGTCGGGTTCAGACCCCCACGCGGTCGGTCGGCGGCGCGACGGAGTCGAGGAGGCGACCGATGACGGTCGCGACGTCGACGCCGCTGAACTGCGCCTCCGCGTCCAGGAGCAGGCGGTGGGACAGCACCGGCTCGGCCAGGTCCTTGACGTCGTCGGGCACGACGTGGTCGCGGCCATCGGCGGCAGCCCACGTCTTCGCCACGCGGACGAGGGCCAGGCACCCTCGGGGAGAGAGGCCGAGCTTGACGTGGGGCTGACGACGGGACTCTTCGGCCAGCTCGGCGACGTAGCCGACCACCGCCGGGTCGACGTAGACCTGGTCGGCGAGCTCGCTCATCTGGGCGATCGTCGCGGCGGTGATGACCGGGGTCACAAGGGCGGCACGATCACGCACCGCGGCGTTGTTGAGCAGCTCCACCGTGGCCTGCCGGTCGGGATAGCCGACCGCGGTCTTCATGAGGAAGCGGTCGAGCTGCGCCTCGGGAAGGCGATAGGTCCCTGCCTGCTCGATGGGGTTCTGCGTGGCGATGACGAGGAAGGGCCTGCCGACCGGGTGGGCGACTCCGTCGACGGTGACGCGTCCCTCCTCCATGACCTCGAGCAGCGCCGACTGCGTCTTGGGGGACGCCCGGTTGATCTCGTCGGCCAGCACGATCGTGTGGAAGATCGGCCCGGGGTGGAACTCGAAGGTCCCCTTGTGCTGGTCGTAGACCGTCACGCCGGTGACGTCGGAGGGCAGCAGGTCAGGGGTGAACTGGATGCGGGCGTGGCTGCCCTGCACGGTGTTGGCCAAGGCCCGCGCCAGCATCGTCTTGCCGGTGCCCGGGAAGTCCTCGAGGAGGATGTGCCCCTCGGACAGCAGGCACGTCAGGGCGAGGCGTACGACGTGCCGCTTGCCGAGGACGGCCTTCTCCATGTTGTCGGTGAGCTGGTCGAAGGTCGTCTTGAACCAGTCGGCCTGTTCGTGGGAGATGGTCAACGGAGGACTCCTGAGGTGTGGGCGGATGCCGTCGTGTTCAAGCCGGAGGTGGAGGTCATGGAGCCGGGTCGGGCCAGTCGAAGCCGGACTGCGCCCGCTGGTCGCGAGCGCCGTTGCCCGAGGAGCACGTGATGGACACGTAGCCCTTGTCGTAGTACCAATCGGTCTGCACGGAAGCGCTCGTCCCGCCCTCGTGGGAGTTGGTCTCGCTGCGTAGGGGGTACTCGCTGTTGCTCACCGTGCAGGAGTAGTCCTCGAGGAAGCCGGAGACGTTGTACCTGACGAACGCGCAGGACGTGTTCGTGCAGTCCGGCTCGATGATGTCGCCGCAGTTGTTGTTCTGGTCCTCGTCCCCGTCCATGCAGGAATCGCCCTTGCCGATGTTGACGGACGGTGGTGGCGGCGATCCGGACTCGTCGCTGCGCGAGGAGACGTCCTCGCCGCGGCCCGTGGGCGCGTCGTCGTAGAGGCGCACCCTGACCGAGACCGACTCGTAGTAGCCCTCGGTCGTGTAGGTCACCTGGTGCGAGAACCTCCCCACGCCGTTGACCCTGACCATCTGCTCCGGGCCACCGTTGAGGGAGATGCCGAGGACCGCGGCATTGCCGTTGCTCGTGCCCGTGACCAGCCAGGAGAGGTTCTTGCCGTTGACCTGCGCGGCCGGGATGTCGTCCAGTGAGCTGGTGAGGCTTCCGTAGCTCTGCACGTCCTGGAAGGGACTCGTGGTGCAACCGGTCGGGGCGTGCTCGTTGCAGACGCGCAGCTCGACGCGCCAGGCCGCGTCGTTGCTGCCGACCTCGAAGCGCGTGGTCGTGCTTCCCGTCTGGTTGGCGAATGTCTTGACGCTGGAGCCGTTGACCAGGATCTCGACACGACTCACCTGCCCGCGCGACTCCGGGACCGTGAAGGAGACCTGGATCTCCTGGCTCGTGCCGGTCGCCGTCCACGACCAGTTGCCCCAGGCAGCCGGCTTGCCCACCGCCTCGAACAGTCGTCCCTGGCTCATCGGCGAGGTGTTGGGCTTCTCAGGGCTCGGAGAGTTCTGGGCACGCACGGTGTAGGTGTAGTCGAGACCGTCGTAGTCACGGGCGTCGTTGCATGACGTCGCCTGGATCCGCACGCAGCCGGGGACCTCGCGCGGACTGCCGCCCTCCCTGCTGACGTAGACCGTGTAGACCACGGGCCCGGGGCCCTCGGGGCTGGTGCCGGTCCAGCTCACCCGGACGGTCGTCTTGGCGTTGCCGGTGCTGAGGTCGGTCGCGGACACGTCGACGGGCGCGGCCGGGGTGCCGAGGGGCTGGAGCACGGGCGACTGCCGGGGATCGGACCACCCGATCTCGTTGAGCGCCTGGACCGAGAAGACGTAGGTGGTGTTGTTGTCGAGGCCGGGGATCGTGACTCGATCACGGTCGCCGGCGACCTCGATCCCGGCCCCGCCCGACCAGCTGATGGCGTACTTCACGATCTTCGACGTCGAGGAGGCCGGCTTGTCCCAGGCGATCCGGATGGTCTTGTCGGCGCGCGAGACCATGCGGATGTTGCGCACCCGGCTCGGCCGGGTGTCCACGAACGCCTCGCGCGAGGTCTCGCTCCACGGGCCGTAGTCGACTGCGTTGTGCGCGCGCACCTTGAACCTGTAGCGCACGCCGTCCTTGAGGCCACGGAAGAAGCACTCGTTCTGCCGGCAGGTCTGCCGATCGCCGGTCTTCAGCTCCATCACCTGGTAGTGCGTGATCCGCGAGCCACCGGTGTCACGGGGTGGGTACCAGCCGACGCGCATCTCCCCCGTCTGGTCGTCCGGGTAGGGGGTCACCTGCGTCGGGGCTCCGGGCACACCGCGCACCTCGAACGTCACGCGACCCTCGGCCCTGCGGTCGGCCGGGGGGTCCTCCGAGCTGACGTCACTCATCACCACGCGGTACACGACACGCCCCTCGACGTCGTCGGACGGCCTCAACGTGATGGAGGACCCCGACATGGATGCCGGGGAGCGGTCGCCGCTGACCTGGCTGATCGAGACCACCCGGGGCTGGGGTGAGGCCACGCCCGGCACGAGGAACGGCTCCAGGTCGATCGTGCGTGACTCGCCGGCCCTCATGTCGGGGACCGGGATGGGCAGCATCCGCGGCTGGGGAGCCCTCGCCACGCGGAACGTCAGCTGGGCCTCGTCGGAGTCACCGGCCCGGAGCGAGAGGACCGCGCGCCCTCCCCCGGCCGAGGCGTCGGTGGCATCGACGGAGAAGACTGATCCGCCGAGCGGTCGGACGCCCAGGCCCTCGAGCTCGGTCACCCATGCGGCGGTGTAGTCGAGCCCCGCGGCATCTCGGGGATCCTGCGTCCAGACCTTGCACAGCGACTGCACGTCGATCTGGCTGCTCTCGCCCGGGGCCAGGTCGATAGTGGTGCCGGGGCACTCGAGCACCGGGGTGTCGTCTCCCACCTGGACGGGGATCGAGAGGAGCACGGTCTGGCCGTCCGCAGAGCTGGCTGCGTCCTCGTTGCCGTTGGCGTCCGTCGCAGTCGTGACCTCGACCAGCACGGCGCCGGGGCCGCGGTAGCCGGCGTCGGCACGCACCTCGAAGGTGTTCTCGCCAGTCGCCTGCGCCTGGAGCTGCGACGGGGAGGCGTGCACTCCTTGGCGCCCGGTGAGCCGGAGCGCGCCGCCGGCGGGATTCTCGACGTGGTCGGAGAGCCTTCCCTTGGCCGACTCGCCCGACTCGACCTCGATGAGGGAGCCCGGCCTGACGAAGGGCAGGCCATGGCCTGTGGGCGGCACGAAGACCTGCGCGGTTGCCGAGGTGCCCTGCCCGTCCTCGACGCGGAACGGGATGACCTGGGGATCCTCGGTGCGCGTCGCGCGGACCCGCTTGTCGGTGTGCGAGACGCTCGCGGGGTCGCCGTAGACCTCGGCCACCACGATGTCCGCGGCGTCGCCGTCGGGGTCGTAGGCGCCGTCGAGGACGTCGACCGACACGGCCTCGCTGTCCTGCACCTTGCCGTAGGCGTCGTAGACGACGGGCGGGTTCTCGACGTCCGGGGACGTGCGCAGGGTCATCACGGCACGCGACTCGTCGATGCCGTTGCTGACGGAGTAGACGACCTGGGTCGCGGGCTCGTCGAGCGACTCGGGCGCCGGGACGCTGACCAGTCCCGTGTCTGCGTCGAGCTCCATGCCCTCAGTGGGGTTGACCAGCCGGATCTGGGGGTCCTCGCCCGCGACGACGTGGTCGTTGGCGAGCGGGTCGAACGTCGCCGTCCGCCCCGGCTGCACCGTGAGCTCGTCGTCGACGGCCAGCGGCGGCTGGGGCGACGAGGGCTTGACGACGGCCACTCGTGCCACACCGGTCGACGTGGCACCACGGGTGTCCACGACGGCGTACTCGAACTCATCGGTCCCTGCGGAGCCCGGGTAGGCCTGGTAGACGAGGGCATTGGCGGTCGTGGAGAGCAGCCGGCCGAAGCTCGGCGCACTGCTGATGCCGGTGATGGCGACGGGGTCGCCCTCGGGGTCGACCTCGCTGCCACGCAGCCGCAGGGTGACGACGTCCCCCGCGACTGCTCGTCCCTCGAGGGTCGGCGGCTCGGGAGGAGAGTTCGGCTCGCTCGCCGGCACCGCGGTGACCAGCAGCCGCCCCGGAGCCGACTGCCCGGCGGCGTTGACGGCCGCATAGGGCACCTCGAAGGTCTCGCGCTCCTTGACCACGGGTGCCACGAAGCGCACCATCCGCCCGGCGACGAAAGCGGCCCCGGGCCCTCCGTCGTAGTCGCGCGGGGCCAGCACGTCGAGCACCCCGGGGCGCTCGGTGATGTCGGTGCGCAGCTCGAGCCGGTCACCCGAGGGGGAGGAGTCGTTGTCGAGCACCGGCGCCGCAACCGATGCCCCGGAGCGTACGACGACCCGGTCGGTCACCGTGATCGGCGTGTTGTCCGCCGGTTGCTCACGCTGGGTCACCGTCACCTCGCCGGTGACGCTGGCCTGCCCGTTGGTGACCGTGTAGCGGACCAGCTGGGTCGCGGAACCGAACTCGCCGCGCGCTGCGACGCGCAGCCAGCGACCGTCGACGATGGCGAGGTCGAGCTGCTCGGCACGGTCTGCGACGGCCCGCTGCACCACGAGCAGGTCTCCCGAAGGATCCAGGTCGTTGGCGAGCACGTCGACCAGCGCCGGTGACTGGCCGTAGATCATGAGCGTGTCCGGCATCGCCACCGGATCCTCCGGTCGCCGGGGCCGCGGCCGCACGTCGACGCGGATCTTGCTCTGGGACAGCGGCGTGTTGCCGTAGGCGGCGTCGTAGTCGAGCAGGTAGGTGCCGGGTTTCGTGGACGTGAAGGTGATCGCGCCGCTCTCGAGGTCGGTCCTGATCTCGGCGTCAGCCTGGTCGGGGATCCTGCCACCCAGGGCCAGCTCGGCCTGGGGCGTCGTGGGATCGGATCCGGGCAGGTCGTTGGCCAGCGGCCTGATCTCGATCGGCTTGCCGACCTCGCCACGCACCACGTCGGGCTCGGCCACCGGGGGGAAGCCTTCACGATCGGTGACCGGCTGGACCTCGAAGAGCATGGTTCGGGTGACCGGTGCCGAGCGGCCGTCGCTCACCCCGTAGTCGACCTTGACCACGCCACCACCCCGAGGCGGAGCCGTGAAGCGGATCCGCCCCTCGGCGGTGGAGCGGGCAACCGCGCCGTTGGCCTGGGCGTCCACCGCGACGGCGGAGTCCAGCACCAGGGCGTCGCCGTCGGCGTCGTCGCGCCAGTCGCTGAGAACCGGCACCGAGAGCGAGCCGCCCGCGGGCACGTGCCACTGGCGCGGCTCGTAGCCCTCGCGGGGCGCGGGCTGCTGGTTCTCCGCCTCGCCGCGCACCTGGACGCGGACCGTGGCGTGCGCGCGCAGGTTGCGCCCGTCGTCGATGAAGTAGTCGAAGCTTGCCGGCCTGGCCTCCTCGGGCACCTGGATCTGCAGGGTCTGACCGTCGGGGCCGATGGTGACGCGCGACCCACCGCCGGGCTGGTCCACGGAGACGATGCTCAGGAGGCGACCCGCGGGGGCGGAGTCGTTGTCGAGCGGGTGCAGGACGGTGGTGCGGGCGGGGCGGACTCCGTAGGCGTCGTCCACCGCCTTCGGCGGCCGCTGGTCACCCCTGCTGTCCTGCTCGTCCTGCTCCTGCTCGTCCTCGACCTTCTTCCTGGCCGTGTAGGAGTCCCAGTTGTCGATCTTGAACGGCTTGTCCTCCTGGACGTCCCAGACCCGCCCACTGGTCGCGTCGTTGAGCACGATCTCACCCCGGTTGACCCGGAAGGCGAGGTTGGTGGCGTTGCCCCCCAGCCCGTTCACCCGGACCGGGTCGGAGCCGCACTGCTGTGCCACGTCTCCCCCACCGCCCGACCACGCGCCGTAGACGCAGGCGCCGAGCCGCACGGGCTCGACCGGCGTGCCGGTGGCCGACGCCACCTCCTCCTGCTCACCGCTGTCGAGGTCGACTGACAGGAGTCCGGACCTCGTGGCGACGAGCACCTCGGCGGCATCGGGCCCCGGCTGCTGCAGGATGCTGTCCTCGGGGACGTCAGTCGCGGCGCCGCCGAGGACGGCCAGCTGCCCGGAGGTCTCGTCGAGCGTCACCACCCGCTCACCCACCGTCGTCACCGAGGTCGGCGACCCCGCCGTTCGCGGGAGGTCCTGGACCTCCGGCTTCGCCAGACCGTCGCCCGCGGGACTCAGTCGGGACACCGTCGCCTCGACACCGGACGTGGCGACCACGGTGCCCTGCGTGCTCACCGCCAGCGCAGCTGCCTCGCCCACCTCGGCGGTCTCGTCCGCCTGCCGGTCGACGGTGTTGACCAGCGGCCTGCCCAGTTGGGGGTCGTAGCGCGTCGCCCAGAGCTTGCCCGTGGTCGCGTCGATCGTGGCGAGGGTGCCGCCGCCCATCTGGACGTCCCCGGCGGCGGGCACTGCGACGGTGCCGCCGTCGGCGAACTCCAGGAGGCCGGGATCCACGCCTCGTCCGCGGTTGGAGCCCCGGTTGAGCGTCACCACGGCGGCACCGTCCTGGACGACGTCGAGCCTGAGCTTGGGGCCTTCGTCGTAGACGACTCCGTCGAGCTGGTTGATGGGCTTGTTGATGCGGCCGTGCACCCCGAGGTGGTTGTTCACCACCCACACGCCTCCGTCGTTGAGGTCGGCGCGGTGGGCCTTGTAGCCGTCGGCCGTGACGGCGTAGGCGACGACCAGCCCCGTCGCCAGGGCCAGCGCGGTACCGGATGCGAGCGCGGCTCGGTGCCGCCGCACGAACGTCGCCCTGCCCACGCGACTCCCCCCCGAACCCGCAACCGAACACACTCTGTGGACGCAGGGTATGTAGCGCTTCACCATCGGACAAGTCGAGGGTGGCGAGATGGGATGGCGACGCGTCCGGGCGGCTCATGCGCAACAATGGGCGGATACACGAATGCGAGGAGGGGGAACGTGCTCGTGGAGGCCAGGTACACACCGGGCCCTGGCGTGCTGGTCGGCAGCGGCGCGCGCTGGGTCCTGGTGACCGATCCGGGCGACGAGCGGCTCCTCTCACGACTCTGGGAGCTCGTCTCCACGCCGCAGCCTCTCGGGACGCCCGTGCTCGACGCAGTGGTGGCGCTGGTCGAGTCGGAGGCCACGCAGGCCAAGGACGGTGCACCCGTGGCGCTCGCCGCCGTCGACCTGACACCCGGCACCTCCACGTCCACCACTCTCGGCACCGGACGCGTGAGCGGGACGGGACAGACGCACGTGCTCACGCTCGCCGAAGCCACAGATTCCCCACCCGGCGACGACCGCCGACCGCTGGTCGCGGGGGTCGTCGGGGCAGTTGAGGTGGTCCTCCACGCGGCCCAGGCTCCGCCTCTCGGTGCTGCCGGCCGACCTGCGGTCCAGGTCACCGAGGCCCCCTCCGCGCCGACCACGGGGCTGATCGACGGGATCCCTGCGGAGATCCTCGCGGCGACCGGACCCGACGGGCCGCCGCCCCCGCGTCCACGCCAGCAGCAGCCGGAGTGGGTCTCCGCCCGGGACACCGGGTCGTCGGTCGACACGACCGAGCCGGACCCGCTCTTCGTGCAGCGGATCGAGGATGGTGGTCACACCACCATCCGCGCTCCCCACCCGCTCGAGGACGGGACGGACGACCACGACGGATCGACCGTGCACCGGCCCGCGCACCTCGCCCACGTCTCGGCCACGACGGTGCTCGCCGTCAGCTGTCCCCTCGGACACCTCACTGCCCCCACCGACCCTGTGTGCCGCACCTGCCACCAGCGAGTTGCGCCGCAGGAGCCGCGCCAGGTCCAGCGGCCCACCCTGGGAGGCCTCCGCCTGCCCACGGGCGAGGTCGTCCCGCTCGATCGTGGCGTGGTGCTGGGACGCAAGCCGGCCCCCGTCGAAGGCAGCACCGACTGGCCGCACCTGGTCCACCTGCCCCCTGCCCACTCCTTCGTCTCCCGGATGCACCTGCACATCGAGCTCGACGGCTGGGACGTCCTGGCCCGTGACCTCGACAGCCGTGGCGGCACCACCCTCGCGCAGCCCGGGCGGGAACCGCTCAGGATGAGCCCCGGAGAGGCCTACGTGCTGGAGTCCGGGGCCGTCCTCGACCTCGCCGAGGTCTACGCGGTCCGCTACGAGACCGGTCCGGTGTCCGCCCGGTGAGCGCGCCGAGCATCCCGGGTCTCCACTTCATCGAGCACCTCGGCAGCGGCGGCTTCGCTGACGTCTTCCTCTACGAGCAGGAGTGGCCGCGACAGCGGGTCGCGGTCAAGGTGGTCCGTCCCGACGTCCCCCTGACCACTCGTGAGAAGCAGCTCTTCGCAGCCGAGGCCAACTCCATGGCCCGACTCGCCGATCATCCCTACATCGTCTCCGTGATCACGGCGGGCATCACCCAGGACGGTCGCCCCTACCTCGTCATGCGCTACTGCCCGCCGCCAGACCTCGGCATCCGGGTCCGGTCCAACCCGATGCCCGTGGTGGACGCCGTGTCCACCGGCATCAAGCTCGCGAGCGCGATCGAGACCGCACACCGGTCGGGCATCATCCACCGCGACATCAAGCCCAGCAACGTCCTGGTCACGACCTACCACGAGCCCGCGCTCACCGACTTCGGCATCGCCGGCCACCTCGCCGACGTCGAGAGCGACCAGGACGTTCGCATCTCCTACCCGTGGTCGCCGCCGGAGCTGCTCGACGGTCGCTCCAACGGCTCGGTCGCCTCCGACGTCTACTCCCTCGGCGCCACGATCTGGCACCTCCTCGTCGGGCGGTCCCCGTTCTCGATCCCCGCCGGCGACAACTCCACCCGGGCCCTCAGCGCACGCATCCTGCACGCTCCCCCGCCCGCGACGCAGCGACCCGACGTGCCGCCAGCGCTCGACCGGCTGCTCCAGCAGTGCCTGGCCAAGCGCCCCGAGCACCGTCCACAGAGTGCGCTGGAGCTCGCTCGGGCGCTCCAGCGGATCGAGGCCGCCGCGCGCTGGCCGCGTACCTCGGTCGCCGTGGAGGGCGACCTGCCCGACGCGTCGGTGGCTGCCCGAGGAGACGACGAGGCCCCGCCCGAGGACGCCACCGTCATGAAGGCCGTCAAGGTCATCTCCGCGTCCGCTCCCCGTCAGGTCAGCGTCGACCCCTCCACCGAAGCCACCGACGAGGGGACGAGATCGGGGATCGCCGGCGCCGTGTGGGCCGTGGTCGGCGTCGTGGTGCTGGCCGTGCTGGTCGGATTCCTCGTCCTGGGCGAGGACGGCGACCGCCCGGACCCCGGCGTCGGGACACTCCCGACCGAGTCCCGGACGCCGGAGGACCTGATCCCCGACGTACTGTCCCGCTCACCCAGCCTCTCCGGCACCCGGACCCCTCGAGGAGTCGTCTTCAGATGGAGGAGTCCCGAGCCGCTGGAACCGGGCGACCGCTGGCTGTGGCGTCGGGACTCCGGCGCGTTCGAACGCACCACCAAGCGTGAGCTCCTCGTGCGCGAGCCCGGTCAGGTGTGCCTCGAGGTCTCCCTCGAACGCGGCAACGACCTGTCGCCGAGCGCCCGCGAGTGCGTGGCCTGAGCGGTCAGTCCTCGTCCCAGTCGCGACGCGGTCCGGTGGCGGCGTCCTGCTCGGCCGCAGTCATGCGGCGCGAGGCCCAGAGGCTGAGCACGGCGGTGATCGCCAAGGTCCCGATGATGACCGTCAGCGACAGCCAGATGGGGATCTCGAGCCAGTCGTAGTGCAACGGCTCGCCGCCGTTGATGAAGGGCAGCTCGTTCTCGTGCAGGGCGTGGAAGATCAGCTTGACGCCGATGAAGCCGAGCAGGAACGCCAATCCGTAGGAGAGGTAGACCAGGCGCTGGAGCAGGCCGCCGATGAGGAAGTAGAGCTGGCGCAGCCCCATCAGCGCGAAGATGTTCGCCGTGAACACCAGGTAGGGGTCCTTGGTCAGCCCGTAGATCGCCGGGATGGAGTCGAGCGCGAAGAGCAGGTCGGTGGTCCCCAGCGTGAGGACGACCAGGAACATCGGCGTGATGAGGCGCTTGCCGTTCTCGTGGGTGAACAGCTTGGTGCCGTTCCACTCCTTCGTCGCCGGGAGGTGGTTCTCGGCGAACTTCACCAGGCGGTTCTCTTCGTACTCGTCCTCGTCCTCGCCGCCCTCCTTGGCGAGCTTCACCGCCGTGTAGAGCAGGAACAGCCCGAAGAGGTAGAACACCCAGCTGAACTCGTTGATCGCGGCGGCGCCGATGACGATGAAGATGGCGCGCATGATCAGCGCCAGCACGATGCCGATCATCAGCGCGGTCTGCTGGTACTGCCTCGGGACGGCGAAGCTGTTCATGATGATGATGAAGATGAACAGGTTGTCGATCGAGAGCGAGTACTCGGTCAGCCACCCTGCGAAGAACTCGGGGCCGGGTGCTGGGGACAGGTCGTGCGGCTCGGCGAAGACCCAGAGGCAGATCCCGAAGAGCACGGCCATCCCGACGAAGAACGCCAGGTGTCGGCTGACCTCGGCCATGGTCGGCTCGTGCGGGCGGCGGGCGATGACCAGCAGGTCGACCAGCAGCACACCGACCGTGACGACGATGGTGACCAGCCAGATGGTGGGAGAGGCGACCGAGTCACCGAGCAGGACGTTCAAGCGTTTGACTCCTCCGGAGTAGACGTGGGCCGGTCCGGCTTCCGACCGGACCGCGTGCTCCGGAGGTCTCTTCCGTCAGCGGAGCCGACCGGTGGCACCGGGTGTCATGACAGGTCACTGCCCTCCACCGTACTGACGACGCCACCGCGGGGGAATACTCCCCTCCTGGTGGAGGAAACTCTCTCACAGGGTCGGTCGAGGACCCTCATCGACCGCCGAAGGGGACACCCATGTCGGCCAGGCGCGACGCTCCCCCGTCGACGGCCGTCAGGACCCAGGGCCCGTCGGAGGTCAGGGTGAAGGTGTGCTCGAAGTGCGCGGACAACGACCCGTCGACCGTGGCGACGGTCCACTCGTCGTCGAGCAGCGTGGTGTGCTTGCTCCCGAGCGTCACCATGGGCTCGACCGCCAGGGCGAGCCCCTCCACCAGCGAGGGCCCTCGTCCGGCCCGGCCGTAGTTGGGCACGTTGGGGCTCATGTGCATCTCGGTGCCGATGCCATGGCCGGTGTAGTCCTCGAGGATGCCGTAACGCCCCTGGGAGCGGACGTACTGCTCGACGGCGTGCGAGATGTCGGTGACGCGGCCACCGAGGCGCGCCGCAGCCATGCCGCGCCACAGGGACTCCTCGGTCACACGCATCAGCTCGAGGACCTCCGGACCGACGTCACCCACGGGCACCGTGATCGCCGCATCACCGTGCCAGCCGTCGACGATCGCGCCGCAGTCGATCGACACCACGTCGCCCTCCACCAGGACGCGGTCCCCCGGGATCCCGTGGACGACCTCGTCGTTGACGGAGGAGCAGATGGTGGCCGGGAACGGTGGGACGCCGTAGCCCAGGAACGACGGGACGCCGCCGTGGTCGCGGATGTTGGCCTCCGCCAGGCGGTCGAGGTCACCGGTGGTGGCTCCGGGCGTCACCGCGGCGCGGAGCAGCTCGAGGGTCTCCCCCACCAGCCTTCCCGCGACCCGCATCAGGTCGATCTGTTCGCGAGACTTGATCTCGAGGCCGCGGTCGCGAAATCCCATGGGATCGCCCAGCCCCGCCGCTCAGTCCGGGCGTACGGCGTCGAGCGCGGCGAAGACCCGTTGGGTGACCTCGGAGACCTCACCCATCCCGTCGACCTCGACCAGGAGCCCCCGCTCCCGGTAGACCCCGATGAGGGGCTCGGTCTGCTCGGCGTAGACCTCCTGCCGGCGACGGATCACCTCCTCGGTGTCGTCCGCGCGGCCCTCGACCTGGGCGCGCTGGAGGAGGCGCTCGACGATCTCGTCGGGGTCGACGGTCAGTACGACGACGGCGTCGAGCGAGTGCCCAGCCGGCTCGATCATCGAGTCGAGCTCCTCGACCTGTGCGAGGGTGCGGGGGTAGCCGTCGAGGAGGAACCCGGCGCTGGCGTCGGCCTCCCCGATGCGGTTGCGCACCATCTTGTTGGTGACCTCGTCGGGGACGTAGTCGCCGGCGTCCATGTAGCGCTGGGCCTCCAGGCCGAGCTCGGTGCCGGCGGCGACGTTGTGCCGGAAGATGTCGCCGGTGGAGATCGCCGGGACGCCGTAGTGCTCGGCGACGAACCTGGCCTGAGTGCCTTTGCCGGCCCCGGGTGGGCCCATGAGGATGAGACGCATGACTAGCGGAGGAACCCTTCGTAGTTGCGCTGCTGGAGCTGGCTCTCGATCTGCTTGACCGTGTCCAGCGCGACGCCGACCATGATGAGGATGGAGACGCCACCGAACGGGAAGTTCTGGTCGGCATTGATCAGAACGAAGGCGATCGACGGGACCAAGGAGATCATTCCGAGGTAGATGGCGCCGGGGAAGGTGATGCGGGAGAGGACGAAGGACAGGTAGTCCTCGGTCGGTCGGCCGGCCCGGATCCCGGGGATGAAGCCGCCGTACTTCTTCATGTTGTCGGCGACTTCCTTCGGGTCGAAGGTGATCGAGACGTAGAAGTAGACGAAGAAGATGATGAGGGCGAAGTAGACAGCCATGTAGAGCGGCTTGCCGGTGTTCACGAGGTTGTCGGCGATGAAGAGCAGCGCCGGGTTCTTGCTCTCGGGGTTGAACTGCACCGCCATCGCGGGCAGGTAGAGCAGCGATGAGGCGAAGATGACGGGGATGATCCCAGCCTGGTTGACCTTCAGCGGGATGTAGGTCGAGCTGCCGCCGAACATCTTGCGACCGACCATGCGGCGGGCGTACTGCACCGGGATGCGGCGCTGGGCCTGCTCGATGAAGATGATCGCTGCCACCAGGACGAGGCCGACGACCATGACGACCCCGAAGACCCACCAGCCGTTGGTCTTCTGCACGTTCCACAGGGACGAGGGGAAGGTGGCCACGACCTGGGCGAAGATCAGGATCGACATGCCGTTGCCGATGCCGCGGTCGGTGATGAGCTCACCCAGCCACATGATCACGGCGGTGCCCGCCGTCATCGTCACGACCATCACGAGGAAGGTCGCGGTGCCGTTGTCGTGCAGGAGGTCCTCCTGGCAGCCCTGGAGGAGCTGTCCCGAGCGAGCGAGGGCCACGATGCCGGTGGCCTGGAGCACGGCGAGCCCGAGCGTGAGGTAGCGGGTGTACTGGGTGATCTTGGTCTGCCCGGCCTGCCCCTCCTTCTTCAGGGTCTCCAGCCGCGGGATCACCACGACGAGGAGCTGGAGGATGATCGAGGCCGTGATGTAGGGCATGATCCCGAGCGCGAAGACGGCCAGTTGGAGGAGCGCTCCGCCCGAGAAGAGGTTGATCAGGCTGTAGAGGCCGTCCTCCTCGAGGTCGGCGATGCAGCTCTGGACGTTGGCGACGTTCACACCGGGGGTCGGCACCTGGGACCCGAGCCGGAAGATCGTGATGACCAGGAGTACGAACAGCAGCTTGCGCCGCAGGTCCGGCGTCCGGAAAGCGTTGGCGAAAGCGCCTAGCACTGGATCCTCTTTCGTGACGGGGCGCCGCGGCGCGGTGGGCGAGCGGCGAAGTGTGGTGCGATCCGCGACTCTGGTCGCGGACAGGCCCGGGGAAGCCTAACAGCCCGCTCCTCGTGTCCTGCCGGGAGACGCGAAGGCCCGGACGGAGTGGCGAGTGCCGCTGCTCCGACCGGGCCGACGCTGGTCTTCGTGCCTCAGATCGTGGTGGTGGTTCCGCCCGCGGCCTCGATCTTCTCCTTGGCGGAGGTCGAGAACGCGTCAGCACTCACCTGGACCGCGACAGCGATGTCGCCCTGGCCCAGGACCTTGACGGGCTGGCCCTTGCGGACGGCGCCCTTCTCGACCAGGTCCTCCACCGACACGGCGCCGCCGGCCGGGAAGAGGTCGTTGATCTTGTCGAGGTTGACGACCTGGAACTCCACCTTGAAGGGGTTCTTGAAGCCCTTCAGCTTGGGCAGGCGCATGTGGATCGGCATCTGGCCACCCTCGAAGGCGACCGGAACCTGGTAACGCGCCTTGGTGCCCTTGGTGCCTCGTCCGGCAGTCTTGCCCTTGGAGCCCTCACCGCGACCCACACGGGTCTTGGCGGTCTTGGCGCCAGGAGCGGGACGCAAGTGATGCAGCTTGAGCGTCATGTCACTCCACCTCCTCGACCGTCACGAGGTGACGGACAGTGTTGACCATGCCCCGGATCTCCGGGCGGTCTTCCTTGACGACGACATCGCCGATCCTCTTCAGACCGAGCGTGCGCAGGGTCTCGCGCTGGTTGGCCTTGAGCCCGACCCGGCCGCGCTTCTGCTGGACCTTGAGCTGTGCCATTACTGGGACACCCCCGCAGCCGCGATCTCGGTCGACTCGGCGCGCGCCTTGAGCAGGGCGGCCGGAGCGACGTCCTCGACCCGCATGCCACGGCGTGCGGCCACGGCCTCGGGCTCCTCGAGCATCTTCAGGGCAGCCACCGTCGCGTGGACGATGTTGATCTGGTTGGAGGAGCCGAGCGACTTGCTCAGCACGTCGTGGATGCCGGCGCACTCCAGCACGGCGCGCACGGGGCCACCCGCGATGACACCGGTACCGGGAGCAGCGGGACGCAGCAGGACCACGCCTGCAGCCTTCTCGCCCTGCACCGGGTGCGGGATCGTGCCCTGGACGCGCGGGACCTTGAAGAACTGCTTCTTGGCCTCCTCGACGCCCTTGGCGATCGCCGCGGGAACTTCCTTCGCCTTGCCGTAGCCGACGCCGACCAGACCCTCACCGTCACCGACGATCACGAGGGCGGTGAAGCTGAAGCGACGACCACCCTTCACGACCTTGGCGACACGGTTGATCGCAACGACGCGCTCGATGTAGGCGGTCTTCTCGGCACCCTGGCCGCGACGGTCGTCGCGATTGCGACGGTCGCCGCCCTGGCGCTCGCCACTGCGCTGTCCGCGCTGGGCTCCGCTCATGAGACTTTCTCCTCTTTCAGAATTCTTCGCGTGGGCGATCAGAACTGAAGGCCGCCCTCGCGGGCAGCATCAGCAAGGGCCGCAATACGACCGTGGTACTTGTTGCCGGCGCGGTCGAAGACGACGCCCTCGACACCCGCGGCCTTGGCGCGCTGGGCAACCAGCTCACCGACCTGCTTGGCCTTGGCGGTCTTGTCGCCGCTGACGGCGCGGACGTCCGCCTCCATCGTGGAGGCGTAGGCCAGCGTCGCGCCCCGCAGGTCGTCGACGACCTGGACGCTGAGGTGCTTCGCCGACTTGGTGACCACGAGCCGCGGACGCTCGGCAGTGCCGGCGACGCGCTTGCGACCCCGGACCTGGCGCCGCAGACGGGCCTTGACGCGACCGGCGGTGTGCTTGTTGTTGGACAGCGAGATCGCCATGTCACTTACCAGCCTTTCCGACCTTGCGGCGGATCTGCTCGCCGGCGTATCGCACGCCCTTGCCCTTGTAGGGCTCGGGCTTGCGGAGCTTGCGGATCTTCGCCGCAGTCTCACCAACCAGCTGCTTGTCGATGCCGACGACGCCGAGCTTGGTGGGGCCGTCGGTGGTGAACGTGATGCCTTCGGGGGCGTCGAAGGTGATCGAGTGGGAGTAGCCGAGCTGGAACTCCAGCTGGGTGGGTCCCTTGGGCAGGACTCGGTAGCCCACGCCCACGATCTCGAGCTTCTTCTCGTATCCCTCGGTGACACCGACGACCATGTTGTTGATCAGGGTGCGGGTGAGCCCGTGCAACGAGCGGCTCTCGCGCTCGTCGTTGGGGCGCTTCACCTCGAGGACGCCGTCCTCACCCTTCTCCACGACGATCGGGGCGCTGACTTCGTGCGACAGGGTGCCCTTGGGGCCCTTGACGGTCACCAGCGCCTGGTCGATGGCCACGTCGACGCCGGACGGGACCGCGATGGGGAGCTTGCCAATTCGCGACATTGCTCTGTTCTCTCTTTCCGGTCTCGTCGTTACCAGACGTAGGCGAGGACTTCCCCACCCACGCCCTTCTGGTTGGCCTGGCGGTCGGTCAGCAGTCCCTGGCTCGTCGAGATGATCGCGACGCCGAGCCCACCGAGGACCCGGGGCAGGTTGGTGGACTTGGCGTACACGCGCAGTCCGGGCTTGCTGATGCGGCGGACACCGGCGATCGAACGCTCACGGGTGCGGCCGTACTTGAGGGTGATGGTGAGCGTCTTGCCGACCACCGCCTCACCCTCGGCGGAGACGTTGTCGTTGACCTCGAAGGAGGTGATGTAACCCTCCTGCTTGAGGATCTCGGCGAGGCCTGCCTTCATCTTGCTGTAAGGCATGGACACCACGTCGTGGTACGCCTGGTTGGCGTTGCGCAGACGCGTCAGCATGTCTGCGATCGGGTCAGTCATGGTCATGGGATTGGGTGTTCTCTCTCTTCTGTGGTTTCCCGCGCGAGCGGGACCTTCAGCGGTTTGAAGTGGTGGTCACCAGGAGGACTTGGTCACGCCGGGCAGCTCGCCGCGGTGTGCCATCTCCCGAAGGCAGATGCGGCACAGGCCGAACTTCCGGTAGACAGCCTTGGGCCGGCCGCAGCGCTGGCAGCGGGTGTAGCCCCGGACCTTGAACTTCGGCTTGCGGGCGGCCTTGACCTTGAGTGCAGTCTTCGCCATGTCAGTTCTCCTTGAACGGGAAGCCGAGCTGCTTCAGCAGCGCGCGGCCCTCGTCGTCGTTGGTCGCAGTGGTGACGATCGTGATGTCCATGCCTCGCGAGCGGTCGATCTTGTCCTGGTCGATCTCGTGGAACATGACCTGCTCGGTGAGACCGAAGGTGTAGTTGCCGCGGCCGTCGAACTGCTTGGGCGAGAGCCCACGGAAGTCGCGGATGCGGGGCAGCGCCAGGGACAGGAGGCGGTCGAGGAACTCCCACATCCGGTCGCCCCGCAGCGTGACGTGGGCGCCGATCGGCATTCCCTCGCGCAGCTTGAACTGGGCGATCGACTTGCGGGCCTTGGTCACCGAGGGCTTCTGGCCGGTGATCGCGGTGAGGTCCTTGATGGCACCCTCGATCAGCTTGGAGTCGCGAGCTGCCTCGCCGACACCCATGTTGACGACGATCTTGGTCAGGCCCGGGACCTGCATGACGTTCTTGATGTCGAACTCGGTGCGAAGCGCCGGGAGGATCTCCTCGCGGTAACGCGCCTTGAGCCGAGGTCCACTGGTCGTCTCGGTCGTCTCAGCCATCTCAGATCTCCTTGCCGGTCTTGCGCGACACGCGGGTCGAGCGCGTCGCGGCGTAGGTCGAGCCGTCGGGACGGCGCTTGGTGACCTCGTCACGGCGGAACCCGACACGGGTGACGCCGTCACCCTCGACCAGCATCACGTTGGAGACGTGGATCGGTGCCTCGACGTTGATGATGCCGCCGCTGTTGGCGCCGGCCTGCTGGGTGGCCTTCGTGTGCCGCTTGACGCGGTTGACACCCTCGACGACCACGCGCTGCTCCTCGCGGTGCACCGAGATGACCTTGCCCTGGGCGCCCTTGTCCTTGCCGGCGATGACCTTGACGGTGTCGCCCTTCTTGATGCTCATTCCCTTACCCATCTCTCACAACACCTCCGGGGCGAGCGAGATGATCTTCATGAAGCGCTTCTCGCGCAGCTCACGGCCGACGGGGCCGAAGATGCGAGTGCCGCGGGGCTCGCCGTCGGACTTGAGGATGACGGCGGCGTTCTCGTCGAAGCGGATGTAGGAACCATCTGCGCGGCGACGCTCCTTGACGGTGCGCACGATCACGGCCTTGACGACGTCGCCCTTCTTGACGTTGCCACCGGGGATGGCGTCCTTGACGGTGGCGACGATGACGTCACCGATGCCGGCGTAGCGACGGCCAGAGCCACCGAGAACACGGATGCAGAGGATCTCCTTCGCACCGGTGTTGTCGGCGACCTTGAGTCGCGACTCCTGCTGGATCATTGGTTTCTCCTGGTTGTCGAGCTGGTTCTCGTTCCCGTCAGGGAGACGAGCCTGGCCGAACTGGTGGGGTGGTCCGGCGCGAGCGCCGGGCGAACTGAGCGTGCCGTCGAGCGGGCTGCTGCCCAGACCGACGGCACGTCGGTCACTTGGCCTTCTCGAGGACCTCGATCAGGCGCCAGCGCTTGGTGGCCGACAGCGGACGGGTCTCCATGATGACGACCCGGTCGCCGATGCCACACTCGTTCTGCTCGTCGTGCGCCTTCAGTCGCGAGGTCTTGCGCAGGACCTTGCCGTAGAGGGCGTGCTTCACGCGGTCCTCGACCGCGACGACGATGGTCTTGTCCATCTTGTCGCTGACGACCAGGCCCTCGCGGACCTTGCGCGTGTTGCGCTCGGTGGAGTTGGTGCTCATGCGTTGGCCTCCGGGGTGCTGCGAATGCCGAGCTCACGCTCGCGCAGCACGGTGTAGATGCGGGCGATGTCCTTCTTGACCGTGCGGAGACGGCCGTGGCTCTCCAGCTGGCCGGTGGCCGCCTGGAAGCGGAGGTTGAAGAGCTCCTCCTTGGCCTCGCGCAGCTTGCCCTCGAGGTCAGCCGCGTTGAGCTCGTCGAGCTCGAAGGCGTTCAGCTTGGTTGCCATCAGAATTCACCTGCCTCGCGGGAAATGAACCGGCACTTCATCGGGAGCTTGTGCATCGCTCGGCGCATGGCCTCGCGAGCGGTCTCCTCGTCGACACCGGAGAGTTCGAACATGACGCGGCCGGGCTTGACGTTGGCGACCCACCACTCGGGAGAACCCTTGCCCGAACCCATGCGGGTCTCGGCAGGCTTCTTGGTCAGCGGGCGGTCGGGGTAGATGTTGATCCAGACCTTTCCGCCTCGCTTGATGTGACGGGTCATGGCGATACGGGCCGACTCGATCTGTCGGTTGGTCACGTAGTGACCCTCGACTGCCTGGATCCCGAAGTCGCCGAAGGCCAGCGAGGTGCCGCCCTTGGCCGCACCACGCCGCTTGGGGTGGTGCTGCTTGCGGTGCTTGACGCGACGGGGCATCAACATGGGTCAGCCCTCCTGGTTCTCTGCGGGAGCCGCGGCCACCGCGGTGTCGCCACCGGCCGGAGCCTCGGTGACCGCGGGCGCGTCGGTTCGCGGGGCGCGGTCGCCACGCGAGCCACGGCTCGGGCGCTCGCCGCCACGGGTCGGACGGTTGCCGCCACGACCGGGGGCGCCGGCGCGAGCGGCCTGCTGGGCCTGGCGCTCGGCACGGGTGCCGGCGACCTCGCCCTTGTAGATCCAGACCTTCACGCCGATCCGGCCGAAGGTCGTCTTGGCCTCGTAGAAGCCGTAGTCGATGTCCGCACGCAGCGTGTGCAGGGGCACGCGACCCTCGCGGTAGAACTCGGTGCGCGACATCTCAGCGCCGTTGAGCCGACCCGAGCACTGGATCCGGATGCCCTTGGCACCCGAGCGCATCGAGGTCTGCATCGCCTTGCGCATGGCCCGACGGAACTGGACGCGGCCGGCGAGCTGCTCGGCAACGCCCTGGGCGACGAGCTGTGCGTCGACCTCGGGGCTCTTCACCTCGAGGATGTTGAGCTGCACCTGCTTGCCGGTGAGCTTCTCGAGCTCGCCACGGATGCGGTCGGCCTCGGCGCCGCGGCGACCGATGACGATGCCCGGGCGCGCGGTGTGGATGTCGACGCGCACGCGGTCACGCGTCCGCTCGATCTCCACCTTGGAGATACCGGCCCGCTCCATGCCCTTGGAGAGCAGCTTGCGGATGGCGACGTCCTCGCCCACGTAGCTCTTGTAGAGCTTGTCGGCGTACCAACGGCTCTTGTGGTCGATGGAGATTCCGAGACGGAAGCCGTTCGGGTTGATCTTCTGGCCCATCAGGCACCCTTTCCGTTCAGGTTGGCCGGCTGCACCACGAGCGTGATGTGGCTGGTGCGCTTGTTGATACGGGTCGCCCGACCCTGCGCACGCGGACGCCAGCGCTTCATGGTGGGGCCTTCGTCGACCATCGCGACCGACACGACGAGGTCGGCCCGGTTGAGCCCCTCGGTGGTCTCGGCGTTGGCGATGGCGCTCTCCAGCACCTTGTAGACGGTCTCGGAGGCGGCCTGCGGCGCGAACTGCAGCAGCGCCAGGGCCTCGTCGACGGGAAGACCGCGGACCATGTCGACGACACGGCGAGCCTTCATGGGGGTGATCCGCACGTAGCGGGCGCTCGCGAAGGCGCCCGGCTGGTCACCGAGCAGCGTCTCGCGGCGGGCGCTGGTGCGCCGGCGCTCCTCGACACTCATCGACGCTTCCCCTTCCGGTCTTCCTTCACGTGCCCGCGGTAGGTGCGGGTGGGTGCGAACTCCCCGAGCTTGTGGCCGACCATGGAGTCGGTCACGAAGACAGGGACGTGCTTGCGACCGTCGTGCACGGCGATGGTGTGTCCGATCATGTCGGGCACGATCATCGACCGGCGCGACCAGGTCTTGATGACGTTGTGGCTGCCCTTCTCGTTCTCGGCGTCCACCTTCTTCTGAAGGTGGTCGTCGATGAAGGGGCCCTTCTTCAGGCTGCGTGGCATGTCGGTTACTTCCTACCCTTGCCGGACTTGCGACGACGGATGATCTGGGAGTCGGAGGCCTTGCGCTTGCGCGTGCGGCCCTCGGGCTTGCCCCAGGGCGAGACGGGGTGACGACCACCGGACGTCTTGCCCTCACCACCACCGTGCGGGTGGTCGACCGGGTTCATGACGACACCGCGGACGGTCGGACGGCGGCCCTTCCAGCGCATGCGGCCGGCCTTGCCCCAGTTGATGTTCGACTGCTCGGCGTTGCCGACCTCGCCGACCGTGGCGCGGCAGCGCACGTCGACGTAGCGCATCTCGCCGGAGGGCAGACGCAGGGTGGCGCGGCTTCCCTCACGAGCGACCAGCTGGGCCGACATCCCCGCGGAGCGGGCCAGCTTGGCCCCGCCACCGGGACGCAGCTCCACGCAGTGGATGGTGGTACCGACCGGGATGTTGCGCAGCGGCAGGTTGTTGCCGGGCTTGATGTCGGCGTTGGGGCCGGACTCCACGGGCGTGCCCTGGGTCAGGTCCTTCGGCGCGACGATGTAGCGCTTCTCGCCGTCTGCGTAGTGCAGCAGCGCGATGCGAGCCGTGCGGTTGGGGTCGTACTCGATGTGAGCGACCTTGGCCGGCACGCCGTCCTTGTCGTAGCGACGGAAGTCGATGATGCGGTAGGCACGCTTGTGACCGCCACCGTGGTGCCGGGTGGTGATCCGGCCCTGGTTGTTGCGGCCGCCCTTCTTGGGCAGCGGACGCGTCAGCGACTTCTCCGGCGTGGTCCGGGTGATCTCGACGAAGTCGGCCACCGAGGAGCCACGACGGCCCGGGGTGGTCGGCTTGTACTTGCGGATAGCCATGTTCAATCAGTCCTATTCCGGCGCTCAGCCGACCTGGCCGAAGATGTCGATGCGGTCGCCCTCGGCGAGGCTGACGATGGCCCGCTTGGTGTTGGCACGCTTGCCGATGCCGTAGCGGGTGCGACGCGTCTTGCCCTGGCGGTTGATCGTGTTGACAGAGGTGACCTTGACGTTGAAGACCTTCTCGACCGCGATCTTGATCTCGGTCTTGTTGGCGTCCGGGTGGACGATGAAGGTGTACTTGTTGGCGTCGAGCAGGCCGTAGCTCTTCTCGGAGACGACCGGCGCGATCAGGATGTCGCGGTGGTCCTTGTGCAGGGTGCTCACTTGTCGTCCTCCTTCGCGGCAGAGCCACCGGCACGCGTGAAGCCGGCGGCCTCGGCGTCCTCGGCGCTCTTGAACCAGAACTCGGCCTCGGTGGCGTCGTACCACTGGCCGTCAGGCTCGTGGTAAAGGCCGGAGTCGGCGTTGCCCTTGATCTCGTAGCCCTTGGGGGCCTTGCCGCTCTTGAGCGGGGCCTTGGCGCCCTTGGGCAGCTCGACGGCCTCGGTGGTCGTGGCGGTGTCCTCGGCCGGAACCTCGGCGAAGGCCTTGACCTCGGTGGCCTCGGCCGCAGGGGCCTTGGCAGTCTTGGCCGGGGCTGCGCTGACGCCGTTGACGAAGACGTCGTAGGCGCCCTTGGTGAACACCACGTCGTCAGAGGCGAGCACGTCGTAGGTGTTGAGCTGGTCGACAGCGACGATGTGCACCTGCGGCGCGTTGCGCAGCGAGAGCCAGGTCAGCGAGTCGGAGCGCTCGAGCACCACGAGGTAGCGCGACCGGTCGGTCAGCGTCGTGAGGGACGCCAGAGCGGCCTTGGTCGAGGGCTTGTCGCCCGAGACCAGTCCGTCCACCACGTGAACGCGGTCGTTGCGGGCCCGGTCGGAGAGGGCGCCGCGCAGGGCGGCAGCCTTCATCTTCTTGGGGGTGCGCTGGTCGTAGCTGCGCGGCTGCGGTCCGTGGACCGTGCCACCGCCGGCGAACTGGGGCGCGCGGGTCGAGCCCTGTCGGGCGCGGCCGGTGCCCTTCTGCTTGTAGGGCTTGCGACCACCGCCGCGGACCTCGCCGCGGGTCTTGGTGGAGTGCGTGCCCTGGCGCGCGGCGGCCTGCTGGGCGACGACCACCTGGTGGATCAGGGGGACGTTGACCTCGACGTCGAAGATCTCGGAGGGCAGGTCCACCTTGACGGTCTTGACAGCCATGCTCAGGCCTCCTTGCCGGTGGTGAGGGTGTTCTTGGCGGCGGAGCGCAGGACCACGAGGCCGCCCCGGGGGCCGGGAACGGCACCCTTGAGGAGGATCAGGCCCTTCTCGGCGTCGATCGCGTGCACGGTGATGTTCTGCGTGGTGATCGTGTCGTGACCCATCCGACCGGACATGCGCGTGCCCTTGAACACGCGGCCCGGGGTGGCGCAGGCACCGATGGAACCAGGCTTGCGGTGGTTGCGGTGCGCACCGTGGGAGGCGCCCACGCCGGAGAAGCCGTGACGCTTCATCGTGCCGGCGAAGCCCTTGCCCTTGCTGGTGCCGGTGACGTCGATCTCCTCGCCGGCGGCGAAGGTGTCGACGCCGAGCTCCTGGCCCACGGTGTAGGTGGAGGCGTCAGCGGTGCGGATCTCCGCGACGTGGCGACGGGGCGTGACCCCTGCCTTGGAGAAGTGACCGGCCTCGGGCTGGTTGACCTTGCGGGCCTCGATCTCGCCGAACCCGACCTGGATGGCGTTGTAGCCATCGGTCTCGGGCTGACGGACCTGGGTCACCACGTTGGTGCTGGCCGCGATCACGGTGACGGGGACGACACGGTTGTTCTCGTCCCAGAGCTGGGTCATGCCGAGCTTGGTGCCCAGCAGCCCCTTCACGTTGCGTTCGAAAGTCTTTGCCATCTCAGCCTCAGAGCTTGATCTCGATGTCGACACCGGCAGGAAGGTCCAGGCGCATCAACGAGTCGACGGTCTTGGGCGTCGGGTCGATGATGTCGATGAGGCGCTTGTGGGTGCGCATCTCGAAGTGCTCGCGGGAGTCCTTGTACTTGTGGGGCGAGCGGATGACGCAGTAGACGTTCTTCTCGGTCGGCAGCGGCACAGGGCCGGCGACCTTCGCACCCGTGCGGGTGACTGTGTCCACGATCTTCCGCGCCGAGGTGTCGATCACCTCGTGGTCATAGGCCTTGAGCCTGATGCGGATCTTCTGTCCCGCCATAGGTCTCTCTCGTCCTCTTCGATCTCGTACGGCCCCGATGGGGTGTACCGCGTGCTGGTCTGGTCTCGGCTCCTGCCCGGGTGGGCTGGTGCCGCCTGTTCTCTCCCACCCGCTCCCACCCCCGAGGTCGGGCGTGTCGCGCTGGTTTCTCGCGATGCCCGGTGATTTCTCACCGGGTGGTGGAGCGTGTTGGGTGTCTCCGAAGGTTCTTCGGATCTGGTCGGGTCTCGGACCAGCCTGTCCGAGGTCTCGGACTCTGGTTCGGCGCGGCGCACGCGAACCACTGGCATCGATCAAGGAGACGCGATTCAGAAGTCAATGTGTGCCGCACCCCGGCACCCGCCGGAGCAACCGGACAATACTGACAGACGGGTGTGCGGCACGCCAAATCGTGCCCGCCGTACGGCTCCGGGAACGGCCGCGCGGCTCAGACGCGGTGATAGGCGAAGTCGTGGATTTCTCGCCCCACCTCGACGCCCTTGCGCTCGAACTTGGTGACCGGACGCTCCTCCCACCGCGGCACGGGACCGCCCGCGAGCAGCGGTTCGGCGCCCAGGACCGCGCGCATCTGGTCGGCGTAGTCGGCCCAGTCCGTCGCCAGCCGCCACTCGGCACCGACCGCCAACCGGCTGGCGGCCAATGCCGCGAAGCGGGCATCCACGAGCCTGCGCTTGTGGTGCTTCTTCTTCGGCCATGGGTCGGGGAAGAAGGTCCAGAGGCCCACGAGCTCCCCGGGGCCCACCACGTGCTCGATCATCCACGCGGCATCGACCGAGCAGAAGCGGACGTTCTCGGCGCCGGCGGCCGCCACCTCGGCCAGGCTGGCCGCCACGCCCGGCCGCCACACCTCCAGCGCCAGGACGTTCACCTGGGGGCGGGTGGCGGCCAGGGCACCGGTGGCCTCCCCCACGCCGGGCCCGATCTCGACGATGAGGGGTGCCTCGCGACCGAACCAGTCGGCCAGTCGGAAACCGCTCTCGTCGACCACCTCGTCGGGGATGACCCAGTCGGCGGAGTGGGCGTCCCATGCCTCCTGCTGGGAGGGCGTGAACCGGCTCCCACGCCGCGAGTAGGACAGCACCTCGCGCATGCGGCGGCCGTCCTCGGTCAGCTTGTGGTGGGGCCGGGCGGGGCGGACAGGCTCGTTCACGACTCCATCCTGTGCCATCTCGTCCCCACTTCCCGCATCGAGACGCGAGGTCCGGAACAGCACGAGGCCCCGCCTCCCAGCGTGGGAGACGGGGCCTGGTGGGTGAAGCGCTAGATCACTTGGTGATCTTGGTGACGCGGCCGGCGCCGACGGTGCGGCCACCCTCACGGATGGCGAACCGCAGGCCCTCGTCCATGGCGATGGGCTGGATGAGCTCGACCGACATCTCGGTGTTGTCACCCGGCATGACCATCTCGGTGCCCTCGGGCAGGGTCACAACACCGGTCACGTCAGTCGTACGGAAGTAGAACTGCGGACGGTAGTTGTTGAAGAACGGCGTGTGACGGCCGCCCTCGTCCTTCGAGAGGATGTAGACCGAGGCCTCGAAGTTGGTGTGCGGGGTGGTCGTGCCCGGCTTGATCACGACCATGCCGCGCTCGATGTCCTCGCGCTTGGTGCCACGGAGCAGGAGCCCGACGTTCTCGCCGGCCTGGCCCTCGTCGAGAAGCTTGCGGAACATCTCGACACCGGTCACGGTGCTCTTCTGGGCCACGTCGCGGATGCCGATGATCTCGACCTCCTCGTTGACCTTGACGATGCCGCGCTCGATACGACCGGTGATGACGGTGCCACGACCGGTGATCGTGAAGACGTCCTCGACGGGCATGAGGAACGGCTTGTCGGTCTCACGCTCGGGGGTCGGGATGTAGTCGTCGACCGCCTGCATGAGCTCGGCAACCGAGTCGCCCCACTTGGCGTCGCCCTGCAGCGCCGGGAAGGCGGCAACGCGGACCACGGGGATGTCGTCGCCCGGGAACTCGTACTCGGAGAGGAGCTCGCGCACCTCCATCTCGACGAGCTCGATGAGCTCCTCGTCGTCGACCATGTCGCACTTGTTGAGCGCCACGACCAGGGCGGGCACGCCGACCTGGCGGGCGAGCAGCACGTGCTCGCGGGTCTGCGGCATCGGGCCGTCGGTGGCGGCGACCACGAGGATCGCGCCGTCCATCTGGGCCGCGCCGGTGATCATGTTCTTGATGTAGTCCGCGTGACCGGGGCAGTCGACGTGTGCGTAGTGACGCGCCTCGGTCTGGTACTCGACGTGCGCGATCGAGATGGTGATACCGCGCTGGCGCTCCTCGGGAGCCTTGTCGATCTGGTCGAACGCCGAAGCCTCGTTGAGGTCCGGGTACTTGTCGTGCAGCACCTTGGTGATCGCCGCGGTCAGCGTCGTCTTGCCGTGGTCGATGTGACCGATCGTGCCGATGTTGACGTGCGGCTTGGTCCGCTCGAACTTCGCCTTAGCCACTGGGGCTCCTCCTGGTTGGTTACTTGCTTGACTCGTGGTTGGGGGTGGTGCGTGTGCCGAGGATCCGAGGCGAGGACTACTCGCCGCGAACCTTCTTGATGATCTCGTCGGCGATGTTCGTGGGAACCTCGGCGTACGAGTCGAACTCCATCGAGTACGACGCCTGACCAGAGGTCTTGGACCTCAGGTCGCCAACGTACCCGAACATCTCTGACAGCGGCACGAGGGCTGACACGACCATGTCGCCGTGACGCTCCTCCTGCGCTTGAATCTGCCCGCGGCGCGAGTTGATGTCGCCGATGACCGTGCCGAGGAAGCTCTCCGGCGTGGTCACCTCCACGGCGAACATCGGCTCGAGCAGGACCGGCCGGGCCTTGCGGGCGGCTTCCTTGAAGGCCTGGTTGCCGGCGATCTTGAAGGCCAGCTCGGAGGAGTCGACGTCGTGGTAGGCGCCGTCCTCGAGCGAGAACTTCACGTCGACCATCGGGTAGCCGGCGAGCACGCCGAACTCCATGGCCTCCTGGCCGCCCTGGTCGACCGAGGGGATGTACTCCTTGGGGACACGACCGCCGGTGACGTTGTTGACGAACTCGTAGCCGGCGCCGGTGCCGGTCTCGGGGTCGATGTTGGGGCCGAGGTTGACCACGACCTTCGCGAACTGACCCGAGCCACCGGTCTGCTTCTTGTGGGTGTAGGAGTGCTTCTCCACCGTGTTGCGGATGGTCTCGCGGTAGGCCACCTGGGGCTTGCCGACGGTCGCCTCGACGCGGAACTCGCGCTTCATGCGGTCGACGAGGATCTCGAGGTGGAGCTCGCCCATGCCGGCGATGATCGTCTGGCCGGTCTCTTCGTCGGCCTTGACCGTGAAGGTCGGGTCCTCGTCGGAGAGGCGCTGGATCGCGGTGCCGAGCTTCTCCTGGTCACCCTTGGTCTTGGGCTCGATGGCGACCTCGATCACCGGCGCCGGGAACGTCATCGACTCGAGGACGACCTGGTTGGACGGGTCACACAGGGTGTGTCCGGTCTTGGTGTCCTTGAGGCCCATGACGGCCACGATCTGGCCGGCGCCGACCGACGCGATCTCCTCACGCTTGTTGGCGTGCATCTGGTAGACCTTGCCGATCCGCTCCTTGCGGCCGTTGACCGAGTTGACCACGGTCGAGCCGGCCTCGAGCTTGCCGGAGTAGACCCGGACGTAGATCAGCTTGCCGAGGTGGGGGTCGGACGCGATCTTGTAGGCGAGGCCGGAGAACGGCTCGTCGTCCGACGGCTTGCGCAGGACGGCCTTCTCCTCGTCGCGGGGGTCGTGACCCTCGATCGCGTCGATGTCGAGCGGGGAGGGCAGGTAGTTGACGACCGCGTCGAGCAGGGGCTGGACGCCCTTGTTCTTGAAGGCGGTGCCGCACAGGACCGGGTTGAGCTTGTCGGCCAGCGTGGCGCGGCGGATGGCGGCGTGGAGCTCCTCGACGGTGAAGTTCTCATCACCCTCGTCGAGGTACTTCTCCATGATGGTGTCGTCGGCCTCGGCGAGGGTCTCGATGAACTTCTCGCGGTACTCGGCGGCCTTGTCGGCGAGCTCGGCCGGGATCTCCTCGATCTCGTAGTCCTCGCCCATCTTGGTCTCACCGCGCCAGGTGAGCGCGCGCATGCCCACCAGGTCGACGACGCCCAGGAAGTCGGACTCGGCACCGATCGGCAGCTGGAGGACCAGCGGCGTGGAGTTGAGGCGCTCGACCATCATGTCGACGCAACGGAAGAAGTCGGCACCGGTGCGGTCGAGCTTGTTGACGAAGCACATGCGGGGGACGGAGTACTTGTTGGCCTGGCGCCACACCGTCATGGTCTGGGGCTCGACACCGGCGACACCGTCGAAGACGGCGACGGCCCCGTCGAGGACGCGCAGCGAGCGCTCGACCTCGGCGGTGAAGTCGACGTGGCCGGGGGTGTCGATGATGTTGATCTGGTGGTCCTTCCACCAGCAGGTCGTCGCGGCGGACGTGATGGTGATGCCGCGCTCCTGCTCCTGCTCCATCCAGTCCATCGTGGCGCCACCCTCGTGGACCTCACCGATCTTGTAGGTGATGCCGGTGTAGAAGAGGATGCGCTCGGTGGTGGTGGTCTTGCCGGCGTCGATGTGCGCCATGATGCCGATGTTGCGGACCTTGTTGAGGTCGGTGGTGATGTCGACGGCCACGTCTGTGTCTCAGTCCCTCGGAAGTTGGTGGGGGCGGTGGGTCACGGCGTACGACGCCCTGGTGGGGGTGTCGTACGCCGTGGAGGTCACCAGCGGTAGTGGGCGAAGGCCTTGTTGGACTCGGCCATCTTGTGCGTGTCCTCGCGCTTCTTCACAGCGGCACCCAGGCCGTTGCTGGCGTCGAGGATCTCGTTCATCAGGCGCTCGGCCATGGTCTTCTCACGGCGGTCGGCGGCGTAGCCCACGAGCCAGCGCAGCGCGAGGGTCGTGCTGCGGTTGGCCTTGACCTCGACGGGGACCTGGTAGGTCGCGCCGCCGACGCGGCGGGACTTGACCTCGATGGCCGGCTTGACGTTGTCGAGCGCGCGCTTGAGGGTGACGACCGGGTCGGTGCCGGTCTTCTCGCGGCAGCCCTCGAGGGCGGTGTAGACGATGCGCTGGGCAACGGCCTTCTTGCCGTCCTGGAGGACCTTGCTGACGAGCTGGGTGACGATCTGGGAGCCGTAGACCGGGTCGACGACGAGGGGGCGCTTGGGAGCGGGACCCTTGCGAGGCATTACTTCTCCTTCTTCGCGCCGTAGCGGCTGCGGGCCTGCTTGCGGTTCTTGACACCCTGGGTGTCGAGCGAGCCGCGGATGATCTTGTAGCGGACACCGGGAAGGTCCTTCACACGGCCGCCGCGCACGAGCACGATCGAGTGCTCCTGGAGGTTGTGGCCGACACCCGGGATGTAAGCGGTGACCTCGACGCCACTGCTGAGGCGCACGCGGGCGACCTTGCGGAGGGCGGAGTTCGGCTTCTTCGGGGTGGTGGTGTAGACGCGCGTGCACACTCCACGGCGCTGCGGTGATCCCTTCAGGGCAGGCGTCTTGGACTTCGACACCTTGTCCTGGCGGCCCTTGCGGACCAGCTGGTTGATGGTGGGCACCTGGTGGTTCCCTTTCTTTTCTGCTCTCAGTACCTGACGCCTTGCCGGGCACGATGATGTTGCGGCGGAGCGGGTGGTGCGGAATGGTGCTGCGCGCGGCCCGGGCCGCTCGCCCCCAAGAGCCGGGGCGGCTGGCTACTTCTGTGCACGCGCGATGGCCTGGTCGTCCCAGACACGAGGAACGAGACTACTCGGCGCCGGAACGGCGGTCAAAGTGAGCCGACCGCGGCCCAGGAACGCGAGTCCGGCGAGCGCCACTCCGCCGATGGTGAGCAGTCCGCCACCGAGGAGGGTCCACCGGGCTCCCCACTCCTCACCGATCCACCCGATCAGGGGTGCTCCGACCGGAGTTCCGCCCATGAAGACCATGAGGTAGAGCGCCATGACCCTCCCGCGCACGCCTGCCTCGGTGTTGAGCTGCATGTAGGTGTTGGCGCTGGTGATGAGGGTCAACGCGCTGAGCCCCGTGAGCGGGGTCAGGACGGCGAAGGTCACGTAGGTCGGCATGGTGCCGGCGAGGAAGACTGTCGCGCCGAACACCAGCGCGGAGCCGACGACCAGGCGCAGGCGCACCACCGGCCGGCGGGCAGCGAGCAACGCTCCTGTCAGGGACCCGATCGCCAGGAAGGATCCCAGCAGGCCGAACTCCCCCGCCCCCTTGCCGAACACCTCGGTGGCCATCAGGGCCGAGGTGATCTGGAAGTTGAGGCCGAAGGTCCCGGCGAAGAACACGATCGCGAGGACGAGCACGAGGTCGGGCCTCGCACGGACGTAGGCCACGCCCTCGAGCACAGCCCCGCGGCGCCGTTCGACCAGCGCCGGCGAGTCGAGGAGGCCGGCGTCGAGCCGGCGCAGGGTCCAGATGGGAGCGGCGTACGACACGGCGTTGAAGGCGATGACCCAGCCGGTGGCGCTCACTCCCCCGCCCAACGCGGCGATGAGGAGTCCGGCAAGGCCGGGACCCACCAGCCGTGCAGCGTTGAAGCTGGCGGAGTTGAGGCCCACCGCGTTGCTCAGGTCGGTGGGGTCGACGAGCTCGGAGACGAACGACTGCCTGGCCGGGGCGTCGAACGCGGAGGCTGTCCCGAGCAGGAACGCCAGGACGTAGACGTGCCAGAGCTCGGCCGCACCGGTGAGGGCCAGCCCTGCCAGCGCGACGGCGGGCACTGCCATGCCCAGGTTGGTGAGCTGGAGGAGGCGTTGCTTGGGCATCCGGTCGGCGACGACGCCGGCGAGCGGCGTGAAGATCAGGAAGGGCAGGAACTGCAGGCCGGTCGTGATGCCCAGGGCGGTCCCGCCGGCTGAGCCGGCGAGCTGGAGGACCAGCCAGTCCTGGGCGACGCGTTGCATCCAGGTGCCGGTGTTGGACACGACACCGCCGGCGGCGTAGAGCCGGTAGTTGGGGTTGGCGAGGGAGCGGAAGGTGGGGCTCGTGGTGACTCCTGTCAGGTTCGGGAGGTGGTCAGTCGGCCAGGGCGAGGCTGGCCAGGATGGGCGCCGCGGCGCGCAGGACGTCGCGCTCGTCGTGCGTGAGGTCACGCAGCCGACGGGCGAGCCATGCGTCGCGACGCCGGCGGTCGGCGAGGACCGCGTCGCGCCCCGGGCCGGTCAGGGAGACCACGACCTGCCGGCCGTCGGTCTCGTGGGGGCGGCGTACGACGAAGCCGCCGGCCTCGAGGCAGTTGACGGTTCGGGTCATCGAGGGCGGCTGCACCCGTTCAGCGCGGGCCAGGTCGCCCACCGACTGGTCGCCGTCGCGCAGCAGCAGTCCCAGGACGACCATCTGGCCGATGCTGAGCTCGTTGTCGGGGTGACGCTCGGCCGCCAGCCTCCGGCGCAACCTCATGACGGAGTGCCGGAGCTCGGAGGCGAGTCCCGCGTCGGTACGGGCTGTCCGACGCTCAGGAACGGCTGTGGTGGTCATGGTACTTAGCGTAACTCATTACCCTCGCTAAGCATTCCCCGAAGAATCCGGTGCCCGACGGTGGGCTCGCGGGACTCAGGTGAGCAAGGAGGTGAGCGGGTCGATCGCGAAGTAGACGACGAACAGCGCCGCGACGACCCACATGAGCGGGTGCACCTCGCGCACCTTGCCCAGGACGATCTTGATGAGGACGAAGGCCAGGAACCCGGCGCCGATCCCGACGGTGATCGAGTAGGTGAAGGGCATCAGCACAATGGTCAGGAACGCAGGGATGGCGATCTCGAGGTCGTCCCAGTCGATGCCCGTGACCTGCTGCATCATCAGGAAGCCGACGAGCACGAGGGCCGGGACGGCCGCCTCGGACGGGATCGCCTCGACCACCGGGGTCAGGAAGGTCGCGAGAAGGAAGAGCACGCCCGTCACGATCGAGGCCAGGCCTGTGCGGGCACCCTCGCCCACGCCCGACGCCGACTCGATGTAGGAGGTGTTGCTGGAGACGCCGGCGGCCCCTCCCGCGATGGCGGCGAGGGAGTCGACGACGAGGATCCGCTGCGTGTGCGGCGGGACGCCCTCCTCGTCGTTGAGGCCGGCCTCTGCGCCGATCGCGGTCATCGTGCCCATCGTGTCGAAGAAGTCGGCCAGCATGAGCGAGAAGACGAGGAGCACCGCTGCGACGACGCCGATGGACGAGAATGCTCCGAAGAGCGAGACGTCGCCGACGGTGCCGAAGTCGGGAACTCCGACGAAGTCGCTGGGAAGCTGCGGGATGCTCAGCACCCAGCCGAGTCCGTTGTCGTCGTCCCCCAGCACCGCCTCGACCACGAAGGCCAGCACGGTGGTGACGAGGATCCCGATGAGGATCGCGCCCTTGACGTGGCGCACCCACAGGCCGACGAGCAGCACCAGTCCGAGGGCGAACACCAGCACCGGCCACCCCGACAGCTGGCCGCCGGACCCGAGCTGGACCGGCACCGTCGTCTGGGCTGCGTCGGGGATGCGCGTGACGAACCCGGCGTCGACGAAGCCGATCAGGGCGATGAACAGGCCGATGCCGACCGAGATCGCGACCTTGAGCTGCTGCGGCACGGCGTGGAAGACCGCGGTGCGGAACCCGGTGAGCACGAGCACCAGGATCACCAGGCCCTCCAGGACCACCAGTCCCATGGCGTCGGCCCAGGTCGACTGGGTGGCGATGGCCACCGCCACGAAGGCGTTGAGCCCGAGGCCGGTGGCGAGGGCGAGCGGGAAGTTGGCCACCGCACCCATCAGGATCGTCAGGACGCCAGCCACCAGGGCGGTGCCGGCCGCGATGACGGGCAGGTTGGAACCGTCGCCTGCGCCACCACCGAGGAAGGCGCCCTCGGAGTCGGGCACGAAGCCGAGGATCAGCGGGTTCAGCACGATGATGTAGGCCATCGTGAGGAACGTGACGACACCGCCACGGACCTCTCGGCCGACCGTGCTGCCGCGCTCGGTGATCTTGAAGAAGCCGTCCAGCCCCGAGGGGCTCGCGGGGCGGGGCGCAGTCGTGGTCTCGTCGGTCACGCGCCGCAGTGTGACAGACGTTGCGGCCCGATGAGTAGACCGGTCCCGCGCGCGGTAGCGTGGCCTGCGTGGAGCTCGACGACGACCAGCCGATGACCCACGAGATCGGCAACCGCAGCTACCTCGTGGCCGACGTCTCCCCGCTCGACGTCGACGGGGTCCGCACGCTCGAGGTCGGCACCGCGCTCTGGCTCGTCGCCTTCGTCGGCATGGTCCCGTTCTACGGGACGCTGGTCGAGACAGGCCGGACCTGGTGGCTGTGGACCTGCCTGGCAGGCCTGGGGCTGGGGCTGTTCGGCGTCGACCACTGTCGCCGGCGTCGCAAGGCGCGCGCCGACCGCGCAGCCCGGTGACCAACCCACCCACCCGCTGGCAGCTGGCGGGTGAGGACAACCGCGGCTACGGCAGGCACTTCGCCGAGCTCCGGGCCAGCGGCTCCGACATCGAGGGGGAGGCCAGGCTGGCGGACGCGCTCGCACCCCGAGGCGCCAGGGTGCTCGACGTCGGGTCCGGCATGGGACGCGTCGCGGCCGCGCTGGTGGCCCGGGGGCACGAGGTGGTCGCGACCGAGCCGGACGCCGCCCTGCGGGCGCAGTCGCGCGCGACCTATCCGGACCTGGCCGTCCTGCCCCACGAGGCTCTCGACCTGGACCCTGTCGACGTCGGAGTCTTCGACCTGGTGGTCGTGGTGGGCAACGTGATGGTCTTCCTGGGCGAGGACACCGAACGGCAGGTGCTGCGACGCCTGCGGTCGCTGCTCGCCCCCGGCGGGCGCATCCTGGCGGGGTTCGAGCTCAGGGGCCCGAAGTCCGGAAGCCGGGTCTACCCTGCCGAGGACTTCCTCGCCGACGCGGCTGCGTCGGGGCTCACCGCCACCTGGCGGTTCGGCAGCTACGAGCTCCACGGGCCGAACGACGACTACGCAGTGTGGGTGCTGGAGGCCGGCCATGACCGCCGGCCGAGCGGCTAGAAGGGCTCGAACTCGTCGCTGAGCGTGTCGTGGACGTGGTCGGGCACGGGGATCGGCTGCTGGCGGCGGGCGAGCTTCACCTCGGAGTGGGCGCCACAGCCGTGGTCGAAGGACACGACGCGGCCGTCGTCGTTGGCGTTGCCGTTGGCGCAGACGCCGAAGAGCTCGGAGAGGGGGCCTGCGAGGCGCACGAGGAAGGCACAGCTGGTGCACTCGTCCGGCGCGCTCTTGGCGATCGGTGCCTCGGGGCCCCCGGGGCCGGCGTACCAGCGCTCGGCCGCCATGTCGATGCCCTCGATGCTCAGCGTGCGGACGCGCCCCAGCCCGAGCTCCGTGGCGACTCGGCGCACCTGCGCCGTGCCCTCGGGATCGAGCGGGTCGTCACCGACGAGGTAGGTCGGGACCAGACGCGCGTCCTCGTCCTCGACCGGGAGCAGGTCGCCCGGGGAGAGGTCACCGGGCTGCAGGCGCTCCTTGTAGGGGACCCAGGCCGGCGCGACGATCGCGTCGTCCCCCGGCAGGAGCACCAGCTCGTTGACGGTCGGCTCCTTGGACCGCTTGGCCCGGGTGAGGGTGACCGACCACACCCAGCCGACGTAACCGGGTCGGGAACAGGCGAAGCGGTGCGTGACGACCCGCTCGCCCTCGGCGACGGCACCGCGGTGCTCGCCGATCCCGTCGTCACCGGTGGCCTCGACCAGCGCCGTCCGGGCAACCTCGACGGCCTTGGCCAGGGTGGAGTCCGGCTTGGCGTCGGCCCGGTCGGTGCGGGAGGGGAGTGCGAACACACGCACAGCATGACAAACGTGTGCGACGTCTGTCTCGTCGGGGGCGTCGGCCAAGATGGTGCCCGTGACCGATGAGCACCCGGCAGCGCCCCCGGGCGCACCGCGCCCGCGCGCCGAGCGACCCGCGTCCATGCGACGCGCGCTCGCGGGCGCCGGCCGAGGCACGCGTGCTGCCGGGCGCGGCCTTCGGGTGGTGGGTCGCGGGGCCGGGCGCGCCGGTGGCTACACCGTGCGTCAGGCGCGCCGGGCCGCCCGTGCGGAGGGGGCTGGCGACTCGGGGCTCTCCCGGCTGATCGGGCTGCACGCGTTCAACGCCGCCGGGGACGCCGCCGTCGCGATCTCGCTCGCCGGGACGCTGTTCTTCCAGGTGCCCACGGGCGAGGCACGCGGCCAGGTGGCGCTGTTCCTCGGGCTCACCATGCTGCCGTTCGCCATCGTCGCCCCGCTGATCGGCCCGTTCCTGGACCGCTTCAGCCACGGCCGGCGCTGGGCGATCGGTGCCACGATGGCGATCCGGGCGTTCCTGTGCTGGGTGCTGGGGACCGCCGTCGTCACCGGGTCCCACTGGCTCTTCCCCGCCGCCCTGGGGGTGCTGGTCGCGTCCAAGGCCTACGGCGTGACCCGAGCAGCAGCGGTGCCCCGCCTGCTTCCTCCCTCCCTCACGCTCGTCAAGGCCAATGCCCGCGTGTCGCTGGCGGGCACGGTGGGGGCTGCCGTGTCGGCGCCGCTGGCCGTCCTCGCCTCGTTGGCGGGCTCGGAGTGGTCGTTGCGCTATGCGTTCGCCGTCTTCGTCGTCGCCACGATCCTGGCCATCCGCCTCCCCGAGCGCGTGGACTCCAGCGCCGGCGAGGGCACCCTCGTGCTCATGTCGGGTCCGAGCGCGGGGGCGGCCACGCCGCCGGGTCGCCGCCTGCGCGCTCGAATCCCCTCGGCGGTGGCGTTCGCGCTCCGGGCCAACTGTGGCCCCCGGTGGCTCTCCGGGTTCCTCACGATGTTCATGGCGTTCCTGCTGCGCGACAACCCCATCGGCGACTGGGAGCCCGAGGTGCTGCTGGGCCTGGTCATCGGCGCAGCCGGGCTCGGCAACACCCTGGGCATCGGGCTGGGGTCGGTGCTCAAGCGCATCGACCCGGCCTTGACAGTCGCGCTCGCGCTGCTCGCCGACGCAGCCATCGCACTCGTCGCCGCACTGTTCTACGGCCTGGTGCCGCTGCTGCTGCTCGGTCTCACCGCGGGGCTCGCCCAGTCGCTGGCCAAGCTCTCCTTGGACTCCACGATCCAGCGAGACGTCCCGGACCGCATCCAGGCCAGTGCCTTCGCCCGCTCCGACACCACCCTCCAGCTCGCATGGGTGGTCGGAGGGTTCGTGGGCATCGCCATGCCGCTGGTGCCCAGGCTGGGCCTCGGTGTCGCCTGTGCCGTGCTCGTCGCGTGGGGCTTCTTCGTGCTCGCCACCCGACCGCGGCGCCTCGGACCCACACCGGCCGGCGCTGCCTGACTCACCTGCCGGCCCGCTCCAGCACGGCCCGGCCCCGTGGATCCTCGCCCACGCTCGGCCCGGTCACCGTGGCGGCGTACGACATCCGCCCGGTCACCCTGGCGGCGTACGGCATCCGCCCTCGTCACCCTGGCGGCGTACGACATGGAGATCCGTCGCCGCGATGTCGTGCGCCGCCACCCTGGGGAGGGACATGTCGTGCGCCGCCACCCTCGGGAGGGGCATGTCGGGTGCCGCCACCCTCGGGGGCGACGCGAGCGGCTACAGGTCGAGCTCGTCGGCGAGTGCCCGCAGCAGCTTGGCGGTCGGTCGCGCGGTCCTGGCATCGGGGTGACGCCCGTGGCGGTAGGTCTCGCCGACGTCGTCGAGCAGCCGGATGAGGTCCTCGACGATGGTGGTCATCGCCTCAGGGCTCTTGCGCTGCGCCTGGCGGCGGTTGCGCGAGATCGACGCCGGGGCGTCGAGCACCTTCACCTGCAGGGCCTGCTCGCCGCGCCGGCCCTGCGCGATCCCGAACTCGACGCGGGCGCCGGGCTTGAGAGTGGTCACGCCCTCGGGCAGCGCGTCAGCGTGGACGTAGACGTCCGGGCCGTCGCTCTGCGACAGGAAGCCGAAGCCCTTCTCCGCGTCGTACCACTTCACCTTGCCACTGGGCACGGGTCCACTCCGCTCTGGTCGTTCTGCGCCACGCCGGGTCTGCGCGAGGGCCTGGCCGGGCCACGCGCGCCGCAAGGATAGTGCGTGTCAGGTCGGGGCGAGACCTTCGTTCAACGAACCTGACCGGAATCCCCGTGGGTCGAGCCGTGCGCTGGAGAATCCCGCGCTCAGCACGGCCGCGCAGACGGCCTCGGCAGCAGCGGTGCCCTCGGCGACCTCGGACGTCAGGAGGCCCCGGTCGAGCTCGATGCGCGCCTCCTCACCGAGGTCGCGCACCCGCAGGTCGCGCACGGCGACCCCGTGGGCGCCCAGTGCCTCGCGGGCGGCCAGCTCTGCACGCTCCACCCGCGCCAGGCGGTGGGACGTGACCTCGATGCCGTAGGCGATGCGCGAGCTCAGGCAAGCAGCTGCAGGCTTGTCCCACGTCGGCAACGCCCACCTCCGCGACAGCAGACGCACGTCGTCCTTGGTCAGCCCGGCGTCGAGCAGCGGCGTGACTGCGCCACGCTCGGCAGCGGCCCTGATGCCGGGCCTGAAGCCCGCGACCGCATCGTCGGCGTTGGTGCCGGTGGCGACGTGCTCGATGCCGAGCGACGCGGCGAGCGGCTGGAGCGTCTCGATCAGCTCCGCCTTGCAGAAGTAGCACCGGTCGCCGGAGTTGGAGCGGTAGCCCTCGCGCTCGATCTCATGTGTCTGAGGCGTCACCAGGCGCACGCCCAGCGATTCGGCGAAGGCCCTTCCCGGGTCCCGCTCGACCAGCGGGAGGGAGTGGGAGTAGCCGGTGGCCGCCACGACGCGACCGGCGCCGAGCACTCGCACCGCCGCTGCCAGGAGGAGGGCCGAGTCGGCTCCCCCGCTGAAGGCCACGACGACCGACCCGAGCTCGCGGAGCCTGCTCTCGAGCGCGAGAGCCCGCTCATCGAGTCGTCCCTCGACGTCCGCCTCGACGTCCGCCTGCGTGCCCATCCTCCCAGCCTAGGACCGGACCCTTTGCTTTTCGTGCCGGGCTGCTGCCAGCATGGCGACGTGGGGTTCGTGAGGCTCGACCGCTGCTGCCGGTCGGCCGGCCGGTGGCTGGTCGGCTGCTCGGCCCTGCTCGCCCTCGTGACCCTCCCCCACGCACCTGCTGGCGCTGGCGCCGGCGCCTCGACGGAGACCCCGCCGCCCGGCCTGTCGCTCGTCACGCTGACCGGCCCGGGCACCGCGGCCACCGGGGACCGTGGCAGCGCCGCCGACCTGCTGGCACGCCAGGACGCCGTGCTCTCGCGCATCGGCGGTCCCGACCCCGTCTACCGCTGGACGACGGCCCTGAACGGCTTCGCCGTCGAGCTCACACCTGACCAGCGCGCTGCCCTCGAGGGGGACCCCCAGGTGTCGCTGGTCGAGGACAACGAGGTGCGCCCGCTCGCCAGCGCCACCACGGCATCGGCCGAGCGCGCCCTGTCGTCCGCACCGAGGATGCGCGGGGGCGCAGGAGTGGTCATCGGCCTGGTCGACACCGGGATCGACACCGGCTCCCCGGTGTTCGCGGCCGTCCCGGGGCTGGGTCGCGACCCGGGCGGCTTCCGCGGCACCTGCCGCGGCGGGGAGGAATGGTCGGCCGGCTCCTGCAACCGCAAGCTCGTCGGCGCCCAGTGGTTCGTCGACGGGTTCGGAGCCGAGCGGATCCGATCCTCCGAGGTGCTCTCCGCCCGGGACACCCTCGGCCACGGCACCCAGGTCGCCTCGGTGGCTGCGGGCAACGCCCGCGTCAGTGTCCGGGTCGACGGACGCGACGCGGGCCAGTTCGGCGGGGTGGCCCCCCAGGCCCGGGTCGCCGCCTACAAGGCCTGCTGGGGCGCCCCGGACCCGGCAGACGACGGCTGTGCCACCGCTGACGTGGTGGCCGCCGTCGACCAGGCGGTCCGCGACGGCGTCGACGTCCTGAACCTCGCGATCGCGGGTGGATCGGGCATCGACACCCTCCAGAGAGCCCTGCTGGGCGCGGCCGAGGCAGACATCGTCACGGTGGGGGCTGCAGGCAACGAAGGTCGTGACTCCTACGCCGCCCACCCGGCACCGTGGGTCACCACCGTGGGCTCGACCGTCGGCAAGCTGGCTCGGGGGACCCTGCGCATCGTCGGCGGGCCTGACCTGGTGGGAGGAGGCCGCCTCGACGACGTGGCCGGCCCAGTCGTCCAGGGGGCCGACGCGCGCGCCCGTGGGGCATCGCGGCGCGACGCACGGTTGTGCCTCCCCGGCTCCCTCGACGCGAGGAAGGTGGCGGGTCGCGTAGTCGTGTGCGAGCGAGGCGGCCTGGCCCGCGTCGCCAAGTCCGAGGCGGTCAGCCAGGCCGACGGTGTCGGCATGGTCCTGGTCAACATCCGCCCCGGAGGCGTGTCCGCCGACTTCCACGAGGTCCCCACGGTCCACCTCTCCGTCGACGACGGCCGCACCTTGCGCCGCTGGCTGCGCACCCACGACACGACCCGGGTCAAGCTGCTGCGATCACCCGGCGCCACCGACGTACGACGCCTGCCCTCCTGGAGCGCTGCCGGGGACCCCCGCGGGCCGGTGCTCAAGCCGGATCTCGTCGCGCCCGCCGAGTCGGTCCTCGCGGCGACCCCCGACTCCCCGGACGGGAGCTGGGGGGTCTTCTCCGGGAGCTCGGCCGCCGCGGCCCACGTGACGGGGACAGCCGCGGTGCTCCGCTCCCGGCACGACTGGTCCGCCTCGACGGTCCGCTCCGTGCTGTCCTCCTCCACCAGACCGGTGCGCAGCAGCTCGGTCTTCGACCGGGGTGCAGGAACCCTCACCGCAGAACCCGACACCTCCCACCTCGGGCTCGAGGTCTCACGCCGCGCGTGGCGACGCGCTCTCGAGTCCGGGCACTGGGAGCGGCTCAACGTCCCCTCGCTGCTGCTGCCCGACGTGAGAGGCACCGCGACCAGGACGGTCACCAACGTGGGTTCCAGGGCGGAGTACTTCTCGGTGACGGCTCGAGGCTTCACCTCGCACCGCGTGGTCGTGCGACCGCTGGCGCTGCGCCTCGCACCGGGCGAGTCGGCGACGTTCCGCGTGACCGTCAGCCGCACCCGTCCGGGCGTCGGTCCCGACGACGGGGAGATCACCTGGCTCGGCGCGCGGGGTGGGACCACCAGGATCCCCGTCGCGGTGACCCGCTGAGTCAGCCCTCGCGCGAGACCACCATGTGCCGGTCACCGAAGACCACCGTGTCGCCGTCGACCAGCGTCGCGGCCCGGCCCGGGGAGAGCTGGCGCGAGACGCCCTGCCGGACGAGGGTGCTGCCGTTGGTCGACCCGCGGTCCATGACGACGAGGGCACCGTCGGCAGCGGGCCCGAACTGCGCATGGGTCTTGGACACCGACATGTCGGCCGAGGCGAGGGGGACCAGTCGGGAGACGTCCTCACCGGCACGCGGCTCGGGCCGACGTCCCACCAGCACCACGCCGTCCACGGTGAAGCTCTGGCCGTCGTCGAAGCGCACCCGCCACCGCGGTGCTGGAGGGGACCCGGGGGCCAGGTGCTGGCTCGCCGGCGGGGGTGCTGCGTGCCGTGGGGCCGACGGCGGTACCTGCATCGGGGCAGGCATCGGCGCGGACATCGGTGGAGGCGCTGCGTGCTGTGGCGCCGGCTGGGGCATCGGCGGCGACGTCGGCTGGGGCGCCGACTGGGGCATCGGCCGGGGCACCGACTGGGCCGGCGCCTGACGACGCATCGAGTGCTCCACGGACCGGGTCGGCGGAACCAGGGCCTCCACCGGCGGTGCTGGGACGAGCCGCATCGCAGTGAGGTTGACGATGTGACGAGGAGCGTCCTGCTGCCCCTCCTCCTGCACCTCGGGAGCGGGGCGGACGTCCACGACCACCGAGCCGGCCAGGTGGTCGTGCCACCCGCGACGCTGGCTGCCGCGGTCCTCCACCGCGGTCCAGGCGAGGGTCGCGACCCCGATCCCGAAGGTCGGCAGCCCGGACAGCGCCAGGACCAGCGAGCGCACCAGCGCCGGACCTGCCCCGATGGGGGTGCCGGTGCCGTGGTGGACGACGCGCAGGCCACGCGCGGCCTTGCCCGGCGAGCTGCCGTTGACGCCGATCGCGATGGCCATGGCGAGCCAGACCACGACGAGCGCGATGACGACGGCTGCCACGATCGACCACGGCTCGTCACCGAGCGCCACCCAGGTGAGGACGCCGACCAGTGCCGGGATTCCCCACGAGAACAGGCGATCGATGGCGAACGCCTGGAAGCGCCGCTCCAGCTGTGCCACCGGGAGCTGCGTCAGCGGTGGCTGCCAATCCGGCCGAGGGCCATAGGGGCGGGGGGTGGGAGGAAGGCTCACGTCTGCAGTCGTCCGCTCGGGTCGATCAGGGGTTGGTGACCTGGATGGTCACCCCGTCGCCGAGGTCGAGGACGGCCCCGGGCACCAGGCTCACGGCGATCCCGGGCCGGAGGTCCTCCGGGGGCAGCCCCGGCTGCATCAGCACGGTGCCGTTGGTGGACCCCAGGTCGGTGACGATGGCCATGCCGTGGTCGGCACCGGCGCCGGGGCGGACCTCCAGGTGCGTGGAGGAGATCTCCTGGTTGGGGCTGGGGAGCGTGAGCAGCCTCGGCTGGTCGTGCGAGGCGAAACGTCGGGCCTCAGGTGCACGGCCGGCCAGGATGACCCGGTCGACGTCCACGACGTCGCCGGTCGAGAACACGAGCTTGGCCACCGGTCGGGAGAGGACGGCGGGAGCAACCTCCTGGCCGGGGACGGGCGGCCGGGTGAACTCCTGGGCCGGAGCCCCTGCGCGGGTCTCCCCGTCACGGTCGGACAAGTCGTCGTGGGGGTGTGGCTCGTCGACGGGGGCCGGCTCCCCTGCGGGGCTTGGCTCCTCGACAGGGGCCGACGCCACGACAGGCTCGGACTCGACGACAGGGGCGGGGCTGACCACTGGAACGTGCTCCTCGGCGCGCGGCGACGGCTCCGCCGGTTCGGAGCTGTGCGGGCCATCGGTGACGTGCTGCTGCTCGGGCTCCTCCTCGGCCGCCTCCACTCCGGAGGCAGCGTTGCAGGCGCCGACCTCGACCACCGAGATGCGGGCGATGCCGGAGGTGAGGGACGAGTCGACGAGGGCCGACGCACCGTCAGCCACCTGCAGCCGGACCCCGGTCGCGCCGGTGATCAGCTGCTCGTTCCAGGTGGTGCCCGGGACGGCTGCGACGGTGACCTCGGACCCAGGAGTGCTCACGAGGGCAGTGACCGCCCCCCGCACGAGGACGCGGGCGGCACCGTCGGACTCGCTGACCATCGCCAGGTCGCTCAGCGTGCGGACACCGCCGGCCACGACGGCGTCGAGGAGCTCGTCGGCACCGGCCCCGCCATCGGCGAGCTCCCACAACGCAGCCACCCGCGAACGCGCCGAGGGAGGGAGCACCAAGGTCACGGCCTCGCCGCAGACGGCGTACCACTCCCCCGGCGAGAACCGCCGGTCGCGGGCAGGTGCACTCACTGTCGTCCCCCAAGCTTGCTCTCGAGACTCTCGCGCTGACGCGCGGCGTCGTAGGTCGTGTCGCGCACCAATCCCACCACATCGACGACGACCGCCGTCGCGTTGTCGCGGCCGCCTGCCTCGAGAGCGGCGCGGACCAGCGCGTCGGCGGCATCACGCGGGTCGGCGACGGTGTTGAGGATGTGCTCGATGGCGCCGTCGTCGATCATGCCGCTCACGCCGTCACTGCACAGCAGCAGTCGCTCCGCCGCTGCCAGCGGGAGCAGGAAGAAGTCGGGGTCGATCCCCTCGGGGCTGCCCAACGCCCGGGTGATCACGTGGCGCTCGGGATGGCTGGCCGCCTCGTCACTGCTGATCTCGCCGGCGTCGAGCAGCTCCTGCACGACGGAGTGGTCCACGCTGACCTGGTCGAGCTCCCCGTCGCGCAGCCGGTAGATGCGCGAGTCGCCGAGGTTGGCGAGCAACCACTTGGTCTCACCGTCGTCCTCGGCGAGGGCCGCCACGACCGCCGTCGTGCCGGCGTGCCAGCCGGGCGCGGTGGCGCGTTGGGCCTGGGTGTACTCCACGATGCGGGCCTGGGCCCGCACGAACGCGTCGGCTACCTGCTCGGCGCCGCGGGTGGGGTCGTACTCGTGGCTCAACCGCTCGAACTCCTCCACCACGAGCCGGCTTGCCACGTCGCCGCCGGAATGACCCCCCATGCCATCGGCGACGACGAAGACCGGCGGCGCCACGAGAAGGGAGTCCTCGTTGACCTTGCGGACCAGACCCACGTCGCTCGCCGAGCCGTGGTGGAGGTCGACCGGCCTCATGCGCGCCACTCGTGACGACACGTCATGCTCATGCTGACCTCTTCGTGCTCTGGATGGCTCCGCGTCCGGGACTGGCGAGTAGCGTAGAAGGGATGTCCAGTCCCATGCGGGAGGCGCCCGCCCGAACCCTCGCCGAGCAGCTGCGCCGCTGGCCCGACGAGCGTCTCGTCGCGCTGCTCCGCGACCGTCCCGACCTCGCCACGCCTGCTCCTCACGACTCCTCGCAGCTGGCCTCCCGGGCCGCCACCCGCTCCTCGATCCACCGCGCCCTCGATGGACTGACCCACCTGGAGCTCTCCGTCCTAGATGCCCTCCTGGTGGCAGGTCAAACCACGTCCGAGCAGGTGATCTCCCTTGTCCGCGCGGATCCCGGGACGGTGTCCGGAGCGCTCGACCGGCTCCTCGGGCTCGCCCTGGCCTGGGAGGCACCCGGCGGCCTGCGCGCGCTCAGCGGCGTGGGCGAGGCGTTGGGCACCCATGCAGGGACCAGCGGGCTACGCCCCTTCTCGGCGGACCCGGCCGACGCCGCCGCCATCTCCCAGCGGCTCGATGCCCTCTCACCGGGTGCTCGTGCGTTGCTCGAGCACGTGGACGCCCACGGCGGCGAGGGCACCACCGGGAGTGCTCGTCGTACTGTCTCGCCGGCGGATGCCAGCACCCCGGTCGAGGAGCTCATCGCCCACCGGCTGCTCATCCCGCGCGACACAGGCACTCTCGTCCTGCCCGGCGAGGTCGGGGTCGTGCTGCGAGGCGGACGCACCACGGTCGAGCCCGTCGACGCCGTGCCGGAGGTGGCCACCACCTCCCGCGAGCCGGCCCTCGTCGAGCGTGCGGCCGCCGGCGCTGCATTCGACGCCGTACGACGTGTGGAGCTGCTGCTGGACCGGTGGGGAGTGGCACCGCCGGGAGTCCTCCGCAGTGGGGGCCTCGCCGTCCGCGACCTCAAGGCAGTGGCGCGCGACCTGCACGTCGACGAGTCACAGGCCGCCTTCCTGGTCGAGCTCGCCGCGGGAGCGGAACTGCTGGCCGAGAGTCCCGGTACCGAGGGAGAGCTCGCGTGGGTGCCCACCGACGAGTTCGACGCATGGACGGCACGCCCGACGGCCGAGCGCTGGGCCGCCCTGGTGTCGGGGTGGCTCACCAGCAGCCGTGTCCCTTCCCTGGTCGGCGGCCGCGACCAGGCCGGACGGTCGTGGAACGCACTGGCACCCGACCTCGCGAGCGGGTTGGCCGAGCCGGCTCGACGCCTCACCCTCGCGATCCTCGCGGAGCTCGCGCCCGGGGAGACCCTGGCTACCGGGACCGGCACCCCGTCGGTGGTCGCCCATGCCAGGTGGTTGCGCCCCCGCAGGCCGGCCGTGCACGACGACCTCGTCGCGGCGACGGTCGAGGAGGCAGCCGCGCTGGGCGTCACCGGCGCGGGCGGCCTGTCCCGGGCGGGCAGGCTGGTCGCCGAGGGAGAGATGGGCGAGGCAGCACGAGCCATCGCGGAGGAGCTGCCCCGGCCGGTCGACCACGTGCTGCTCCAGGCCGACCTGACGGCTGTCGCCCCCGGTCCGCTCGAGGCCGAGCTGGCGCGCCAGCTGCACTTCCTCGCCGATGTGGAGTCCCGCGGGGGCGCCACCGTCTACCGGTTCACGCAGGACTCCGTGCGACGAGCCTTCGATGCCGGCTGGGCCGCGGTGCAGGTGCACGACTTCGTCGCCTCGGTCTCGCGCACGCCGGTGCCGCAGCCGTTGACCTACCTCGTCGACGACGTCGCCCGCACCTTCGGGAACATCCGGGTGGGCCACGCCGAGGCCTTCCTGCGCGCCGACGACGAGGCCGCGCTGGCCGCGCTCGTGCACGACCCTCGGGCCGCGTCCCTCGGCCTGCGGCTGCTGGCCCCCACCGTCGTCGTCAGCACCGCCCCTCTCGACGTGCTGCTCCCCCGCCTGCGGGAGCTCGGCACGGCCCCGGTGGTCGAGGCCCCCGACGGCACCGTCCGGGTCGCACGCCCTGACCTCAAGCGGGCGCGACGACGGCGAGGACGCCAGGCGGCCGGCGCGCTCGAGGCACGCAAGGAGGCCCAGGTCCACGCCGTGGTGACCGCGATCCGCGCCGGGGACGTCGCCAGCGCCACCCGGCCGGCGCTCGTCGAGGCCACCACCCCGACCGGGGCCCTGAGCGCGCTCAGGGAGGCGATCGAGGCCGGGGGCACCGTCGTCATCGGCTACGTCGACAACCACGGCACGTCCAGCGAGCGAGTCGTCGACCCGCTGCGCCTGGACGGCGGCCGACTCACTGCTCGGGACCACCGCGCCGACATCACCCGCGAGTTCACCGTGCACCGCATCACCACGGTCCGACCCGCGACAGGCGGCACGCCAGCCGGGTGACGGAGGCTCCGTAGAGTGTGGGAGTGACCGACGGCCCCCTCATCGTCCAGAGCGACAAGACCCTCCTGCTCGAGGTGGACCACCCGCGGGCGGCCGAGGCGCGCAAGGCGATCGCACCGTTCGCCGAGCTGGAGCGCTCCCCCGAGCACATCCACACCTATCGCCTCACACCCCTCGGGCTCTGGAACGCCCGTGCTGCCGGCCACGACGCCGAGCAGGTGGTCGACGCCCTGCTCACGCACAGCCGCTACGCCGTCCCCCATGCGCTGCTGGTCGACGTCGCCGAGACGATGGGCCGCTACGGACGACTCCGCCTCGAGAAGCACCCCGTCCACGGGCTCGTGCTCTCCTCGACCGACCGGCCGGTGCTGGAGGAGGTGCTGCGCGCCAAGAAGATCTCCGGGATGCTCGGCGCCAGGCTCGACGACGACTCGGTCGCGGTGCACCCGAGCGAGCGCGGCAACCTCAAGCAGGCGCTGCTCAAGCTGGGCTGGCCGGCCGAGGACTACGCGGGCTACGTGGACGGGGAGGCGCACCAGATCGACCTCGACCAGTCCAGCTGGACGCTGCGGCCCTACCAGAGCGAGGCCGCCCAGTCCTTCTGGGACGGCGGTTCCGGCGTGGTCGTGCTCCCGTGCGGGGCCGGCAAGACCCTGGTCGGTGCGGCCGCGATGGCGCACGCCGGCGCGACGACCCTGATCCTGGTGACCAACACGGTCAGCGCGCGACAGTGGAAGGACGAGCTGGTCCGGCGGACGACGCTCACGGCCGAGGAGATCGGCGAGTACTCCGGCGCGCTGAAGGAGGTCCGCCCCGTCACGATCGCCACCTACCAGGTGCTGACGACGAAGCGGAAGGGCGTCTACCCCCACCTCGAGCTGCTCGACGCCCGCGACTGGGGACTCATCGTCTACGACGAGGTCCACCTGCTCCCCGCCCCCATCTTCCGGATGACCGCCGACCTCCAGGCCCGGCGCCGGCTCGGCCTCACCGCAACGCTCGTGCGCGAGGACGGACGGGAGGGCGAGGTGTTCTCGCTGATCGGGCCCAAGCGCTACGACGCGCCCTGGAAGGACATCGAGGCACAGGGCTACATCGCCCCGGCGGACTGTGTCGAGGTCAGGGTGAGCCTGCCGGAGGGCGAGCGGATCGCCTACGCCACCGCCGACCCGGAGACCCGCTACCGCCTGGCCGCGTGCACGCACGCCAAGCTCGACGTCGTACGACGCCTGGTCGAGCAGCACGCCGGGCAGCCCACCCTGGTCATCGGGCAGTACATCGACCAGCTCGACGAGCTCAGCGAGGCCCTGGACGCGCCGGTGATCAAGGGCGAGACGACGGTCAAGGAGCGCCAGCGGCTCTTCGAGGCCTTCCGCTCCGGCGAGATCGACCTGCTGGTGGTGAGCAAGGTGGCCAACTTCTCCATCGACCTGCCTTCCGCGGAGGTGGCCATCCAGGTGAGCGGGTCCTTCGGGTCGCGCCAGGAGGAGGCCCAACGGCTGGGACGGCTGCTCCGCCCCAAGACCGAGGGGCGCACCGCGCACTTCTACACGATCGTCTCCCGCGACACCGTCGACGCCGACTTCGCGCAGAACCGTCAGCGCTTCCTCGCCGAGCAGGGGTACGCCTACCGGATCATCGACGCCGGGGACCTGGAGGCCGGGCCGGCTGAGACCGGTCAGGCGTGAAGCAGCTCAGCGGCGACGGCGCAGGCGCATGTAGGCCGCCAGCTCGTCGTAGGCTCCTGACTCGTTGCCGTAGAGCGCGTAGTTCTGCGCCACCTGCATCCACTCCCCGATGCTCGGTCGGATCGAGCGCACCGCGTCGACCAGCTGCTGCTGACCGATAGGACGCACCTCGCCGGCCTTCATCGAGACTTCCATGGCCGTCTCCGTGGCCTGCTCGCACGCGAGGGCCAGGTCAGCACCGGAGAAGCCGTCGGTGATCTTGGCCAGCTTTGCCAGGTCGAGGTGCTGCGTCGGCCGATCGCGAAGGTGGTAGGCGAGAATGGCTTCGCGTGCCGCCGCGTCGGGGGGCAGGACCAGCAAGGTCCGGTCGAAGCGTCCAGGTCGAAGCAGGGCGGAATCGATGTCCCACGGATGGTTGCTCGCCGCAAGGACGAAGAGGCCCTCGTTGTCGGAAGCGGCCCCGTCGAGCTCGGCCAGCATCTGGTTGACCACGCCTCGCATGGCGCCACTGTGGCGCAGCTGCGACCGCTTCTGGCCCAGGGCGTCGATCTCGTCGAAGAACAGCAGGCAGGGGCGGTTGCGGCGGGCTGAGAAGCCTGCCCCCAGCTCGCCCGCGATCGCCCGTGCGATGAACGTCTTGCCGCAACCGGGCGGCCCCCACAGCAGGAGACCGCCGCGCAGGGACTTGCCGAACTGCAGTCGGAGCTCGGGGTTGCGCATGGGGGTCAGGAAGGACGCCTGCAGGCGTTGCTTGACCTCGGCGAGTCCACCGACGTCCGCGAGGGTCACCTTCGGTCGACTCAGGTGCCCGATCTCGGGCTCCTGGGGCGCATCGGCCGCCGACCAACCGTCGATCAGCTCGTCAGCGGTCTCAGGAACCGGGCTCGCGAAGGCCGCGCCGGGCGAGTCGCGACTCTCGGGCGGCTGCTGGTCCTCCTGGGCCGCGTCGCCTTCGAGGGCTTCGGCCATGCGGCGGTAGGCGGCGCCCCGGGCGGCGTCACCAGATCCGGCCGCCGCACGCTCGGCGACGCGCAGGACCTGCGTGTGGTCGGGACGGACGGCCAGCACCGCGACCGCCTCGGTGAGGGCCTCCTCGTGGTTGTGGCCGTGAGCACCGGACCAGCACACCCCCACGACCCGCAGTCGGTCGCGCGGGGACTCAGCCTCCTCGAGCTCGGGCGGGCCGCCGAGGCCGAGAACCACTTCCGCGACGCCCTCGCGCAGGACCCCACCTCGGCGGATGTCCTGGCGCACCTGGCTCGTGCCCTGCATGCGCAGGACCGACATGAGGACTCCCTGGCTGCTGCACGGAACGCTCTGGCCCTGGACCCCGGACATCTCGGCGCCCTCCTCACGCTGAGCTCCGCCCTGGCCGGGCTCAGCCAGTGGGACGCGGCCCTCGACACGGTGGACCGAGCTCTCCAGCTCGCTCCCGACCTGCCCGGGCTGCACCGGCAGCGCGGGGCACTGCTCCTGATGCGCAAGCGGCCCCAGGAGGCACTCGCCTGCCTCGAGCACGCCCTCCGACTCGACCCGGAGGACTCACTAGCTGGTCGACGCTGGCGCGCGTGCTCCATGCTCTCAGGCGCCGCGACGACGCCGATGCCGCCCTGGCGCGTGCCCTCGCCCTCGACCCGACCAGCACGGACGCACACAGCGTGCGCAGCCAGTTCGCCCTGGCTCGAGGAGGCGGCCGTCACGCCGTCGCCTCGACCCGGGAGCTCATGCGGCTGGATCCCAACGACGAGGCGAGCCGCGAGCTCCATGCCCTGGCGCGGAAGTCGCGCAATCCGTTGTTCGGCCTGCTGCTCCGTTTCGGCGACCTGCTCGACGCCCTCCCGAGCGGCGCCCGATGGGCGTTCGTGCTCGCCCCCTTCCTGCTCAGTCGTCTGCTCCGCCCGTTCATGGACGCGTTGTGGGCACAGCTCCTGCTGGGGATCCTGCTCGCACTGGTGGTGCTGTCGTGGACCCTCGAGCCGGTGATGAATGCCCTCCTGATGACCTCGCGCCACGGGCGCGGTCTCCTGCCCGCGATCACGCGGTACGCCACCACCGCCTTCCTCGCCTACATGGCTGCGGCGGTGTGCATCGGCATTGCCGGGGTGACGACCGACGAAGGACTCCTGCTGTTCACTGCGTTCGGCCTCGGGCTCTGGGGGATCTCGGTCGGCCAGGTGCACCTGATCGACATGGTCCGTCGCCGGCTCGCCATCGGCCTCCACGCATGCGGCGCTGCGCTTGCCGCCGCCACCGTCGTGACGGCCCTCCTCGGCACGGCCGGCCCGATGGCGCTTGCGCTCGTGCTGACCGGCATGGCGATGACCTGGTTCACCGCCCTCGCGTGACACCCGGACGGATATGGTCTTCGTGTGAGCGCCATCGAGAGCGTGCGTGACCGGGTCGGCGAGGAGCTCTTCCGCCTCGTGGCCGGCCCGGACGGGCAGCGGCGGCGCGAGTTCGTGCACGGGTCGCCCGGGCCACGGTGGTTCGACCCCGACTCACCCATCGGGCGGGTTCACGGCGACGCCTCCATGTTCGTCGGCGGCATCCGCGCGATCATGCTGCAGTCCCTCCACCCCGCGGCGATGCAGGGGGTGGCCGAGCATTCCGGCTACCGCGGGGACATGTGGGGCCGACTGGCCCAGATCGCCAACTTCATCGCGATCACGACCTTCGGCACCGAGCGCCACGCCGAGCAGGCCATCGCCGCGGTGCGCCGCGCGCACGAGTCGGTGACGGGCACGATGCCCGACGGCACCCCCTACGAGGCCAACGACCCCCACCTCCTCGGGTGGGTGCATGCCGCCGAGGTCGAGAGCTTCCTGCTCGCGCACGAGGTGCACGGGCACCGACCCCTCACAGCCGCCGAGCAGGACGCCTACGTCGAGCAGACCGCACGGGTGGCCCGACGTCTGGGGGTCACCGAGCCGCCCACGAGCAGGGCGTCCCTGGATGCCACCCTTGCGACGTACCGCCCCGAGCTGGCGGGCACCGACCATGCGCGCGACGCGATCCGGTTCCTGATCCGCGAACCCGACCTACCGCTGGCCGCGCGGCCCCCCTACCTCTCGCTCGTCGGTGCCGCCGTCGCCCTGATGCCGGCCTGGACGCGCGCCGAGCTCGCGCTGGCCCCGCCGCGCCGGATCACCGACCGTACGGCGACAGCAGTGGGGGGCGGCGCCACCCGCCTCGTCCGGTGGGCGATGTCACCGGGTCACGCGCACGCCCGTCGGTTGCAGCAGGCAGCCGGCTCGTGAGCCGCGCGCCTCGGGACCGACATGCTCAGCGAGCGGTCTCGCCCAGCTGGACGTAGAGGTTGTAGCGGTCGTGGCGGAACGCCGTGCGCGAGACCTCGACGATGCGCGCGTCGGCCATGGCCCGGCGGGAGTGGCGAAGCACCGGGTCGCCCTCGTCGATCGCGAGGTGGGTGGCCTCCTCGGCGGTGGCCCGGTCGGCGGAGATGGAGTCCTCGGCCCAGGTGGGACGCAGGCCTCGCGCCTCGAGGGCGTCGTAGAGGCTCGTGGGCATGCCGCTCTGGAGGAAGCCGGGCAGCAGCACCTCGTTGAGGTAGGCGTCCTCGACGCAGATGACCTGCTGGTCGGCACGACGCAGGCGCTTCCAGTGGACCACGGGGTCGCCGGGAGAGATGTCGAGGGCGCGTGCCACGCCGGGACCGGCCTGCTCGATGCGACCCAGGAGGGTCGAGGACTCGGAGAGGAGTCCGCGGCGACGCATCTCCTCGGTGAAGGAGGTGATCCGGCTGGGGGCGCTCGCGGGCTGCGCGACGAAGGTGCCGCGGCCGGGAATCCGCTCGAGCCGGCCTTCTGCCACGAGGGCGTCCAGCGCCTGGCGGACCGTCATGCGGGCGACACCGAAGCGGGCGACCAGCTCGCGCTCGGAGGGTGCTGCCGAGCCCGGAGCGAGGAGCTCGATCTCGGCGCGCACGTGCTCGCGGACCTGCACGTGCTTCAACGCACGTTGTCGGGGTACCAGCAGCTCCGTCTCCTCCACGAGCAAAACATAGGCCTCATTCGAGAGTGGCGTCTCCGGATTGCTCGACGCTGTGTTAAAGAGTTCTCGCAGCGACCGTCAAGGAATGGTCAAGTTGCGTTCGAACGGGTGTGCGACTACTCCGCTACACTGTACCGATGGAGTTCCAGGCGACGCTCTTCGCCGAGGAAGGACCCTCGGCCACTGTCCTCACGCCGGCCCCTCAGCGGCGACTGTTGACCCGCGGCGCGTGGGTCGACGTGCAGCAGGACTGGCTGCCCTCGCCCGACGACGTCTTCGCGACCCTGGTCACCGACGTCCCGTGGCGCGCTGAGCGCCGCGAGATGTACGACCGCGTGGTCGACGTGCCACGGCTCGTGCACACCTACCAGGTCGGCGCCCCGCTTCCCCACCCCGTGCTCACGCAGGCGCGCGAGGCCCTCAGCCGCCACTACGCCCCCGAGCTGGGCGAGCCGTTCGTGACCGCCGGGTGCTGCTACTACCGCGACGGCTCGGACTCCGTCGCCTGGCACGGGGACACGATCGGACGTGGCCGCACCCAGGACACGATGGTCGCGATCGTCAGCGTCGGAGACCCACGCCGACTGATGCTGCGCCCCCGCGGGGGTGGGTCCTCCATCTCGATCACCATGGGCCACGGCGACCTCGTGGTCATGGGCGGATCCTGCCAGCGCACGTGGGAGCACGCGGTGCCCAAGGTCGCCCACGCGGGGCCGCGCCTCTCGGTCCAGTTCCGCCCGCGCCACGTGTTCTGAGCCGGGGCGGTGCAGGATCAGCCCACGAAGGCCGCGGCGTAGAGCGCCTCGAGCCGGGGGTTCGACTCGGCGGTGAAGCCGCACAGCGAGACCCTGCCGTCCAGCGAGCTCACCAGGTAGGTCCGCCCCTCCTGGAAGTCCACCGCGACCAGGAGGTCCTGCAGCTGCTCGCTGGGGGTCGAGACCGAGACGGTCTCCGGACCGGCGTCCTCGGAGTACCACTCCTGCACCGAGAGGGTGGCCACGCCGTCGGCGACCTCGGTCACCGTTCCCTCGAACGCGGTGTCCTGGGTCGACAGCGCCTCGACGTTGGGCACCATGCACTTGGGCTGGCCGGGCGGCGGCTCGACGGTCAGCTCCAGGGTTTCAGACGAGGTCGTCATGATCTCGGACGGGCTGCTGGACGCCGGAGCACCGTCGCCCTCGACCTCCGGGTCCGAGGAGCACCCCGCAAGACCCAGGACCAGGGCCCACGGCAGCACTCCGACGACGAGCGGGTGGAGAGTTCTCCGGGTCATCATGTCGAGCCTCCTGCCATCACCTGGCACACCGTGCCACACCCGTGGGACGTGAGCGGGAGCGAATCGGTTCCCGAACCGGGAGGTCGGTCAGCGCAGGGGGTCGAACGGGCGCAGCTGGACGGGGAGGCGGCCGGTCACCATGCGCTCGGCCAGCAGCTGCCCGGTCGCCGGGCCGAGCGTGACGCCCCACATCCCGTGGCCGCCGGCGACGTAGACCCGCGGCGACTTCGTCGGACCGATGACGGGCAGACCGTCGGGCGTGCAGGGTCGGGCGCCCACCCACTCGTCGCGCCGGGAACCCAGCTCAGCGCCGAGGAGGAGGGGTCGCGCCTCGTTGACGATGGCCTCGATCCGCCGGGTGTCCAGCCCAGCGTCCGCGGGGCGGAACTCCATCATGCCGGCGATGCGCAGCCGGTCCCCGGCAGGAGTGCAGGCGACCCGCTGGGCCGGGAAGTAGACCGGGCCCCGCGGGACCGGGTCGATCGGCACGGTGAAGCTGTAGCCGCGCCCGGCCTGGACCGGAAGCTTCACACCGAACGGACCGGCCAGGTCGTTGAGCCACGCGCCCGAGGCGATGACCGCCGCGTCGTAGTCCTCCCCGGCGACCGAGACGACGTGACCACGGTCCTTGACCGAGGAGACACGCACCCCACTGATGATCCGTGCCCCGCGTTGACGCACCGCCTCGGCGAGGGAGTCGACGTAGAGGCTGGGGGTGATGAAGCGCTGGTCGTGGAGGCGGATCGCAGCACCGATCGCCGGTGAGAGGGAGGGCTCGACACTGCGCGCCTCGTCGCCGGTCAGCACGTCGAACTCCAGCGGCTGACCGCTGGCACGGATGTGCTCGATCTCCTCGAGCAGCACCTCTCGCTCCTCGGTCGTGCGGTAGGCGGCGATGAACGAGTCGGCCGCCACCGTCGGCTCCGAGACGCCGCCGTCCTTGAGCGTGTCGAAGGCGCTCAGTGCCAGCGAGTTGATGGGGACCAGCGCCGCCATGGCCTCGCGCCAGCGCGGCATCGTGGAGTTGCGTGCGAAGCGGACGAGGAAGGACAGGAGCCGTCGGTTGGTCGTGATCGGGACGTAGACCGGGGAGCTGGGCGAGACGACCGCACGGATGCCGTACTTGAGGACGGCGGGCTCGGGAAGCGGCGTCGCCAGGCCGGGGGTGAGCCACCCGGCGTTGCCCCAGGACGAGCCTGCGGCGATGCCGGTGCGGTCGAGAACCGTGACCTTGACGCCGTGCTCCTGCAGGAACCACGCCGTGGCGAGGCCGACCATCCCGGCACCGATGACTGCGACGTTCTGCGGTGTCTCATGCGTCATGGCCGCAGCATGCCCCATCGGTGTGACGGGTGCCACATCAGGCCCGGGTTGCCACCGTCAGCATCACGACCGCGTCGGTCTCCGCGTGCAGGTCGTGGCGCAGGGGCGGGATGACCACGTAGTCGCCCGCGCCACCCTCCCAGACCTCCTCGCCTGCGGTGAGGCGCACGCTCCCGGACAGCACCAGCAGGCTGGCCTCGCCCGGCGACTCGTGCTCGCCCAGCGCCCGTCCCGCGACCAACGCGATCAGGGTCTGCCGCAGGTCGTGCTCGTGGCCACCGTGCACAGTGACCGCAGCCCGGCCGCTGCTTGCCGCCCTGGCCGCCGCGAGCTTCTCCTCGCCGAGTCGCGTGAGGGACTCGCCCTGCATCACTGCACCCGCTCCCAGCCGCGCTTGGGACGCTGGCTGCCCATCCGGTCGTCGCGGCTGCGATAGACGATGTAGGGGCGGGTGAGGTAGCCGACGGGTGCGCTGAAGACGTGCACCAGTCGCGTGAAGGGCCACAGGGCGAAGAGTCCGAACGCGACCAGCGCGTGGAGCTGGAACCCCAGCGGAGCCTCCGACATCAACGCCGGCTCGGGGTTGAAGGCGAGGAACCCCCGGTACCAGACCGACACGCCCTCGCGGTAGTTGTACTCACCGCCGATGGTGAAGATGGAGCCGGCGATGGTGTTCCACATCCCCAGCACGATGGCCAGGCCGAGGAAGACGTACATCACCTTGTCCATCACCGTCGTGGCGGAGAACACCGGCCCGACAGTGCGGCGACGGTAGATCAGGATCGCCATGCCCACCAACGCCATGAACCCGGCGATCAGCCCGCCGATGACCGCGGCGTAGTGATACATGTGCTCATCGATGCCGACCGCGTCCGTCCACGACTGCGGGATCAGCAGGCCCACGACATGGCCTCCGACCACTCCGAGCATCCCGAAGTGGAACAGCGGGGAGCCCAGGCGCAGCATCCGGTCCTCGTAGAGCTGGGAGGAGCGCGTCGTCCAGCCGAACTTGTCGTAGCGGTAGCGCCACACGTGTCCGACCACGAAGGTCGCCAGGCAAAGGTAGGGCACGATGACCCAGAGGAAGGTGCTCATCTCGGTGCTCCTACGGGGATGGTGGCGGGTGCGATCAACGGGTCGGTCCCGTAGCCCTCGAGACCGACCTCCTCGGCCGGAGGGCCCTCCTCGACCAGCCGGCGTACGGCATCGGCCTCGTCGCCCTGCAGGGTGGGCAGGGTGGCGCACAGCGCGTCGAGGGCGTTGCCCCACGGCGAGCCGGTCGTGCCGTCGTCGTTGCGCCAGCCGGAGAGCGCGAGCCGGAGCATCTCCACACCGGCACGATGGTCGTTCAACAGCTTCCACGCACCGTCGGCGTCGACGGTCGCTCCGAACTGCAGCACGGCGCAGAGGTGGTCGGGCAGCTCGCCCGACTCCTCGTCCCACTCGACGCCGCCCTTGCGGTAGGCCTGCTTGAACTGGACCAGTGCGACTCCCCTGCGCCTGGTGTCGCCGTAGGAGAAGTAGGTGAGGTAGAGGGCGCACTTGCGGGTGTGGTCGAAGGTCTGGACGTACTCCTCCTGACGCTCCCGCAGCTCTCCCCGGCGCAGGTGCGCGACCAGCGCGACGAGCGGCTCGTTGTCGGGCACCAGCCCCTCGATCGCATCGAGCGAGTCGAGCAGCTCCTGGGTGGGGTAGTCGAGCAGGGCCGCACACGCCGCCCACACGGCCTGGACGTCGGGCGGACGGACGTGCCTGCGAGAGAACCGGAACATCAGTCCTCACCCTCCGACTTCGGGGGGAAAAGCCCCTGGGGGCTGCCCTTGCCATCCCAGTTGAGCAGGTTGACCCGAGCCGACTTGTTGTCGGGAGAGGCCAGCGTGTCCGACATCTGTCGACTCTTGAGCATCTGGAAGTTCTCCACCGCGACCGGGGTGGGATAGCCAGACCCTTCACCCAACAGCTCCTGGTCGTAGAAGGAACCGGCCGCGTCGAAGTCGACGGCACAGTCGGTGGCCAGCTCCTCCAGCGAGTGGGCCTGCTCGGCGTGGGCCGTGGGGATGACGTAGCGGTCCTCGTACTTGGCGATCGCCAGCAGGCGGAACATCTCGTACATCTCCTCACCGCTCATGCCGACCGCCTCCGGGATGGAGTCGTCGGGGTCCCGGCCGAGGTTGATGTCGCGCATGTAGGAGCGCATCGCCGCGAGCTTCTTGAGCACGTCGCTCACCGGCTCGGGGTCACCGGCGGTGAAGAGGTTGGCGAGGTACTCGACCGGGATCCGGAGGGTGTCGATCGCTGCGAAGAGGTTGCCCTTGTCCTCGGCGTCGTGACCGGTGTCCTTGATGACGTCCACCACGGGCGACAGCGGCGGGATGTACCAGACCATGGGCATGGTGCGGTACTCCGGGTGGAGCGGGAGCGCGACCTTGTAGTCCTGGATGAGGCGCCGCACGGGCGACTTCTTGGCGGCCTCGATCCAGTCACCGGGGATGCCGGCCTTCTCGGCCTCCCGCGCGACCGCCGGGTCGTTGGGGTCCAGGAAGACCTTGCACTGGGCCTCATAGAGGTCGTGGTCGTCCTCCACGCTGGCCGCGTCGAGCACCGCGTCCGCGTCATAGAGCATGAGGCCGATGTAGCGCAGGCGGCCGACACAGGTCTCGGCGCAGACGGTCGGGATGCCCACCTCGATGCGCGGGTAGCAGAACGTGCACTTCTCGGCCTTGCCGGTCTTGTGGTTGAAGTAGACCTTCTTGTAGGGGCAGCCGGAGACACACATCCGCCAACCGCGGCACTTGTCCTGGTCGACGAGGACGATGCCGTCCTCGGCGCGCTTGTAGATCGCACCCGAGGGGCACGATGCCGCGCAGGAGGGATTGAGGCAGTGCTCGCAGATGCGCGGCAGGTAGAACATGAAGGTGTCCTCGAACTCGAGGCGGACCTTGTCCTCGATGCCCTTCAGCATCACGTCGCGGGCGGCGTGCTCCTTGGACCCGCCGAGGTCGTCGTCCCAGTTGGCCGACCACTGCACCTGCATGTTCTTGCCCGTGAGCAGGCTCTTGGGTCGCGCCACCGGGAAGTTGTCGGTGGCCGGGGAGTTGAGGAGCGTCTCGTAGTCGTAGGTCCAGGGCTCGTAGTAGTCCTGGATCGAGGGCAGCTTGGGGTTGGAGAAGATGGTGAACAGCTTCTTCACGCGCCCGCCGGCCCGTAGCTCCAGGCGCCCGTTCTTCTTGCGGACCCAACCGCCCTGCCACTCCTCCTGGTCCTCGTAGGTCCGGGGATAGCCGAGGCCCGGACGCGTCTCGACGTTGTTGAACCAGACGTACTCCATGCCGGTGCGGTTGGTCCATGCCTGCTTGCAGGTCACCGAGCACGTGTGACACCCGATGCACTTGTCGAGGTTCATGACCATCGCCATCTGAGCCATGACGCGCATGTCAGTACTCCACCTTCGCCGTCCGCTTGCGGATCATCGTCACTTCGTCACGGTTGTTGCCGATCGGCCCTATGTAGTTGAAGAAGTAGGCCAGCTGCGCGTAGCCGCCGACCATGTGGTTGGGCTTCATCAGGATCCTGGTGAGCGAGTTGTGGATCCCGCCGCGCTTGCGGTCGCGCTCGGTGAGTGGCACGTCGATGAGGCGGTCCTGGGCGTGGTGCATGAACACCGTGCCCTCGGGCATCCGGTGGCTGACGATGGCCCGCGCGGCCACGACACCGTTGCGGTTGACCATCTCGATCCAGTCGTTGTCCTTGATGCCGATCTTGGAGGCGTCCCGGTCGGACACCCACACCGACTGTCCACCGCGGGAGAGCGAGAGCATGAACAGGTTGTCCTGGTACTCGGAGTGGATGGACCACTTGTTGTGCGGCGTGAGGTAGCGGACGGAGACACCGAGTTCGTTCTCCTCCCCGATCGGGGCCTCCCCGAACAGCGTCGACATGTTCAGCGGCGGTCGGTAGACGGGCAACGCCTCCCCCATGCCGATGAACCAGTCGTGGTCGACGTAGAACTGCTGGCGCCCGGTCAGGGTGTGGAACGGCTTGCTGCGCTCGATGTTGATCGTGAAGGGCGAGTAGCGGCGGCCGCCGGACTCGGACCCGGACCACTCGGGTGAGGTGATGACCGGCACCGGCGAGACCTGGGTGTCCGCGAAGGTGATCTGCTTGCCCTCGTGCTCGGCCGCGAGGTCGTGCAGCTGCGTGCCGGTGCGCTTCTCCAGGAACTTGAACCCCTGGGTCGCGAGGTGTCCGTTGGACACCCCGGCGAGGTGCAGGATCGCATCAGCCATCTGCACGTCGGTCTCGACGCGAGGCTGGCCGTCGCCGGCTCCGCCATGGGTGACGCCGTTGCGCTCGCGCAGGATGTCGATCTCGCGCTTGACCTCGTAGGCGACGCCCTTGGTCAGCATGCCGACCTTCTCCATCAGGGGCCCGATGGAGGTCATCTTGTCGTAGACCGCGGCGTAGTCGCGCTCGGCGACGGCGATCACGGGCATCGTCTTGCCGGGGATCGGCTCGCACCCGTCGGGGTGGTCGGCACCGAGGCGCCAGTCCTTGACGACCCCGTGCTCGGACGCCATCGCCTCCGGGGTGTCGTGCCACAGCGGCTTGGCGACGACGTCCTTGCGGGTCCCGAGGTGGTCGGCGGCCAGCTCGCTGAACCGCTTGGCGATGACCTTCCACGCCTCCCAGTCCGACTTCGTCTGCCACGGGGGCGCGATCGCCGGGTTGAAGGAGTGGATGAAGGGGTGCATGTCGGTGGTGGACAGGTCGTGCTTCTCGTACCAGGTCGCCGCCGGCAGCACGACGTCGCTGAGGATCGTCGAGCTCGTCATCCGGAAGTCGATCGTCATGAGCAGGTCGAGCTTGCCCTCGGGGGCCTGCTCCGGCCAGACCACGCCGGCAGGCCGTTGCTCCGGTGGGGCCTCGACGGCGGTCGCCGCACTGTCGGTCCCGAGGAGGTGACGCAGGAAGTACTCGTTGCCCTTGGCCGAGGAGCCCAGCAGGTTGGACCGCCACAACGACAGGACCCGGGGGTGGTTCTCCTCCGCCTCGGGATCCTCGACGGCGAACTTGAGCCGCCCCTCCTTCAGCTCCTGGGCGACGTAGGCCGGGGCGTCCATCCCGGCGGCCTCGGCATCGTCGGCGAGGGTGAGGGAGCTGCGGTCGAAGGTCGGGTAGCTCGGGCTCCAGCCCAGGCGCACCGACTGGGACAGCAGGTCCATGACGGACTTGCCCGCGAAGATCCCGGTGCCGGAGTCGAGGTCGTCGGCGCTGAAGGTGTCGTAGCGGTACTGGGAGGTGTTGACGTACCAGTAGGCGGTCTGGTTCATGTGCCGCGGCGGGCGGTGCCAGTCGAGCGCGAACGCCATGTGCTGGAAGCCCATGATCGGGCGCACCTTCTCCTGGCCGACGTAGTGCGCCCAGCCGCCACCGTTGCGGCCCTGCGTTCCCGTGATCGTCGTGAGGAGCAGGATCGCGCGGTAGATCTGGTCGGAGTGGAACCAGTGGTTGACGCCGGCCCCGAGCAGGATCATGCCGCGGCCCTCGGTGTCGATGGCGTTCTGCGCCCACTCCCTGGCCAGGCGGGTCACCTGTGCGGCGGGCACGCCGGTGTGCTGCTCCTGCCACGAGGGCGTCGCCGGCACCGAGGTGTCGTCGTACGACGTCGGCCACGCACCGGGGAGCCCCTCGCGGGCCACGCCGTACTGGGCGAGGACCAGGTCGAGGACCGTGGTGACGAGGCGGTCACCGACCTTGGCCACGGGGACGCCGCGGCGCTCGTGAGCGACCTTGCCGTCCGTGGCGTCGAAGCGGGGCAGCTCGACCTCGACGGACTCGCGGACGCCGTCGTACATCGTCAGGGCGGGGTCGATGTCGCCCAGCTCGAGGTTCCACTGGCCCAGGCCCTCGTCGCCGTAGCGGTGGCCGATCGCGCCCTTGGGGATGCGGACCTCGCCGGTGGAGGCGTCGATCACGGCGGGCTTCCACATGGCGTTCTCGGAGCCGCCCTCGGGGTGGTCGATGTCGCCGGCCACGAGGTACTTGCCGGGACGCCAGACGGGAGTGCCGCTGCCGTCGTCCACCTGGTCCAGGGTGACGAGGTAGGGCAGGTCGGTGAAGCGCTTGTTGTAGTCCTCGAAGAACGGCACCTGCCGGTCGACGAAATACTCCTTCAGGATGACGTGGCCCATCCCCATCGCGAGGGCTCCGTCGGTGCCCGGGGCGGTCGTGAGCCACTCGTCGGCGAACTTGACGTTCTCGGCGTAGTCGGGCGCGACCGCGAGGACCTTCTGCCCGCGGTAGCGCGCCTCGGTCATCCAGTGGGCGTCGGGGGTGCGGGTCGTCGGGACGTTGGAGCCCCACATGATGAGGTAGCCGGCGTCCCACCAGTCGCCGGACTCGGGGACGTCGGTCTGGTCGCCGAACATCTGCGGCGACGCGTTGGGCAGGTCGGCGTACCAGTCGTAGAAGGAGAGCATCGGCGCGCCGATGAGCTCGAGGAAGCGGGCTCCGGAGGTGTAGGAGACCGGCGACATCGCGGGAATCGGCGAGAAGCCGGCGATCCGGTCAGGACCCCAGCGCTTGACGGTGTAGACGTGGGCGGCCGCGATGATCTCGGCGACCTCGTCCCAGGAGGCACGCACCAGACCGCCCTTGCCGCGCGCCTGCTTGTAGGCACGGGACTGCTCCTCGTCCTGGACGATGGAGCCCCAGGCGACGACCGGGTCGCCGTAATGGGCCTTGGCGGCGCGGAACTGCTCGAGCAGCACGCCGCGGACGTAGGGGTAGCGCACCCGGGTCGGGCTGTAGGTGTACCAGCTGAAGGCAGCACCGCGAGGACAGCCGCGGGGCTCGTACTCCGGCTTGTCGGCACCCGTCGAGGGGTAGTCGGTCTGCTGTGCCTCCCAGGTGATGATCCCGTCCTTGACGTAGACCTTCCACGAGCACGAGCCGGTGCAGTTCACTCCGTGGGTCGACCGCACCACCTTGTCGTGGCTCCACCGGTCGCGGTAGAACGCGTCTCCCTCGCGGCCGCCCTCCTTGTGGAGGGTTCGCAGGTCATTGCTCACCTCCGCCTTCGTGAAGAACCTGCGAGAGCCGATCAGGGCCGACGACAGCGGGGTTTCAAGACTCATCCGGGCCTCCGGAACGCGGTAGGGGGAACTGCAGTGCTGGCGCGCCGCTTCCCTGTCGACCATAGAGCAGCAAAGTCAGCCGCAGCCACCAACCCCTAGCCTGCTGCAGGAGAACGGCCCTTATGTAGGGACCTAAGTCCCGCAGATGCCACGAGCTGTTTCGCACGACCCTAGATTCCGCCAAGGTTCATGGAGGACGCCCCAGTCCCGAGCACCGAGGAGCACCGGATGACACCCCCGCCCGACGCCACCGCGAACGCCGCACCTGCGCGCACCGGGAGCACCAGCGTGCTGTGGCTCTCGACGACTGCCTTCACGCTGATGTTCGCCGTGTGGCTCATGTTCGGGATCCTGGGCAAGCCCATCCAGAAGGAGTTCGGCCTCACCGAGGTCCAGCTGTCGTGGGTCGTGGCGGCCGCTGCCCTCAACGGCTCGCTGTGGCGACTGCCCACCGGCATGATCACCGACCGCATCGGCGGGCGGAAGGTGCTGACGTTCCTCCTGGTCGCCACGGCCGTCCCCGCCTACCTGGTCTCCCGCGTCGACTCCTACGCGATGCTGATCGTGCTGGCCTTCCTCGTCGGCTTCGCCGGCAACTCCTTCTCGGCCGGCATCGCATGGAACTCCGCCTGGCAGCCGCGCGAGCGCCAGGGCTTCGCGCTGGGGCTCTTCGGCGCCGGCAACGTGGGCGCCTCGGTCACCAAGTTCATCGGCCCCCCCATCATCACCGGGACCGCCGGCGCCACCTACTTCGGGATCGTGGACGGCGGCTGGCGCCTGGTGCCCGTCGTCTACTCGGTGCTGTTGCTTGTCATGGCCGCTGCCATCTGGTTCGGGACGCCCAGCCAGGACATGGCCCCGGGCACCGGACAGCCCCTGCGCGAGCAGGTCAAGCCGCTGCGCAGCATCCGCGTGTGGCGCTTCAGCCTCTACTACGTGGCGGTCTTCGGCGCCTACGTCGCCCTGGCCGCGTGGCTGCCCACCTACTACATCGACAACTTCGACGTCACGCTGCAGACGGCAGCGCTCCTGACGGCGACCTACATCTTCCCCGCCTCGCTCCTGCGTCCCTACGGCGGCCACCTCTCCGACCGCTACGGCGCGCGCCGGGTGATGTACTGGACGTTCGGCGCAATGCTCCTCACCACCGGCCTCCTGATGATGCCCAACGGTCACATCGTCATCGCCCACGCCGACGGTCGCGAGACCGAGCACCTGGCGTACTCGCTCGGGCTGGTCCCGTTCGCGATCCTGGTCTTCCTGCTCGGATGTGCGATGGGGGTCGGCAAGGCCGCGGTGTTCAAGCACATCCCGGAGTACTTCCCGAAGAACGTCGGCGCGGTCGGCGGCCTCGTGGGCATGCTCGGAGGACTCGGTGGCTTCTTCCTGCCGCCGCTCTTCGCCTACACCAAGGCATGGTCGGGATTCCCCACGAGCACCTTCTTCGTGCTCTTCGTGCTGACCTTGATCTGCGCGGTGTGGATGCACCTCACGGTGGTCCGCATGCTCCACGACGAGTCGCCCCAGCTGGCCCACCGCATGGAGAGCCCGGCCGGTGACCACCCTCTCGACGAGTCCGCTACCCGCGACCGAACGGTCGGCGCCGAGCCGACTGACAACCTGCCCGAGGAGGCACGCGCATGACCGACGCCACGACCGCACGCAAGAGTGGGGAATGGCTGGAGGACTGGGATCCGGAGAACGAGGAGACCTGGGACTCCAAGCGGGCCTGGAAGACCCTGTGGGTCACGACCTTCGCCCTCTTCCTCGCCTTCATCGCCTGGTTCCTGCCCAGTGCCCTGATCCCCAAGCTCAACCCGCTGGGCTACTCCTTCTCCACGACCCAGCTCTACTGGATGGCGGCGATGCCGGGCCTCTCGGCCGGCCTGTTCCGGCTGATCTGGATGGTCCTCCCGCCCATCCTCGGGACCCGCAAGATGGTCGCGCTCACCAGCCTGCTGCTGGTGTTCTCCACCCTCGGGTGGGGTGTGCGCGTCCAGGAGCCGACCGCCCCCTACTGGGAGCTGATGGTGCTCGCGTTCCTCGCCGGCATCGGCGGCGGCGCGTTCTCCGGCTTCATGCCCAGCACGTCGTACTTCTTCCCCAAGTCCAAGCAGGGCACCGCTCTCGGGCTGCAGGCCGGCATCGGCAACTTCGGCGTCTCCGCCGTCCAGCTGCTCACGCCCTACCTGATCGGCTTCTCCTGGCTGGCCTTCTTCGGGGGCTCCCAGTCCATCTCCATGCCCGGAAAGCCCGCCCAGGAGGTGTGGTACCAGAACGCGGCCTTCATCTGGCTCCCCCTCATGGTCATCTCCGCGGTTATGGCCTGGACCATGCTGAAGTCGGTGCCCATCAAGGCCAACGTCCGCCAGCAGTTCGACATCTTCGGCAACACCGACACCTGGTTGATGACCCTGCTCTACATCATGACGTTCGGCACCTTCTCCGGGCTCGCGGCCCAGTTCGGCCTGCTGATGGCCGACCTCTACGGCATCAGCAACCCCGACATCGTCAAGGGCACCGGCGCTGCCGCCACCGTGCTGGTCGAGGGCTACGAGGTCCCTGACGTCGTCAAGTTCGTCTTCCTGGGGCCGCTCGTCGGAGCAGGCGCCCGGGTGCTGTTCTCGCCGTTGACCGACCGCATGGGTGGCGCCATCTGGACACTGGTCTCCGGCGTGGGCCTGATCTTCTCCATCGCCTTCACGCTCCCCGCGCTCACCCCGGACCCCACGTCTGCCGACACCCTCAACGCAGGGTTCGACCAGTTCCTGTGGGGCATGCTCGCGATCTTCCTGTTCGCGGGGATCGGCAACGCCTCCACCTTCAAGCAGATGCCGATGATCTTCGAGAAGCGGCAGGCCGGCGGTGTCATCGGATGGACCGCGGCGATCGCGGCCTTCGGACCGTTCTTCTTCGGGATCGGCGTCACCACGCTCGGGCCGACGACCTTCTACGCCATCGGCATCGCCTGGGCCGTGATGTGCGTGGTCATCACGTGGGTGCGCTACGCACGCAAGGGTGCTCCGCGACCCAGCTGAACGACCCAGCTGAACGACCCAGCAGGCCTTGCCGAAAGGAGGCTCGGGACACCGTCCCGAGCCTCCTTTCGGCTCATCCGGTAGAAACAACCCATGGACAACGCACCGATCCGAGTCTTCCTGCTGGACGACCACGAGGTCGTGCGCCGCGGCCTGCGCGACCTGCTCGAGGGCGAGGGCGACATCGAGGTCGTCGGCGAGGCCGGCACCGCCCGCGAGGCGACCGCCCGCATTCCCGCGCTGAAGCCCGACGTGGCGGTGCTGGACGCCCGGCTGCCGGACGGCAGCGGCATCGACGTCTGTCGCGACGTCCGCTCCATCGATCCCACCATCAAGGCGCTCATCCTCACCAGCTACGACGACGACGAGGCGCTCTTCGCAGCCATCATGGCCGGGGCCGCCGGATACGTCCTCAAGCAGATCAGGGCCGACGAGCTCGTCGACAGCATCCGCCGCGTGTCCCAGGGTCAGAGCCTCATCGACCCCCAGCTGATCGCCCGGGTGCTGGACCGGGTGCGCAACGGTCCGCCCCAGCACCCCGAGCTGGCCTCCCTCACCGAGCAGGAGACCCGGATCCTCTCGCTCATCGCCGAGGGCATGACCAACCGCCAGATCGGCGAGCAGATGTTCCTGGCCGAGAAGACGGTCAAGAACTACGTCTCGAGCATCCTGTCCAAGCTGGGCCTCGAACGGCGTACCCAAGCGGCTGTGCTCGCGTCGAGACTGCTCCGCCCCTGAGGGCTGCCGGCTCAGGCTCCCGGGCGCTCGAGCGGGGCCGACCACTCCAGCCGGGTGCCCTGTGGCTCACCCGGCAGCAACCGGAGCGCGCCGCCCCGCTCGGTCGCGCGACGGCGCACGTTGCGCAGGCCGCTGTCGCTTCGTTCGGCCGGGAGGCCCCGACCGTCGTCGGTGACGCACAGCACCACCTCGCCGCCGGTGACCTTGAGCTCGACCGTGGCGGAGCTCGCGCTCGCATGTCGAGCGGCGTTGGACAGAGCCTCGCGCAGCACGGCGAGCACCTGCTCGCCCAGGTCGCCGGGCACTGCTGCGTCGACGGGACCGGCGGTGCGCAGCACGGGCGTGAACCCCAGCACTGGGACGTACTCCTTGACCAGGTCGCTGACCTCTGCGCGCAGGGAGCGATCGCCGGCCCGCTGCAGCTCGAAGATGGTCGACCGGATGTCACTGATCGTGGTGTCGAGGTCGGCGACAGCGGCGTCCAGGCGCTCGCGCACCTCGTCGTTGGGGGCCATCCGACGCGCACCCTGCAGCTGCAGCCCCGTGGCGAAGAGCCGCTGGATCACCAGGTCGTGGAGGTCCCGGGCGATGCGGTCCCGGTCGGCGACGAGGAGCAGCTCTTGGCGCTCGGCGATCGCCTGGACCCGGTCCAGCGCCAGTGAGGCCTGGTCTGCCAGCGACATGAGGAGCTCCACCTCCTCGGCCTCCAGGCCCGAACGACCCTGCTCGACGACGACGAGCAGCACCCCGCCCTCGGCGATGTGGGCACGCAGCGGCACCACGACGACCGCGCCCCGGTCGGTGGCGGGCACGACGGCGACCCGACCGTTCTCCTCGGCCTCGTCGACCCGGTCGCCGAGCTGGGCGAGGAGGCCCCGAACGCCATCGGTGTCCTCGCCGTCGGTGGCCACGACATCGCGTACGGCGTCCGGGCGCCGTCGTACGAGCGCGACCATCTCCGCCCGGGCGACGCGGCGAGCGCCGATCACGATCTGGCGCACCGCAGCCTCGAGGTCGGCAGGAGGCTGCAGGGTCTCGGTGATCTGGGCGGACGCCTCCAGCCAGCGCCGCCGGCGCTCGCTCTGCGTGTAGGACCGGGCATTCTCGATGACGAAGCCGGCCGCCGAGGCGAACACCTGCACCAGCGTCTCGTCCTGCGCGGTGAAGCCACCGGGAGCCTGCTTCTCGGTGAGGTAGAGGTTGCCGAACACCGTCCCGCGGATCCGCACCGGCACACCGAGGAAGCTCTCCATCGGAGGGTGGTTGGGCGGGAACCCGAAGGACTTCGGGTGGTCCGCCAGGTGTGCCAGTCGCACGGGCTCCGGGGAGTCGATCAGCACGCCCAGCAGCCCGCGCCCCTTCGGCAGCGCACCGATGGCGCGGTGCTCCTCCTCCGACATCCCGTAGGTGACGAAGTCGGAGAGCGTCGGGCTCGTGTCGTCCAGCACGCCGAGCGCGCCGTACCTGGCTCCGGTGATGCGGCAGGCGGACTCGACGATGCGCTTGAGCACCGCGTGGAGGTCGAGGTCGGCGCCGATCGCCATCACCGCGTCGAGCAACGCCCGCGCGTCACTCGGCCGCACCAGGTCGAGGTCGGCTGCATCGCTCACGGTGATGAGCGTAGGCCAGCGGGGAAGCGGTTCAGAGCACCCGGTGGACCGGGGCGGACATACCTACCGCGCTGCCGCCCACTCGACGTCCGGACACCTCGCGCCACGGCAGCCGGAGATAGAGGTTGCGATGACCTCCTGCCCAGGGACGCGGCTCCCAGATCCGTCGTACGTCCTCGAGCTCCTCCGGCCCCAGGACGGCCAGCCTCCCCAGCGCCACGACGCTCCACCCCTGGTGTCGGTCGTAGTCGAAGTGGTCGATCTCGAACGCAGCCTCGTTGCGCGGACCGTAGGTCGCGAGCTCGCTGTAGGGAGAGGTGCGGATGAAGATCGCGCCGTCGTTCACGGCGTAGTTGACCGGCACGATCCGGGGGCCACCCGGGGTGGTGACGGCGATTCGGCCCATCACCCCGCCGGTCAGCAGGTCCAGGCACTCACGCTGGGTGAGCTCCACCGGTTCGGACATGTCGGCCTCCTTCTTGTCGCCTCCAGTGTCTCCGCCCCCGGCCGGGGTGGCACGGGTCCTTGGTCCCTTGTTCGACGAGTCCACCGCGTGGTCGTCGACAGGGAGGACGGCAGCAGGGCCCCGGTCCGAAGACCGGGGCCCTGCTGGTCGTGCTCTGGATCGACTCGGATCAGAAGTCCATGCCACCCATGCCACCGGTCGGGTCGCCCATCGGGGCGGCCTTCTCCGGCTTGTCGGCCACGACGGCCTCGGTGGTGAGGAACAGCGCCGCGATGGAAGCGGCGTTCTGGAGGGCCGAGCGGGTGACCTTGGCCGGGTCGATGATGCCCTCGGCGATCATGTCGACGTAGTCACCGGTCGCGGCGTTCAGGCCGTGACCCGGCTCGAGGTTGCGGACCTTCTCGGCCACCACGCCGCCCTCGAGACCGGCGTTGATCGCGATCTGCTTGAGGGGGGCCTCGATCGCGACCTTCACGATGTTGGCGCCGGTCGCCTCGTCACCGGTGAGCTCGAGCTTGTCGAACGCCTGGGCACCGGCCTGCACGAGCGCCACGCCACCTCCGGCGACGATGCCCTCCTCGACAGCCGCCTTCGCGTTGCGGACGGCGTCCTCGATGCGGTGCTTGCGCTCCTTGAGCTCGACCTCGGTGGCCGCGCCGACCTTGATGACCGCGACACCGCCGGCCAGCTTGGCCAGGCGCTCCTGCAGCTTCTCGCGGTCGTAGTCGGAGTCGGACTTCTCGATCTCGGCGCGGATCTGGTTGACCCTGCCCTCGATCTGACCGGCGTCGCCGGCACCCTCGACGATGGTGGTCTCGTCCTTGGTGATGACGACCTTGCGGGCCTGGCCGAGGAGCTCGATGCCGGCCGACTCGAGCTTGAGGCCGACCTCCTCGGAGATGACCTGGCCGCCGGTGAGGATCGCGATGTCCTGGAGCATGGCCTTGCGACGGTCACCGAAGCCGGGAGCCTTGACGGCGACCGACTTGAAGGTGCCCTTGATCTTGTTGACCACCAGGGTCGAGAGGGCCTCGCCGTCGACGTCCTCGGCGATGATGACCAGCGGCTTGCCGGACTGCATGACCTTCTCCAGCAGCGGGAGGAGGTCCTTGACCGTGGAGACCTTGGAGTTGGCGATGAGGATGTAGGGGTCCTCGAGGACCGCCTCCATGCGCTCGAGGTCGGTGGCGAAGTAGGCCGAGATGTAGCCCTTGTCGAAGCGCATGCCCTCGGTCAGCTCGAGGTCCAGCCCGAAGGTGTTGGACTCCTCGACCGTGATGACGCCTTCCTTGCCGACCTTGTCCATGGCCTCGGCGATGATCTCGCCGACGGTGGTGTCAGCAGCGGAGATCGACGCGGTGGACGCGATCTGCTCCTTGGTCTCGACGTCCTTGGCCATCGAGAGCAGCTGCTCGGAGACGGACGCGACGGCGGCCTCGATGCCTCGCTTGAGACCCATGGGGTTGGCGCCGGCGGCCACGTTGCGCAGGCCCTCGCGGACCATGGCCTGGGCCAGCACGGTGGCGGTGGTGGTGCCGTCACCCGCGACGTCGTCGGTCTTCTTGGCGACCTCCTTGACCAGCTCGGCGCCGATCTTCTCGTAGGGGTCCTCGAGCTCGATCTCCTTGGCGATGGAGACGCCGTCGTTGGTGATCGTGGGCGCGCCCCACTTCTTCTCCAGGACGACGTTGCGCCCCTTGGGGCCGAGGGTGACCTTGACCGCGTCGGCGAGGGTGTTCATCCCGCGCTCGAGGCCGCGGCGGGCCTCTTCGTTGAAAGCAATCAGCTTTGCCATAACTCGTGAACTTCCTTCGTCATGAGTCAAGTGTGTGTACGGCGGCGGATGGGCTGCCCGCGACGGACGGTGCGACGGCCCGGCAGACCATTCCCGCCGGCGTTGCGCACCTCAGCGTCACCCGTGCCGAGTTGTCACTCTCATGTCGAGAGTGCCAGCCTCATGTTTAGCACTCGCATGGGGAGAGTGCAAACGCCGGTCAGGGCATCTCCACGAGTCGGATGGACGTGGTCGCCTGGATGAGCGCCACCTTGAAGAGGTCCTTGAGGTCCGCCCCGCTCGCCGCGCAGAAGAAGTAGTCACCGTCGGCGTTCTCCGCAGTCCGGCCGCTGCCGCTCCCACAGTCCGAGGCCGAGCTGGAGACTCCCGTGACAGGGTTCGGGGAGGCTGCCGAGGCCAGCACGTCGCGGACCTTGCTGCCGGTCCCGTTCGTGTTGCACGTGAAGGTGTTGGCGTTGCCGAAGCCGATGGTCATGATGACGACGTCGTCCTTCTTCGCCTCGTCCGCGATCTTGGTGAAGTTGTCACAGCCGACCTGCCCTGCGCCGCTCTGACGGTAGTCCTTGCCCATCTCGCTGGAGCTGTCGAGCCCGGAGTAGTTGCCCACGATGGTCTCCTCGGGACGCCCATCGGTCTCGAGGATGACGAGCTTGGTGGCCGTGCCCGGTCGCTTGGGGAGGTGGCTGAGGTTGTTCGCGGAGCGATTGGTGAGGTAGCGCACGGCAGCCTTGAGCGGAGCGGCGAGGTGCGTGCCGTACCCGCCGCGCTTGGACCCCGGCAGGCAGTCGATCCCCCTGACGAGGTCGCTGGAGTCGTTGCGCCTCGGCGAGGCATCCATGATCCGGTAGTCGTTGCTGAACTGCAGCGGGATCCATGTTCCCCCGCTGGGCCCCTGCGCGCTGGTGGTGTCCTCGGTACGGCACCACGTGTCGAAGTTGTTCGTCTTGCTCTTGTGGATGGTGCCGAAGGCCACGTAGTGCATCAGGGGGTTCATCGTGTCGAGGGAGTCGAGGATGGCGTCCTTCATGTCCTCGCGGTCGTCGTCAGCCATGCTCGGAGTGCGGTCGGCGAGGATCACCACGTCCATGGGGTTGGGCACCTCGTCACCGCAGGAGCCCTTGCACGCCGTGCTGGACACCGCCCCCGTGCTCCCCTCGTGGATGCCGATCACTGGCGCGAACCCGTAGTCGACGTCCTTGGAGTCGGTGACCCGTACCGAGTTGCACTGGTCGCCCTGTGCCGGGTGGCAGGGGATGGCGCAGATCTTCGTGTTGCAGCGCAGTCCCGGGTAGTGCCCCGAGTTGTACGGCGGCGACCCGGGGTTGCACGTGCTCGGGATCTGGTCGCTCTTGACGCGTTGCGACTGCCCCGTCGACGAGACGATGCAGAAGAGGTCGACGTCGGGGTTGATCTCGGGATCCTGGGCCTTCGCCATCTCGACGGCCTCGGCGACGGCGTTCACGCCGTTCTGGGGAAGCTCGAAGGCGCCCGCGTGGGCTGCGGAGTCGACATGGTCGTGGAGTCGCTGCCTCTCCATGGCCAGGGACGTGATGTCCACGGCGAGCGCGGCACATCCGAACATCACGAGGGTGAGCAGTGCGACGAGCGGGACCATGGCACCGCGCTCCTCGCGGCGAAGCCGGCGGCCCATCACTCGATCCTCATGCGGCTGGTCTTGGTGATCTTGAGGCTGTCCGAGACGGCGTCCCCCATGGGCGTGAGCCAGGAGTGCTCGTAGCTCACCGTGACGAGCGCCGTGCCCCCGCTCTGGTGGCCGCCGTCCCAGCTCGAGCAGCTGCCCCCCGCGGCGTCGAGGCACGTGACGTCGACGTCCACCTCACCGCTCATGTCGGCCAGGGAGCCTTCGACCACCGCTCGGATGTCCTCGGTGGAGTGACTCAGGCTGGCGGCTCGGACACCCTCACGCGTCGCGTTGTTGAGGACGGTGTACCGGTTGATGGCGAAGCCGAGATCGATGATGGAGAACAGGATCGCGAGCAGGAGCGGCACGACGAGCGCGAACTCCACCGCGGCCGCCCCGCGTTCGGTCCGACGGCATGAGCGTTGGCATGAGCGATGACATGAGTGTTGCATCGAGCCCCCCGGCAAGACGACATGTGGATGTTCACGCGGCGTCGAAGACACGAGCGACCGGGGCGTGACCAGTTGATCGCCCGACCGTAGGGGCTTGGCCTACCCGCGGGTAATACTCCGACCGGGTGAGGTTCCGTGGCACGAACAGGCCATGGTCTTGACCAGTCCTGGTCCAGACTTGACGTCCGCTCAGCGGGGCAGGGCGTCGTGCCGGGCGGCGTGCTCACCGTCCGTCACTGGTCGAGACGGCCGACCAGGCCGAGCATGACGTGACGAAGCATGGAGATTCCCACGACGACCCATGCCGCAACGGCGACCCAGAGCCACGCGCTGCCGATGGCTTCGACGATGGGCAGGTCGTCGACCCGGCCGAGGTACATGCCGGCGACGGAGTACATGCCGAGCGGGAAGACGATGCTCCACAACGTGGCGACGTAACGCAGTGGGACCCGTCGCACGTGGTGGCGCCAGACGCCGGCCGCCACGAGGACGGGTATCAACCACGTGGCGAAGGCCCAGAACACCACCGAGAGACCAGCGATCAGGGCACGGGTCGCGTCGACCATCGGGGCCGACTCCATGCCTGCGATCTGGGCTCCGGCGACCACGGTGATCGCCACCGCGCCCATCGACACCCAGTAGGGCGGATCGAGCTCCTCGGGCGCCAGGGGGTAGAGCATGATCCGCAGGGAGACGATGATCGCCGAGGCTGCGTAGAGGAACACCCCGACCGACCACGACAGCACCGCCAGGATGGCGAGCTCCTGACGCGCTCCGACGAACTCGTTCTCCAAGGTGGTGGCGGCCACCGCGACCGACTGGCTCGCCACGACCCAGATGAACCACGTCCCGTTGGCCAGGGCCACGACCGGGCGCTCCGAGGCGCTCAGCACGGCGCTCCACGGGATGACGTACCCGAGCACCAGCCAGACCGTTGCCGCGACTGCGAGGAGCACCGCGGTGGCGGCGTACCAGCCCTCGCCGGCGGCCCGCGTGCCCAGGACGTTCGTCCCGGCGACGAAGGTGAAGAAGCCGAAGGCGCGGCGAGGTGCGCGGAAGTCGCCGACGATGTCGGCTCGGAACGAGACGAAGCGCCAGGCGTTGAGGAGCACCAGCACGACGTACGACACGACGGCGACGCCGAAGAGCAGGCGGGAGAGCACCGTCAGGCCCCGTTGCTCCAGGCCGATCGAGACGATCCCGCTGGCCATCACCAGCGCGAAGTAGCCGGGAGTCAGGGTGCGGACGCTCTCGCGCAGCTGGTCGAGGGCAGGCACCTAGCGAGCGTATCGGCCCCCTCGCCTACGAGGCTGACATGTCGGCGAGCTGGGCGATGCCGCCCCGTCCGAGGATCTCGCTCACCCGGAGCACCCTCGCTGTCCCGACCTGCCAGGCGAGGATGCGCTGGCCCGTGGTGCTGGACGAGGAGAACAGGACGGTGTCGGCATCGAGCCACCCGAGCGCCAGGCAGCATCCCTTGTAACGCGTGCCCGACCCGCCGCTGTCGAGGTGGTCGAGCCCCAGCACGAATCGCTCCTGGTGCCGTTCGACCATGAGCGCTTGCGGGTAGCTGATGCGTTGGGGCAGGACCATCTGGGTGAAGGCCACCTGCGCCGTGCCGTTCCGGGTGGGGGCCACCGGTCCCCAGGGCTCGTCGCCGGGTCCGGTCCACCCGCGCACCCAGTCGACCTCGGCGGAGGACGATCCGCCGTCCAGGCCGTGGACGGTTCCGCTCGACTCCTCACCGAGACGCTCCGGCACCCACACCTCGTCCGGCGTCACCCAGCGTGCACCCTCGGCCAGCCAGTCCGGGGTGTCGATCGTCGTCCACCTCCCCGTCACGAAGTCGAGGACGTCGAGCGAGCTCTCCTGGATGAAGAACGCCCGACGGCGGTCCGGGGACAGGCTGTAGGAGGAGAGCGGGCTCCTGCGGTTCCCTGCCTCGTCGCTGACCGCGTCCAGCCCCGCGAGGTCGAGCTCGACGAGTCGCTGGCTCTCCGTCAGCGCGTAGCCCCGGTCGTTCCGCCCCGAGAAGAGCGCCAGCACCGGCTCGCCGACGCGTTCCACCCGTGCTTCGTCGAGATCCATCACCGGGGGCAGGGCCGGGACCGACAGGACGGGCAGGGACGACTCCTCGACCGGCGAGGGCGATCCCCACACGATCGCACCGGCATACGTGCCGGCGCGCTCAGCAGCCGGCGGCTCGCTCGAGGTGACGGTCGGGGCCGAGGTCGGCGACGAGACCGACGAGTCGGCCGGCGCCTCGTCCGGTGTGCTGGCCGGGTCGCCCAGGTCCAGCATCGTCACGCCGCTCACGACGGCAGCCGCCGCGGCGATCGACCCGACCACGGCAGCCCGGGCACCGACGCGGCGCCGACTGCCGTCGCGCCAGGCTCGGTCGACGGCGGTCGGGTCGTGCGGCTCGGGATCCATGGCCGCGGAGAGGAACAGGTCGCGCAGGTCTGTGTCTGTCATGGGGACTCCAGGGTCAACAGCTCGCTGAGCTCGGGCGCGAGCTCGCGCAGCCGGCGCAGGGCCAGGTGGGCGGTGCTCTTGACGGTGCCGGGTGAGACACCGAGGGCGACGGCGATCTCTGCCTCGCTGAGGTCGTCGAAGTAGCGCAGGACCAGGACGGCTCGTTGTCGCTCGGTGAGTCGTCGCAGGGCATCGAGCAACAGGAGCCGGCGCTCGACGCCGGTGTCGCCCGACGGCGTCCGCCCCGGGTCCGACACCTCGGAGACGAGCTCGAGCCGGTTCCGGCGCCACCACGAGACGTTGTCGCGCACCAGGATCTGCCGGGCGTAGGCGTCCGGGTTGCCCGCGCGCAGGCGAGGCCAGCGCTGCGCCACCTTGGTCAGCGCCTCCTGCACGAGGTCTTCGGCGCGACCGCGATCGCCGGTCAGGAAGGTCGCAGTCCGGAGCAGTCGGGGACGGCACGCCGTCGCCCACGCCGTGAACGACTCGCGATCGCTCGTCCGTTCCTCCATGACCACCTCAACGCCATGGTGCCCTGTGTGGTTGGAGGCTGACCAGAAGCTGCCCGCCCAGACCTCTAGAGACGCGCGGCGACCAGCTCCGCGAACGGGGCGGCGTTGGCGGGCAGGACGTCGAGGTAGAGGCCCGGCTCGGTGGCCTCGACCTCACTCACGACGAGACGGCCGTCCAGCTCGACCATGTCGATGCGCCCGTAGTCGAGCGGCCTTCCCACGACGGTGCCGGCCTGCAGCACGGCTGCTTCGGCGAGCTCCGCAGCCGCCGGATCCAGCGCCACGGGGCGCGAGGCGCCCCCGAAGTGCTCGTGCACGCGCACCTCACCCGCAGCGGGGAGCTTGTCGACCTGGCTGACGGCCACGCCGTCCAGCACGAAGACCGAGGTCTCACCTCGTGTCCCGATGGACTCGACCAGCGGCTGGACCACCCACGGGCCGCGTGCGACGGGCAGACCGGGATGGTCCACGAACGAGGTCCCCAGGCGTGGGTCCTGCGGGTCTGTGACGACGAGCAGCCCCGCGCCGCCGGCACCGACGCGGGGCTTGACGACTGCGGTGTCCCAGCGTCGTACGCCCTCGCGGAGCTCCTCGAGGGTGCCGGCCAGCACCGTCGGCACCACGGGGACGTCGCCCATGTCGCGGAGCAGGTAGGCCTTGTCGACGTTCCAGGCGAAGCACTCGGCGCCGTTGAGCAGCCTGCGCTGGTCGAGCGAGCGCGCCCATGCCACGAAGTCGTCGACCTGGCCGATGTAGTCCCAGGTCGAGCGCACGGCGACCAGCGCCGCCTCGTCCCAGTCGACGTCGGGGTCGTTCCACACCGCCCAGCGCGACGCGACGCCCCGCTCGGCCAGCGCGGATCCGAGAGCGGCAGCACCGGGTTCGCCCTCGGGCCAGCTGCCCGAGGTGGCGAGCAGGACCGTCATGCGCCCGAGGACTCCGGGAGCTCCGAGCCGCCGTGGAAGGTGTGGGCGGAGTGGTCGCGGTTGGTGCCCTCGCGGTTGTCACCCTTCTCGATGATCACGAGGTTGTGGTAGCAGTGCACGGCCTTCACCCACTGGTCGGTGTAGCTGGGCTCGTAGTCCTCGAGCAGGAACTCCTCGTGGTTGAGGCCGTCGACCAGGTCCTTGACGAGGTCCATCGAGGTGCCGCTGGCCTTGGGGTCGACCTGGCCACCCCAGGCGGGCCAGTAGGACGTCTGGGTGTCCTCGATGCAGTAGACCGCGCCGTCCGGGAGCAGGGGGAACAGGATCTTGAAGGACTCGCGCACGTGCTCGGGGATGTGGCTGCCGTCGTCGACCACCACGGTCGGCGCGCCGTGCTCCTCGATGATGCGGTGCAGGATCCCGGGATCGGTCTGGTCTCCCTGGTAGGTGCGGATGTGCCCCTTGGACAGCCAGGACTTGTCCTCGATGTCGAGGCCCACGATGGTCGCCCTGGGGAAGAACCATCGCCACATCCGCATCGAGGCGCCGCTGCGTCGGCGCTTCTTGTAGCCGCCGATCCCCAGCTCGAGCAGCACGAACTCCTCGCCGCGCAGGTGCTCGAGGTGGCGCTCGTAGTGGGGGGTGTACTTGTGCACGCCCCACTTGTCGGTGCCGAACTCGACGGCGAGCTCGGTCAGGTTGCTCGCCAGCAGACGCCTGCGCCGCTCAGCGCGCTTCTCGGCCTTCGTGGGATCCCCGGCCACCCGGTCGCCCTCGGCGTCCTGCGACGTGGACGGCGGGAGACCGGCCCTACGGGCGGCATTCTTGACGGCGTGGCCGGCCCGCCGAGCAGTGGTACGCACCCGCGAACCCTAACCTGACCCGCACCCGTCGGCACACCGCGACCGAAGCCGCGCGATCTGGGGACGAATACTCAAGCGCGACCCGCTACCGAGGGCCACGATGGCGACATGGACACCCTCACTCCCCATCCGGTCAGCAGCGACCGGCACCGCTGGCTCACGCACGAGCTGCGGGACTGGCAGGCCGACGGCCTCATCGACCCGGTCACCGCCCGGGCGATCGCCGCTCGCTACGTCGACGCCGGCGACCGGCAACGTCGATTCACGCTTGGTCGCCTCCTGCTGTCGCTCGGCGCCACCTTCGTGGGAGTCGGCCTCATCTGGCTCGTCGCCGCCAACCTCGACCAGCTGCCTCCCCTGGTTCGCTTCGCGGTCATCGCGGTGATCTGGCTGGCCCTCCTGACGGCAGCCGAGCTGCTCACTCCGACGCGGCCGGTGCGCGGGGCGTTGCGCCTCATGGCGGCACTGGCCTTCGGGGCCGTGATCTTCCAGGCGGCCCAGTCGCTACAGGTCCCGGCCTACTCCCCCGCACTCGTCGGCCTCTGGGCTGCTGGTGCACTCGCCCATGCCTACGCCGCTCGAGCCCTGGCGCCCCTGGTCCTGGGCGTCGCGACCGGTGTCGTCTGGTGGGTGTGGCAACCGCTCTGGACTGCGGGAAGCGTCGCGGCGACCGTCCTCTCGATCGGTACGGCGGCCGTGGTCGCCATCTCGCTGGCGGTCGTGCACGACCGCGGCCTGACTCCCTTCGGGCAGGTCTGGCGATCGGTCGGCGCGCTGCTCGCCATGGTCACCCTCTTCATCGCCGCGGTGCCCTACACGACGACCGAGGGCTTCGAGTGGGACCTGTGGCTCGTGGCGTGCCTCGTGGTCGCCGGTCTGGCCCTCGTGGCCGCGGTGGTGGTGGCCCGTGGAGTCGCCCGTCTCGAACCGCTGGCAGCGGTCGCCGTCCTCGGCGTGGCCGTGCTGATGACGTGGTGGGACACGGGCACCGACACCTCGAGCGTCGAACCCGCCGACTGGGTCCACGCGGCTGTCGGGGTGATCTCGTTCGTCGCCCTGGCGGTTGCACTCGTGGCAGCCGGCACCCTGCGGGACAACCCTGCCCTCACCGTGGTCGCGATGGTCGGCCTCGTCGTCTTCACCACGTTCCAGGCGTTCGCGGTCTTCGCCGCGATCGTGCAGGGAGCCTGGCTCTTCCTCACCCTCGGCGTGGTCTTCCTCGCCACCGGCTTCCTGTTCGACAGGGCGCGGCGCGAGATCGCCGCCTCGCTGGAGGGCACGAGCGCGACCCAGGAACCCCGCGACAACGGAACCGAAGGAGCAGGCCGATGAACAAGGTCCAGACCCTCGCCCTCGTGGCGCTCGTGCAGGCAGTGCTGGTCGGGCTCGCGGTGGCGCCGCAGCTGTCTGCCCGGCTCACTGGAGACACCTACCAGCTCCGGGTCGCTCCGCTGGACCCGATAGATCCGTTCAGGGGGGCCTACGTCACCCTCGACTACCCCGATCTCGACCTCAGTCGTCGAGACGGGGGTGAGGGCCGTCCCCTGCGCGACGACGAGCGCGGCGACGTCTTCGTGACCCTCGTGGAGCAGGGCGACGTCATGGTCGCCGACCGGTGGACGCGCGACCGTCCCGACGCCGGCCCCTACCTCTCATGCACCGATCGCGGGTGGGACGTCCGGTGCGGGATCGAGAGCTGGTTCCTCCCCCAGGACGAGGCCGCGAGCATGGAGGACGTCCTGCGAGACGGGGCGATCGCCGAGGTCAGGATCGACGGACGCGGCCACGCCGCACTGGTCGACGTACGGGCTCCTTGAGTCAGCCGCCCGCCACGGCGGGGATGACCGAGACCTGGACTCCGTCCGGCGTGGCGGTGGCCAGCTCGTCGAGGAAGCGGACGTCGTCGTTGCCGACGTAGACGTTCACGAACCGGCGCAGCTGGCCGCTCTCGTCGAGGATGCGCCCCTTGATACCGGGGTAGGTCGCGTCGAGGTCATCGAGCACGTCGGCCAGGGTCGCGCCGTTCGCTGACACCTCGGACTCGCCGCCGGTGTAGGTGCGCAGGATCGTGGGGACGCGGACCGAGACTGCCATGGCTGGTTCCTTTGCTGGTGTGTTGATGAGCGTCGCTCAGAGGATGCCGGAGGCGACGAAGGCGTCGTAGGTGGGGGCGATGGTGGCCGCGGCGCCGACCCGGTCCGAGACGGCGTCGAGGGTCTTGAGACCGTGGCCGGTGTTGATCACCACGGTCTCGAGCGAGGTGTCGAGCTGACCGGACTCGACGAGCTTCTTCAGGACGCCGACCGTGGTGCCGCCCGCGGTCTCGGTGAAGATGCCCTCGGTGCGGGCGAGCAGCACGATCGCGTCGCGGACCTCGTCGTCGGTGATGTCCTCGACTGCGCCGCCGGTACGTCGGCAGATGTCGAGCACGTAGATGCCGTCAGCGGGATTGCCGATCGCCAGGCTCTTGGCGATGGTGTCGGGCTTGACGGGGCGGATTGCGTCGGTGTCGGCCTTGTAGGCGACGCTCACCGGCGAGCAGCCCGTGGCCTGGGCACCGAAGATCCGGTAGGGCCTGTCGTCGACCAGGCCCAGTGCGATGAGCTCCTGGAAGGCCTTGTCGACCTTGGTCAGCTGCGAGCCCGAGGCGACCGGGATCACGATCTGGTCCGGGAGGCGCCAGCCCAGCTGCTCGGCGATCTCGTAGCCCAGCGTCTTCGACCCCTCCGCGTAGAACGGTCGGACGTTGACGTTGACGAAGGCCCAGCCGTCCTCCTCGCCGGCGATCTCGGAGGCGAGCCTGTTGACGTCGTCGTAGTTGCCGTCGACAGCCACCAGCTTGTCGGTGTAGACGGCGGAGTTGACCTGCTTGGGGTGCTCGAGGTCGCTCGGGATGAAGACGACGGTCCGGATGCCGGCGCGGGCGCCCGCGGCGGCGACGGCGTTGGCGAGGTTGCCGGTGCTGGGGCACGCGAAGACCTTGGCATCCAGCTCGCGGGCGGCGCTCAGCGCACAGGCCACCACGCGGTCCTTGAAGGAGTTCGTGGGGTTGGTCGAGTCGTCCTTGACCCACAGCTTCTCGAGCCCGAGCTCGCGGGCCAGGTTGTCGGCCCGGAGCAGCCGGGTGAAGCCCGGCTCGGTGTTGGGGCTCTGCTCGATGTCGACCGGCACCGGCAGCAGTGCCTTGTAGCGCCAGATGTTGGGGGGTCCGGCCTCGATCTCCTCGCGGGTGACCACGGGGAAGTCGTAGGCCACCTCGAGCGGGCCGAAGCAGTCAGGACAGGCGTACGACGGGCCGAGCTCCACCTCGTTGCCGCACTCGCGGCATGCCAGGGCGCGGGCGTTGCCGAAGGCACCGGTCCGCAGGGATGGAGCGGTCTTCTCGGTCACTGCAGCACTCATGCGAGATCCTCCTTCTCATCTGTCCCGGGCGGCCGTCGCACGGGTCGGATTTGGCACCGTTTCCGCGACCGGCCGCGCCCTTGGACGGGCACGGACGGGAGGTTCGTGGCGGTTGCCGGGACTTCAACGGGCCGTTCCCTCAGTCCCTCGTGATGAGTTCGGGGCCAACCCTAGGCGTGCCGTCTCAACATGTGCACATCGCATCCACATCGTGGACATGGCTGTGCCACCCAGCGTGTGTCGCTCAGTGGGTGCGTTGGGACGCCCGGGCAGCGACGGCGAGCTCGCGCAGGAGCTCCATGACGCCGTCTGGCCCGGGGACCACCAGGTCGGCGAGCCTGGCCACCTCGGCCTGCTCGGTCGCCGAGCACACCGCAAGGGTCGGCATGCCGTCGCGTCGCAGCTCGTGCAGGGCCTCGAAGGCCTCGACGTCCCCGAGGTCGTCGCCCGCGAAGACGAACCCACCGGCCTGGTGCTCCTCCACGAGGACACGCACCGCATCGCCCTTCGTGGTGTCCCCCGACCGCACCTCGATCACGTGTCGTCCGGGCTCGATGGTGAGTCCATGGCGCTCGGCGAGCTGACGGAGGGGTTCCAGCAGGCGCTCGAAGGCTCCTGCCGGGTCGGGCATGCGCCTGGTGTGGATGCCCACGGCCAGCCCCTTCTCCTCGACGAAGGCGTCGGCTGCGCCGGCACTGCGCAGGACGGCGGGCAGCTCGCGCTCGAAGCTGGCCAGGCCGCGCGGTGGGCGCGGGGAGACCACCCTGCGCTCACCTGCGGACCAGCGCTCGTTGCCGTACTGCCCGAAGACGGAGAGCGACGTGCCGTGCTCGGCCATGGCACGCCCGAGCTCGTCCAGTGCACCCATGTCCACCGCCTGCCGCGCGGGGCGCCCGGTCACGATCGCGATCGCACGCACCACCTGGGAGACGTCAGCCAGCACGTCGCTGGCGTCGGCATGGATGCGCGCAGCCTCCGGGTCGTCGACGATCGGGGCGAGGGTGCCGTCGAAGTCGAGGCCGACGACCGTCGAGGCAGCCACGGCGACCACGGCGTCGAAGCGCGAGCGGGCCTGCGCGGAGGTGAACTCCATGAGTCCACCTTCGCACGAGGGCTTCAGCCAGCCGCGTCCGCGGTGAGCACGACGGTGAGGCGGTCCATCTTCATGGGTGAGACGGCGAGGGCGGTGCGACCGAGTCCCAGGTCGAGCGCGAGCTGCTTGCCCGCCGCCTTGAGACGCGCGGGGTAGTAGACGGTCGAGGCAGGGATGGCGCCGTACCAGTTGTCCTCGCCCACGACCTGCCACCCGACCTGGGTGGCCCGGGAGGCGGTCCTGGCGGCGAGACCCTTGATGCCGGAGTTGTTGAAGACCTCGACGTAGACCTCGCCGCGGTTGACCCGCGGCTCAGGCTTCTTGGTGGCCGTCGGTGTGGCCTCGTGCGCGGGGGTGGTCGGCTCGGCGCTGGCGACCGTGGCCTGGTCGACCCGACGCTCGGTCGGCTCCTCGGAGCGGGTGGCGAAGAAGGTGATGCTGGCCATGGCGACCGCGATGGCGGAGAGCATCACGATCGGGGAAGGGACAGACGCCATCGAAACGCTCTCAGAGCTCGAAGCCGAGGCGGCGCGCAGAGCGCTGTCGCTGCCGAGAGGTACGGAGCCGGCGCAGCCGCCGCACGAGCAGTGGGTCTGCCTCGAGGGCCTCAGGGCGGTCGATCAGGGCGTTGAGGACCTGGTAGTAGCGGGTGGAGGACATGTCGAACTTCTCGCGGACCGCCTGCTCCTTGGCACCGGCGTACTTCCACCAGTGGCGCTCGAACTCGAGGATCTCGCGGTCACGCTGACTCAGCGCGGCCTCGCCGTCCTGCTCGACGACGAACTGCTTCGCGGCGTCCATGTGCCTGTCTCCTCCCGATCGACCCGGGCCCGCCGTCAGCGGGCAGGCCCCACTCTAGGCGACGAACCACAACGATGTCATTCGCCTCCGGCGAGTCGTCTGGACATTTGACCGTCCGCACGGGCATGCCGCGTGGTCGTGCGTGATGTGCAACACCCCGGACACGTAGGGTGGTCCCGTGAGCGCCCAGGACAAGGCAGACCTCGTCATCGTGGCCAACCGTCTGCCCGTGGACCGGTTCCGGCTCCCCGACGGCAGCCACGAGTGGAGGCGCTCCCCCGGAGGGCTGGTCACCGCCCTGGAGCCGGTGATGCGTTCCGGGGACGGCGCCTGGATCGGTTGGCCCGGCTCACCGGACGACGACCTGGAGCCCTTCGTCGAGGACGGCATGCAGCTGGTCCCCGTCCACCTCAGCGCCCAGGAGGTCGAAGAGTTCTACGAGGGGTTCTCCAACGGGACCCTATGGCCGCTCTACCACGACGTCGTCGCCAAGCCTGAGTTCCACCGCGAGTGGTGGGACGCCTACGTCACGGTCAACCGGCGCTTCGCCGAGCGCGTGGCCTCGGTCGCGGCCAAGGGTGCGACCGTGTGGGTGCAGGACTACCAGCTCCAGCTCGTGCCGCAGATGCTGCGCGACCTGCGCTCCGACCTCTCGATCGGCTTCTACCTCCACATCCCGTTCCCTCCCGCGGAGCTGTTCTCCCAGCTGCCGTGGCGCCGGCAGATCCTCGAGGGCCTCCTCGGCGCCGACCTGATCGGCTTCCAGCGCACCGGCGCGGCGGCCAACTTCGTCAGGCTCGTCCGCAGCCGCGTCGGCCACAAGACCCACCGCGACACCATCACGCTGCCCGAGGGACGCGTGGTGCGGGCTGCGGCCTTCCCGATCTCGATCGACTCCGCCGGCTTCGAGGAGCTGGCGCGGTCCGAGGGCGTGACGAGGCGGGCCGAGGAGATCCGCCGGGCCCTGGGCAGCCCGCGCAAGATCTTCCTCGGCATCGACCGGCTCGACTACACCAAGGGCATCTACGCCCGGCTCAAGGCGTTCGGCGAGCTCATCCGCGATGGAAGGCTCGATGTCGAGGACGCCGTGTTCGTCCAGGTGGCGACTCCTTCGCGCGAGCGCGTGGAGCAGTACCGCATCCTGCGTGACGACATCGACCGACTGGTGGGGCAGATCAACGGCGACCTCGGCAGGATCGGCCGGCCGGCGATCTCCTACATGCACTCCTCCTACCCCCGTGAGGAGATGGCCGCGCTCTACCGCGCCGCCGACATCATGGTCGTCACCCCCTACCGGGACGGCATGAACCTCGTGGCCAAGGAGTACGTCGCCTGCCGCTTCGAGAACGACGGGGCGCTGGTCCTCTCCGAGTTCGCCGGCGCCGCCGACGAGCTCAAGCAGGCCTGGCTGATCAACCCCTACGACATCAACGGCATCAAGGACGCGCTGATGGCCGCCTTCCACTCCGACGCGAAGGAGCAGACCAAGCGGATGCGTGCCATGCGCAAGACGATCGTCGAGCACGACGTCGCCGAGTGGGCGGCGTCGTTCCTCTCGTGCCTCGAGGAGGCCGACTCCCTCAGGGGCAGGGCGTAGCCGCAGCGGCGCACGCCGAGGTCAGCCGCGAGCGGCCGGGGTGCGGGCCTCCTGGGGGCCGACGTTCAGCATGATCTCGGTGATCTCCTCCGCCAGCGCGGGCGACACCGTGCCCCACTTGCGCCCGTAGCCGAAGACGTCCCGCAGGGGCCGGCTCGACTGGAGCCCGTCGATGAGGTCGATGTCGTCGGCGGTGATCAGGCCGGGGTGGGCGACGCCGACGGCCTCGGAGACCTTCAGGAGGTCGCGACGCAGGGTCTTGACGTAGTTGGCGCACCGGGCGGCCTTCAGCTGGGGGTCCAGTCCCCTCATGAGCCACGCGTCCTGGGTGGCCACCCCGGTGGGGCACTTGTCGGTGTGGCACTTCTGCGCCTGGATGCAGCCGATCGCGAGCATCGCCTCCCGGCCGACGTTGATCATGTCGCAGCCGAGGGCGAACGCCACCAGCGCGTTGTCGGGGAGTCCCAGCTTCCCCGCGCCGATGAAGGTGATGTCGTCGCACAGCCCGGCGTCGGCGAAACGCTTGTAGACCTTCGAGAACGCGACCCGGAACGGGAAGGCCACGGAGTCGGCGAAGACCAGGGGCGCTGCGCCCGTGCCGCCCTCGCCGCCGTCGATGTTGATGAAGTCGACCATGCGCTCGGGCCCCATCGCCGCGATCAGGTCGTCCCAGAAGTCCATGTTGCCGACCGCGGACTTGATCCCGACCGGCAGTCCCGTCTCGGTGGCCACCATCTCGACGAAGTCGAGCATGGAGTCGACGTCGCTGAAGACCCGGTGCCGCGAGGGCGACGCGCAGTCGACGCCGGGCTGGATGCCCCTGATCTCGGCGATCTCCTGGGTGACCTTGGCGGCCGGCAGCATCCCGCCGAGCCCGGGCTTGGCCCCCTGGGAGAGCTTGATCTCGATCATCTTCACCGGTGCCGACGCGACCAGGTCCTTGAGTCGCGCGAGGTCGAAGTTCCCGTCGGCGTCGCGGCAGCCGAAGTAGGCCGTGCCGATCTGGAAGACGAGGTCGCCGCCTTGGCGGTGGTGGGGCGAGAGTGCGCCCTCGCCGGTGTTCTGCATGCACCCCGCCAGGCGCGCGCCCTCGTTGAGCGCGACGATGGCGTTGCTGGACAACGACCCGAAGCTCATCCCCGAGAGGTTCACGACCGAGTCCGGGCGGAAGGCCCCGGCACGCTTCCGGGGTCCACCCACGACCTTGGCCACCGGCAGCGGCGTCTCCTCGCCGGCGTGCGACGAGGTCGGCGGCGCGACCTGGGCGAAGGTGCGGTGCTTGATGATCGGGTAGCCGCTCTGGGTCTCGAGGTCGTTGTCCGTGCCGAACCCGAAGTAGTTGTTCTGCAGCTTGGCCGAGGCGTAGACCCAGCGACGCTGGTCGCGGCTGAACGGTCGCTCCTCGTCGTTGCTCGTGACGATGTACTGGCGGAGCTCAGGACCGACCGACTCCAGCAGGTAGCGGAAGTTGGCGATCACCGGGAAGTTGCGCTTGAGCGCGTGCTCCTTCTGGGCGAGGTCTCGCGCCGCCACCGCCCCGACCACTGCGGCTCCGAGTGCTGCCAGCGCCTTCATCATGGGAACAGGTCTAGTCCCCCGCGATGACGATGTCGAGGCACGCGGGCCGGCCGACGGCTCAGACGAGCTCGCCGCGCGCCACGCTGACCCCGGAGTGGGTGGGGTCGCCGTCGTCGGGCTCGACCGAGATGTCGAGGATGCGGTAGCCCTCCTCGAGCAGGCGGGCCGGCACCTCGAAGTCACCCTCGTCGCCGCTGGCGAGGAAGCCCAGTGACACCATCCGGGTGCCGTCGAGGTTGAGCAGCCACACCTCCCGCAGCTGGTCCTCCGCCTCCTCCAGCGAGCTCGCCTCCACGTGGACGGTCACCACGCCGTCCGACTCCTCGACGCGCGCCCCGCCCCGCGGGTCGCTGCCCTCGACGGTGGTGAGCTCGGCCGAGGCCAGCACCTCAACCTCGTCCGTCGGAGCCGCCTCCTCACTGATCACGTTGCCCACGCCCACGCCGACGACGAGGGCGGCTGCGGCAGCCAGGCCCGCCGCCCACAGCGGAATGCCTCGGCGTCGTACGGACCGGGCCTCCCTGCGCTCCTCCAGGTCGTCGGTGGAGCGAGTGGCCCGGGTCGAGGACTCCGGGTCGCTCTCGCCCACGTCACCCAGCGCCTCGGCGAGCACCCGCTCGCGCAGACCGGCAGGAGGGGCCACCAGCGGCTCGGCACCGGCCAGTCGGCGTACGTCGGCCAGGGAGGCGAGCAGGGCCGCACAGTCGGCGCAGTCGAGCAGGTGCTCGCGCAGGTGGTCGGGCACCTCCGTCGTGGCGTCGTCGAGGGCGAGGACGGCCAGGTCCTCGATGTCAACGTGACTCATGGCGCACCCCCTGGAGGTGGTCGTGGAGCTGGATGAGGCCACGGCGCACGTGGCTCTTGACGGTGCCGAGCGGCAGACCGGTGGAGGTCGCGATCTCGGCGTGGGAGAGCTCCTCCCAGAACGCCAGGAACATGATGGTGCGGCGCGGCTCCGGGAGCTCCTGGACGGCCTGTC